>JBBIQI010000078.1:0-14752 GCA_037442465.1 Burkholderiales bacterium
ACGCACCAGCGCCTCGCGCGCGCCCGCCGCAGCCGCCTGCGCACGCGCGTACTGCGCGGCGGCGTCGGCGTAGAAGGCCTGCTCGCGCGCCCGCTGCAAGCGGCTGAAGTTGCCGACCGCCTGCATCCGGCGCGCAAGCTCCGCGCTCGCCTCGGCCGCCTGCCGGACCTGCTCGAAGTACGCAGCCGACTGTTGCGCGGCGACGGCGCGCACCCAGGCGGCCCGCGCCTCGGAGGCGGCGGCCAGTACGGCGCCGGCCGATTGCAGTCGCAACTGCTGTTGCTTGTGCTCCGCGATCCGGGTGCGCGCCGGCAGCGTCAGCAGATCGAGCAGCGACAGGCTCAACCTGCGGCCGATGTCCTTGTCGGTCGCGCCGTCTTCGCTGCGGACGAGCCGCTCGAATGCGAACAACGGGTTTGGCAGCCGCGCCGACTGCGTGGCGGCGGCCGAAGCGGCGTCGGCCTGCGCCAGCAGCGCGTGCAACGCCGGGCTCGCCGCGAGCGCGATGCGCACGGCATCGTCGGCCGACAAGGGCGAGTCGAGCAGCCGCTCGACCGCCGCCGCGGCCTCTCGGCGCGCGTCTTCGGTGGTCAGCTGCGCGACCGGCACGCCGAGCGCATCCTGCGTAAACGCCCGCAGTTGTGCGCGGTCGTCCTCGATCGACAGCGTCGCGCAGCCGGCGAGCAGAAGCGCCCCGGCCGCCGCTGAGAGTCGGGTTGCTGTGTTCACCGGCGGCCTCCGTGATGGGCATCGTGCGGATCGCGCGCGACCGGGGCTGCGGGAGCCGGGCCTGCTTCGGTCGCCGGCTTGCGCAGTGCCTGATAGGCCTCGCGGCTGTATGTCTGCCAGCCGCCGATGCGGCGCACGGTGTCGTTGGCCTCGCGCCAGGAGGCGATCGGTTCGTCGGCAAAGGCGCGGTAGTCGCGCAGCGCGGATTCGTACTTGGGCAGTGCGACGGCGCCTGGTGGGGGCGCGGGCGGATCGGCCGAGCGGCCTTGTGCGGAAGCGGCGGTCCACGCAAAGAAGAGCGCGACCGCGCAGAGCGATCGGGATCGCGACATCGAATTCCTCGGGTGATGAGCGTTGCGCGGCCCGCGGCGGGCGCTGCGCAGGAAAGCCGCGGGGGTCAACCGCGGCGGCGAAAGCGGTGCGCTAGGCGCGCCGCGTCGGTGGCGGCGAGGGTACGTCGAGCACGATCGAGACGAAGTGTGCAACGGCTGCGCTCGGCGCGCGCGGCGCCACGCGTTCGGTCTCGAACGTCGCTACCGGTGGCGGGACGGAAGCCATGCCCAGATGCGGGCAGGCGTGCTCGTGAAGCGTGTCACCCGCGGCGGGGACCTCCGCGGCGCGCGCGCCGCAATCGTCGTGCGCCTGGCCGATCAGCGCGTGCGCGGACGGGTGCGCGTGCGCGGCGACGTGCACGTGCTCGGGTGCACCGACGATCGGCACCACGCCGGCTGCCATCGCTTTCAGCGGCAGCACGAGCGCGAGCACGACGAGCAGGAGACGGCGCATGCGCGGAGTCTAGCAGGAATGGCTTGACGTTGACCATCATCCGCGCACCGGGTTCCGTGCGTCGGGTCCGGCGAGATTGCAGAAATGACAGCTAGACTCGGCCGCATGGACGATGCGCTGCGTACCGCGTTGATGGCCGCGATCTTGATGGCCGGACAGGCGCACGCCACCGCGGAGCAGACATTGCGCATGTCGATCGCCCCCGGCAAGTTCGACGAACACTGCCTGACGATCGAGGCAGGGCGCGCGATCGCGTACCGGTTCGAGGCGAACGCCCCGGTCGACTTCAATATTCACTATCACCGCGGCAAGGACGTGCTCTATCCGGTCAAACGCGAGGCGACGCGGCAGTTCGCGTCGACGTTCCGCGCCGAGTCGACCGGCGAGTACTGCCTGATGTGGGAGAACAAGAGTGCCGCGGCCGTGACGGTCGAGGGCCGCGTCGACCGGCGCTAGCGCGGATCCGGTTCAAAGCAGCAGCGCGCTGGCGATCGCAAAGTAGATCGCCAGCGAAAGGACGTCCTGCACGATCGTTGCGAGCGGCCCACTGCCGAATGCAGGATCGCGTCCGCTGGCGGCGAGCGCCCACGGCAGCAGCAGGCCGATCGTCGCTGCGGCGGTGCCGGCGACCGCGAGCGACAGTGCGACCGCGGTGGCGAGCCGGGCTTCGCCGAACGCAAACCATATCGCGGTCCATGCGATCGCGCCGAGCACGGCGCCGATCACGAGCCCCGTGCGCAGTTCGCCCCACACGAGCGTACGCATCGGCACGTGCGACAGCGACAGCCCGCGCACGGCGATCGCCTCGGTCTGCGTACCGATCGCGTCGGCCAGATACACGATCGCCGGCACGAAGAATGCGATCGCCACCCGCTGCTTCAGCGCATGCTCAAAAGCGGCGACGACCCAGGTCGCGAGCACCGACCCGGCCAGGCCGGCGAGCAGCCAGGGCAGGCGGTCGCGCGCACGCCGTAGCGGCGGCGCTTCGATCGCCGCGCGCGCCTGTGCGCTGCCGTGCGCGGCCTCGCGCCGGATACCCGCCATGCGGTGCAGGTCCTCGATGTGTTCGCGTCGCAGGGTCTGCATCAGTCCGCGCGGCGGCACGACGCCGACCAGGCGGCCGCCGCGATCGACCAGCGCCACCGCGTCGAGCGCGTGCCGCAGCGCGTGCGAGGCGATGCGCTCGGGCGTGGTGTCGACGGCAATCGGCAGCGCGGGCTGCTGCAGCGAAGCCATCGTGCGCTCCGCGTCGGCCCCGAGCAGCGTCTGCAGCGAGACGACGCCGCGCAGCCTGTCTTGCGCATCGAGCACGTAAATCGTTTCGACGAAATCCGGCTTCGTCGCCGCCAGGCGCGCGCGGACCGCACCGGCGGTTTCGTCCTCGGCGGCCACGGCCGGCCGTGGCGACACGTACGGCGCCGCCTGACTGTGGTGCGCGTTCGCTTTCATGCGCGGGCAGGGCGGGCGTTTGCCGCAAGCGTAGAAACGTCGCTCGAACGCCCGTTGACGGCCGTCAAGGCCGCAGGCGCCAAGCGGCGCCGGCGAACGCCGCAGCGGGAGCAATACACTGCTTGCGCCACAACCGCCGCGCAGCGTCGAATGCCGATGGCCGTACCGATGGAAGTCGAGCTGAAGCTCGCGGTGACGCCGCGCGATCTGCCGCGGCTTCGGCGCCGGCTCGCAAAGCTCGGTCCGGCGCGGCGCATGCGCCTGGAGACGATCTACTACGACACGTCCGACGGCCTGCTCGCGGCGCATGGATTCGCGTTGCGGCTCAGGCGGGTCGGCGCACGCTGGATCCAGACGCTGAAGTCGGAGAGCGAAGCGGCCGCGCTCGCCCGCCGCGGCGAATGGGAGTGGCCGCTGCGGCGCGCGCGTGTGGAGCGCGCCCACCTGACCGATACCCCTGTCGGTCCACTGCTCGCGCGGCGCCCGCGCGCGCGCCTCATCGAGCAGTTCCGAACACGCTTCGTGCGCGCTTTGTGGACCGTCGAGAAAGGCGGAGCACGCGTCGAGTTGGCGCTCGACGAAGGGGAGATTCGCGCCGGCGCGCGTGCCGAGGCCATCCGCGAACTGGAGCTCGAGTTGAAAGAGGGCGGCGCGGAAGCGTTGCCGGCGCTGGCGTGGCGCATCGCTCGCGCCGGACATGGCCGCCCGCTGACGCTGCTGCCATACGGCGACTCCAAGGCGCGGCGCGGCCGGCGGCTGGCGCAAGGCGAGGCGCCGCAGCCGGTGAAGGCGAACGCGCAGCGGCTCTTTGCCGGCGTGCGCGCCGACACCGAGGTCGAGGCCGCCGTGAAACTCGTCTTCGGCCGCGCCGCCGAAGTGCTGCTGGCCAACGCGCACGGCATGCTCGCACACGACGATCCGGAGGTCGTGCATCAGGCGCGCGTGGCGCTGCGGCGCGTGCGCGCCGTGCTGCGGCTGCTGCGCGCGCACGTCGATTTTCCCGCGCCGCTGGCGGTCGACCTGCGCTGGATCGCGCGCCCGCTCGGCCGCGCGCGCGATTGGGATGTGCTCGCCGGCGAAGTGCTGCCTGCCATCGTGGCAGCGCTTGGCCCGGGCAGCGCCGCGGCAATCGCGCCCGTGCTCGCCGATGCGCAGCAGCGTCGCCGGCGCGCATGGGACAAGGCGCGCGCCGCAGTGTCGTCGCCGCGTTTTTCCTGCGCGATGCTCGCGCTGCTCGCCTGGGCGGCCGCCCCGGCAAGCGGTGCCGGACGTTCTGTGGCGGCGCTGGCGCCGACACGTCTGCAGCGGCAGCACGCGCGGCTGTTTGCCGCGGCGCGCGGCTTCGCGCGGCTGCCGGCGGAGAAGCAGCATCGCGTACGGATCCTCGCTAAACGGCTGCGCTACGCGCTGGAGTTCTTTGCGGTGGCGCTGCCCGCGCCGGCCGTGGCGGCCTACGTCGAGCGGCTGGCGACGCTGCAGGACGAGCTGGGCGCGCTCAACGACGCCGTCGTC
The DNA here is from genome assembly GCA_037442465.1 of Burkholderiales bacterium. Classification (GTDB taxonomy): domain Bacteria; phylum Pseudomonadota; class Gammaproteobacteria; order Burkholderiales; family Burkholderiaceae_F; genus DSNY01. The sequence goes on from JBBIQI010000078.1 coordinate 4,477, forward strand.
GCACGAGCGCGGCTGTACAAGCTCGCGCGCGCCCGCCCGTTACGCGCGGCGCTGGACGATTGGGCGGCGCGCACGCAGCGAGAACTCGCGCGTGCGGTCGAGCGTCGGCTGGCCCGATTGCGTGAGCGCACCCCGCCTTGGCGCTGAGCGCGCCGGCCCGGGTCGGGACGCCCCGCCGCTGGGGCGGAACGTGACGCGGATCACGCCGCTGCGAGCCATCGCCCCGCGGGGCGGCGCTGACAAACTACGGCGCGTCGTGGAAGCGTATAAAACGCCACGATGGTCGGGCGGGTCATCCGGGAAGGCCGCCTCGTCCGGTTTCGCTGCGAAGGGGGGATCGACATGGCACACGTGGTTGTGATGGGCGCGGGTCTCGGCGGGCTGCCGATGGCCTACGAAATGAAGGCGCTGTTGCGGCGGGAAGATCGCATTACGGTGGTCGGTCTGGGCGACACCTACCACTTCGTTCCTTCCAATCCTTGGGTCGCGGTGCACTGGCGCCGCCGCACTGACATCGAGTTTCCGGTTGCGCCTTACCTGGCGAAGAAGGGCATTGCCTATGACGGCCGCGGCGTCAAGCGCGTGCACCCGAAGGAAAACCGGGTCGAGCTGAACGACGGCTCCAGCCTGTCGTACGACTTCCTGGTGATTGCCACGGGGCCGAAGCTCGCGTTCGAGGAAGTCGAGGGTTTGGGACCGAGCGGTTTCACGCACTCGGTTTGTCACGTCGATCACGCCGAAAACGGCGCGGCGGCATGGGACCGGTTCGTCGAGAACCCGGGGCCGATCGTGGTCGGCGCGGTGCAGGGCGCTTCGTGTTTCGGTCCCGCGTACGAGTTCTGCTTCATCATGGAAACGGACCTGCGGCGGCGCCGGATCCGCGACCGGGTTCCGATGACTTTCGTGACAAGCGAGCCGTACATCGGGCATTTGGGGCTAGGCGGCGTCGGCGACTCCAAGGGCATGCTGGAGTCGATGCTGCGCGAGCGGCACGTCAAGTGGATCACCAACGCCAAGGTCACCAAGGTCGAGCCCGGAAAGATGTACGTGACCGAGCACGACGAGGACGGCAAACCGAAGAAGGAACACGTGTTGCCGTTCGCCTACTCGATGATGCTGCCCGCCTTCAAGGGCGTGGACGCCGTGTTCGGCATCGAGGGGCTCACCAATCCGCGCGGCTTCATCCTGATCGACGAGTACCAGCGCAACCCGACGTTCAAGAACGTCTACGCGGTCGGCGTGTGCGTGGCGATCCCGCCGGTCGAGGCGACCCCGGTGCCGACCGGCGCGCCGAAGACCGGCTTCATGATCGAATCGATGGTTACCGCCACCGCGCACAACATCCGCGAGCAGCTCGACGGCAAGGAGCCGACGCACAAGGCGACGTGGAACGCCGTGTGCCTGGCGGACATGGGCGACACCGGCATCGCGTTCGTCGCGCTGCCGCAGATCCCGCCGCGCAACGTCAACTGGTTCAGCGAAGGCAAGTGGGTGCACCTGGCCAAGGTCGCTTTCGAGAAGTACTTCATCCGCAAGCTGAAAAAGGGCACCTCCGAGCCGATCTACGAGAAGTACGTGATGAAGGCGCTCGGCATCGCCAAGCTGAAGGGCGCCGGGCGCTGAACGCCGGGCTCCGCCGGCGGGCCGGCCGGTGGGCGACACGGCGGGGCAGGGGGGGGCTTGATACGGTACCCCCTAGGGTATATAGTCCGCCCCGTCGAACCACCGGAACGAAGAAATGAATCGCAGATGGATCGCCGCGGCGGCCGCCGCGGCCGTCGCGCTGACCGGCGCCGTGGCCGCCGGCGTGCTCTCCGCCCAGGACAAGACGCAGCCCGCGCCACCGCCGGCGCCGGGGCTGGCCGTTGCGCCGGTCGAGCTGCGCACGGTCGAGGACTTCTACGCGGCCGACGCCGTCGTCGAAGCGGTGCGGCAGGCGACCGTGTCGGCGCAGATTGCCGGCACGATCACCCACTTCTATGTCGACGCCGGCGATCGCGTCAAGCGCGGGCAGGTGCTCGCACGCATCGACTCGCGCGAAACCGACGCGCAGGTCGCCGCCAGCCGCGCCGGCATCGCGCAGGCCGAAGCCGCTGCCGCGCAGGCAAAGCTCAACTACGAGCGCACCAGAAGTCTCGTCGCGCAGAACTTCGTCAGTCAGGCCGCACTCGACAAGGCCGACGCCGACTACAAGGCCGCGCTCGCCGCGCTCGAGGCGGCGCGCGCCGGCAGCGCGCAGGCGCTGACCGCGCGCAGCTTTGCCGAAGTGCGCGCGCCGATCGACGGCGTGGTCTCGCAGCGGCTGATGGAGCTCGGCGAACTCGCGACACCGGGCAAGCCGCTGCTCGCATTGCACGATCCGGGCGCGCTGCGCGCGGTCGGCAGCCTGCCGCAGTTCGTGCTGCCGCAGGCGGCGAAGGCAAACAGGGCGAACGTCGACTTGCCTTCGGCCAACCGCGTCGTCGCGGCCACGCGCGTGACGGTGCTGCCCGCGGCCGATGCGCGATTGCTGTCGACGCTGATTCGCGCCGACCTCCCGGCCGACCTGCCTGCCGGGGTCGTGCCGGGCACCGCCGCCAAGATCCGCGTGCCGCTGGGCGCTGCGCGCAAGCTCGTGATGCCGGCCGGTGCGCTGATCCGCCGCGGCGAATTGACCGCCGCCCACGTGGTCGGCACGGACGGAGCAGTGCAATTGCGCCAGGTGCGCGTCGGGCCGGCGTTCGAAGGCGGCGTGGTCGAAGTGCTCGCCGGTCTGTCGGAAGGCGAACGCGTGCAGCTCAACCCGCTGGTAGCCAAACAATGAACGCCGCCGACCAGGCCGCGCTCGGCATCTCCGGGCGCATCGCACGCGCGTTCCTCACCTCGCAGATCACGCCGCTGCTGGCGCTGGTCGGCCTGCTGATGGGAGTCTTCGCGCTGCTCGTCACGCCCAAGGAGGAAGAGCCGCAGATCAACGTGACGATGGCCAACGTCTTCATCCCGTTCCCCGGAGCGACGAGCGAGGACGTGCACAACCTCGTCACGGTGCCGGCCGAACAGGTCGTCTCGCAGATCACCGGCATCGAGCACGTCTACTCGGTGACGCGCCCGGGGCTGGCGATCCTGACCGTGCAGTTCAAGGTCGGCGAGGACCGCATCGCCGCACTCGTGCGGCTGCACGACACGCTGCTTGCCAATCGCGACTGGGTGCCGGCGCACCTGGGGGTGGGCGAGTTCATCGTCAAGCCGAAGGGCATCGACGACGTGCCGATCGTCGCGTTGACGATGTATTCGAAGCGCGCCGAGGCCACCGCCGAAAGCCTGGCGAAGATCGCGCACGCGATGGAGATCGAACTGAAGCGCGTGCCGGGCACGCGCGAAGTCACGACCTTCGGCGGACCCGATCAGGTCGTACGCGTCACCCTCGACCCGGAGCGGCTCGCGGCGCATCGCGTCACGGTCACCGACATCGAGCGTGCGCTGCGCGCGACCAACGCGTCGGCGCTCGCCGGCAGCCTGGTGAGCGGCAACCGCGCGATCGAGGTGCGCACGGGCGAATTCTTCGCCGGCGCGCGCGACGTGGCGCAACTGGTCGTGGGCGTGCGCGGCGAGGGCACCGGGCGCCGGCCGGTCTATCTGGCCGACGTCGCGCGCGTGACCGACGGCGCCGATCAGCCGACCCGCTTCGTCTGGCACGGGGAGAAGGTGGGGGTGGCCGACGGCGCGACGCGCTACACCGAGTTTCCGGCGATCACGATCGCGGTGTCGAAGAAGGCCGGCGAAAACGCGTCGACGGTCGCCGACGCGCTGCTGAAGCGGGTCGAAGAGCTGCGCGGCACGGTGATCCCGGACGACGTGCAGATCGCGTTGACGCGCAACTACGGCGAGACCGCGCGCGACAAGGCCAACAAGCTGATCCAGAAGCTCATCTTCGCGACGTTGTCAGTCGTTGCGCTGGTGTGGGCCACGCTCGGCCGGCGCGAGGCGCTGATCGTCGGCATCGCGGTGGTGCTGACCTTGGCCACGACGCTGTTCGCGTCGTGGGCGTGGGGCTTCACGCTGAACCGCGTGTCGCTGTTCGCGCTGATCTTCTCGATCGGCATCCTCGTCGACGACGCGATCGTCGTTGTGGAGAACATCCACCGCCGCAGCGCGTTCGACCATGCGCCGCCGACCGCGATGATCCCGCGCGCGGTCGACGAGGTCGGCGGCCCGACGATCCTGGCCACGCTGACCGTCATCGCCGCGCTGCTGCCGATGGCGTTCGTCACCGGGCTGATGGGCCCGTACATGGCGCCGATCCCGATCAACTCGTCGATGGGCATGCTGCTGTCGCTGGCGATCGCGTTTGTCGTCACGCCCTGGCTCGCGTTGCGGCTGCTGCACCGGCATCACGCCCGCGCGCACGCCGCACCGGCCTCCGCCGACAAGCTGTCGCGCAGGCTGGCGGAGTTCTTCACGAAAGCGATGACGCCATTTTTGCGCGGCGACGCCGGCAAGGGCCATCGCCGCGCGCTGTGGATCGGCGTCTTCGTCGCGATCGCGCTGTCGGTGGCGCTGGTGCCGGCCAAGCTGGTCGTGCTCAAGATGCTGCCGTTCGACAACAAGAGCGAGTTCCAGGTCGTCGTCGACATGCCCACCGGTACTGCGGTCGAGCGTACCGCCGGCGTGCTGCGCGAACTGGCCGCCGAGCTCGCCAAGGTGCCCGAAGTCACGAGCGTGCAGGCGTACGCGGGACTGGCCGCGCCGATCAACTTCAACGGGCTGGTGCGGCAGTACTACCTGCGTACCGGCGGCGAAGTCGGCGACCTGCAGGTCAACCTCGTCGACAAGCACGCGCGCGACCGCAAGAGTCACGACATCGCGCAGGGCGTGTTGCCGGCATTGCAGGCGATCGCCAAGCGCCATGGCGCCGACATCAAGGTCGTGGAAGTCCCGCCCGGCCCGCCGGTGCTGTCGCCGATCGTCGCCGAGATGTACGGCCCCGATTACGACGCCCAGATTCGTCTGGCCAAGCAGGTGCGCGCGGTGTTCGAGGCCACGCCCGACATCGTTGCGATTGACGACTCGACGCTCGATGCCGCCAGCCGCGTCGTGCTGCGTGTCGACGCGGCAAAGGCGGCGCTGTACGGGATCCCGGTTGCGGAGGTGGCGCGCGCCGCGCGGCTCGCGCTCGCCGGCGAGGACATCACGCCGCTGCACGACGGCACGAGCAAGTACGCGGTGCCGGTGCGCGTGGCGCTCGCGCCCGAGGCGATGGGCAGCCTCGACGCGGTGCTCAAGCTGCGGCTGCGCGGCCAGGACGCCAACGGCCGCGGCTACGAAGTCGCGCTCGCCGAGCTCGTGCGGCCGCAGACGCTGCCGTCGGAGCGGATCATTTATCGCAAGGATCTGCAGCCGGTCGTGTACGTCGTCGGCGACGTCGCCGGCGGCCCGGGCAAGACCGACTCGCCGCTGTACGGCATGTTCGGACTGCGCGCCGGTATCGCCAAGCTCGACAAACCCGGCGGCCTGCCGCTCGAAGAGCACTGGATCGCGCAGCCGTCGGACCGCTTCACCGCGTTCGGGTTGAAGTGGGACGGCGAATGGCAGATCACGTACGAGACGTTCCGCGACATGGGCATCGCGTACGGTGTGGGGCTGATCCTGATCTACCTGCTGGTCGTCGCGCAGTTCCGCTCGTACCTAACGCCGTTGATCATCATGGCGCCGATTCCGCTGACCATCATCGGCGTGCTGCCCGGACACGCGCTGCTGGGCAGCCAGTTCACCGCGACGTCGATGATCGGCATGATCGCGCTGGCGGGCATCATCGTGCGCAACTCGATCCTGCTGGTCGACTTCATCCACCAGCGGCTCGGCGAGTGCGGCGACCTGCAGCAGGCGACGATCGACGCCGCCAGCGTGCGCGCCAAGCCGATCGTGTTGACCGCGGTCGCGGCCATGCTGGGCGCCGTGTTCATCCTCGACGATCCGATCTTCAATGGCCTGGCGATCTCGCTGCTGTTCGGCATCTTCGTGTCGACGCTGCTGACGCTGGTGGTCATTCCGGTGCTCTATTACGCGGCGACGTGGCGGCAGGAAGCCGAGCGCGCGTGCACGACCCCATCCGAGATTCAACCCAAACCGCAAGGAGCTTGACATGACCGTCGAACGCTACATCCGGGTTTTTGCCGGCACCTTCATCCTGCTTTCGCTCGCCTTCGGCATCGAAGCGAGCCCGCTGTTCCTGTCCAAGTGGTGGCTCGCGTTCACCGCCTTCGTCGGCGCGAACCTGCTGCAGTTCGGCTTCACCGACGTCTGTCCGCTCGGCTGGATCCTGAAGAAGCTCGGCGTGCCCGAGGCGCGGACCTGCTCGTGAGGCGGTGATGGCCGATACCCGCGACGCCGCGACCGCGCGGCACGACCTGGTGATGCGATTGAAGCGCGTCGAAGGGCAGCTCCGCGGCGTGCAGCACATGATCGAGGCGAACGAGGACTGCGAGGCGGTGGCGCAGCAACTGTCGGCCGCGCGCAAGGCGCTCGACCGCGCGTTCTACGAGCTGCTCGCGTGCGCCCTCGAACACCCGCAGTTTTCGAGCGCTAAAGGCGAAAAGCAGGAGGCGCGCGTTCAACGCATCGCGCGCGCGCTGGCCAAGTTCGCTTAAACCCGGTTGCGGCGCTCGGTCGCGCCGGCTCAGGGTGGGCGCGAGGCCGGCCGGCTCTAGCGGTGAGTGTCGTCGGTCGCCGCTTCGGGCTCGCCCCGTGGCGGTAGCGTCGGCGGCGTGCGGATCGATGGCGGGTCATACGCCGGCCGGATCGCCGATCCCTGCGCAAAGCCGAAGCCCGCGGACACCGCCAGCGCGCGCTGCTCGCGCGTTTCGATGCCGGCGACGATCAGGCGCTCGGCGCGCAGTCCGGACGCGCGCGCCTCGAGCACGACGTCTTCCCAGAACTCGGCACGCTTGGACGTCGGCGCGAGCAGCTTCGCGAAATCCGGCCGCACGAAGTCGATCGCCTTGAGCTCCATGCTGACGCGCGGGGCGGCCACGCGATAGCCGACCGGCACGTGCTGCGCGCGCAGCCAGTCGATGAAACTCTGTACGCGGTACGGCGAGCGCAGCCGCTCGAGCTGTCCGCGCAACACCACGACGAGCCGGTGTACGTGAAAGCGGTGCGCATCGAACGTGCCGGTGACGAGGTCGAGGCAGCGCTCGATCGTGCCGAATGACAGCGTCACCCCGATCCGCCTGACCTTTTCGCGCTCCAGCAGCACGAAGGCCTTGGCGAGCGCGTTCAGTTGAATGCGCGCGCGCTGCATCGTGCCGGGCTGGAAGCCCTCGGTCCAGACGTACAGCTCGTCGAACCAGCGCTCCTCGGTGTCGAGCGTGAGCGTCGGCCACATCGCCGCGCGGACCGACGTCTCGCCCGGCCGGTTGCGGTCGAGCGACAGCGTGACCGCAGGCCAGCCTGCCCCCGGCTTGGCGTCTTTGTTGCCGGACATCGAGGATGTCTCCGTCTGCGCTGCGGCGGATTTTCGCCGCCGGTCGGGCCGTAGGCAACGTGAATTTCCGACCGTGCGGTGAGCCAGAGCCCGGCGCTCACGCGTCGGGTGCCGGCGCGCCGTAGCTGCCGAACTTTTCCAGCACGCGCGCCATTTCTTCGTCCGACAGCCGCGGCGGCTCGCCCAACACGCGCGCCTGCAGGTAGATGCGCGCGAGATGTTCGACTTCGATCGCGAGCGCCAGCGCCGCGGCGAGCGTCGCGCCGCAGGCGATGACGCCGTGATGTGCGAGCAGACAGGCTCGACGGCCCGCAAGCGCCGCCAGCGCATTGGCCGACAGCGCCTGCGTGCCGAAGGTGGCGTATTCGGCGCAGCGGATGTCGTGGCCGCCGGCCATCGCCACCATGTAATGAAACGCCGGCAGCCCCAGACCGTGGCAAGCGAGCGCGGTCGCCGCCGGCGAGTGCGTGTGAACGATCGCGGAAAGTTCCGGCCGCTCGCGCAGGATGTCGACGTGGAAGCGCCATTCGCTGCTGGGCGCGCGTCGGCCAACGGCGCCCGCCGGCGCAGCGTCTGCGGTGCGCGCGGCCGCGAGCGGCAGGAACACAAGGTCTGCCGGCTCGAGCGCGTCGTACGGCAGTCCGGTCGGCGTGATCAGCAGTCCGACGCGCGCGCCGCGCCGGCAGCGCACCGACACGTTGCCGGCCTTGTTGACGTTGATGCCGACCGCGTTCATCCGACGCGCGACCGCGATCAGCTCCGCGCGCAAGCCGGGTCCGTCTTCGGCGATGTCGTTGGGCGCGGTCATCCGTTTTCGGTGGGCCGTCGCGCGCCGTCGGCGCGCGACACGCGGCACCGTGCCGCCGCCGGCCGAAGCGCAACCGAAGTCGGGCCAAGGGTGCTCACGCCGCTGCGCGCAGATCGGGGAACAGCGCCGCCAGCTCGCGCGGCGCAGCGATGCCGCGTTCGGTGATGATCGCGGTGACCAGACGCGCCGGCGTGACATCGAACGCGGGATTGGCCACCGGGACCGACGCGGCGGCGATGCGCACATGCGTCGCTGCGCCCGCATCGGTGAGGCCCGCGAGCACCCGCAGCTCGTCGCCGTCGCGCTCCTCGATCGGAATCTCGGCGAGCGCGTCGCGCACGCGCCAATCGATCGTCGGCGAAGGCACCGCCGCGTAGAACGGCACGCCGTTATCGTGCGCGGCCAACGCCTTCAGGTACGTGCCGATCTTGTTGCAGACGTCGCCCGCCGCGGTCACGCGGTCGGCGCCGACCAGCACCAGATCGACGCGCCCGCGCTGCATCAGATGGCCGCCGGCATTGTCGGCGACGAGCGTGTACGGCACGCCGTGCGCGGCGAGCTCCCACGCGGTCAGCAGCCCCTGGTTGCGCGGCCGCGTCTCGTCGACCCACACGTGCAGCGGCACGCCGGCATCGTGCGCTTGGTAGATCGCCGACAGCGCGGTGCCGTAGTCGACGGTCGCAATCCAGCCCGCATTGCAGTGGGTCAGGATCTCGACCGTACGTCCGGTGCGCGCGTGCACGGCGGCCGCCAGCCTGGCGCCGTGCGCACCCAGCGCGCGGTTGATCTCGACGTCCTCGTCGGCGATGCGCGCGGCTTCGCTCCATGCGGTGCGTGCGCGCTCCGCACGCGGCGTGCGCGCGAGCACGGCCTGCATGCGGTCGAGCGCCCAGCGCAGGTTGACCGCGGTCGGGCGCGCGGCGGCGAGTGTGGCGACCGCACGGGCGAGATTCGCGTCGTCGGCATCTTCGTTCATCGCGAGCGCCAGGCCGAACGCGCCCGCCACGCCGATCAGCGGCGCGCCGCGCAGCTTCATCGTGCGGATCGCATCGACGACGGCCGCGCAGGACGCCAGCTCAAGCGTTGCGAACGCATACGGTAGCCGCGTCTGGTCGATGATGCCGACGGCGCGCGTGCCGATCGGCCAGATCGAGCGGTAGTGGGTGCCTTGGACTTTCACGCGGCCGATTATGCGGCCAGCGAGGTCGCCGCGCGTCGGCAAGAAAAACCGCGACCGAAGCCGCGGTCGTGGAGCCGGTTGCGGCGGCGATCAGAACCGGTAGATCACGCCCACCGACAGCAGATCGACGTCGTCCTTGAACTCGTCGATGCCGTCGCTGTACTTGATGCGGAAACGCTCCCACTCGGCGCGCACGCCGAAGTTCTTGGTGAAGTTGTAACCGGCACCGATGCCGTAGAACACGTCCGTGTGCCGCGTCGACGTGCTGTCGCTGACGCCGAGCGCCGTCACCGTGAATTCGCTCTTCAGGTTGGCCAGGCCGATCTTGCCGAATACCGAGCCGTTGCCGATCGGCGCCGCGGCGATGCCGGCCAGGAATAGCCCGGACGACTTCAATTCGGCGCTGCCGGTGAACACGATCGCGGAGATGTCCTCGACAGGCGGCGGGCCGACGATGTCGAGCGTAGCCTTGACCTTGCCCAGATCCACCCAGCCGCCTTCAACGCCCAGGTAGGGCGTGAACATGTGGCCGCCAAAGAGCTTGTAACCCGTGTCCTTCGTGTCGCACGTCGTCAGGCCCGTGCAGTCGACATCGAAGTCGCTCTGACCAATCGACGCGCCGACATAGCCTTGCGCGAGCGCCGCGCTCGACAACGCCGTGGCGGCGACGACAAGCGAACCTGCCAATACACGTTGCAGTTTCATACAACCCCCAGCTTCTGTTGCTTCGATCCATCCTTTCGATCGATGGACATCATCACTGTCCTCCGCTGGAAAGTCCCTGCGTTGCCTGCGGTCAAGCGTCGGCGGGCTTGTTGCCGAAAGA
>JBBIQI010000079.1:0-14684 GCA_037442465.1 Burkholderiales bacterium
CGCACGCGCTCGGCAGGCGCGGCCGCGGTCACTGCCGGCGCCGGCGCAGCCTGCGGCTGCAGCTCGCCGACCACCGTGCCGGTGTCGGCCGCCGCGCCGGCGAACCCGATCAGCGGCGCGCCGACGCGAACCACCTCGCCTTTGGCCGCGAACAGCTTCTCGACGCGCCCGGCAAACGGCGCCGGGATGTCGACCACCGCCTTGTCGGTCTCCACCGACACCATCGTCGCGTCGGCGGCGATTTCGTCGCCCGGCTTGACGTGCCATTCGACGATCTCGGCTTCCTGCAGCCCCTCGCCGAGGTCGGGCAGATTGAAGATCTTCATTACGCGTAGGCCAGCGCGCTGCGCGCCGCGGCGCAGATGCGTTGCGGGCTGGGGATGTAAAGATGCTCGAGCCGCGCCATCGGCGTGACCGTGTCCCAGCCGGTCACGCGCACCACCGGTCCGAGCAGCGACAGCAGCGCGCGCTCGGAAACCTCGGCCGAGATTTCGGAGGCCAGGCTGCAGGTGCGCGGCGCTTCGGTGACGATCACGCAGCGGCCGGTCTTGGCGACCGACGCGACGATGGTGTCGAAATCGATCGGCTTGAGTGTCGCCACGTCGATCACCTCGGCGGAGATACCTTCCGCGGCGAGCTGCTCCGCCGCTTGCAGCGTCTCCAGCACGCACGCGCCCCAGGTGACCAGCGTCACGTCGCTGCCGGCGCGCAGCACGAAGCATCGGTCGAGCGCGAGCGGTCGGCCGTCGTCTTCGACCTCCTCCTTCTCGCGCCGGTACAGCCGCGACGGTTCGAGGAATACGACCGGATCGGGATCCCGGATCGCCGCCAGCAACAGCCCGTACGCGCGCCGCGGCGAGGTCGGATACACGACGCGGATGCCGGGGATGTGCGCGAACATCGCCTCCGGGCTTTCCGAGTGATGTTCGGGGGCGCGAATGCCGGCGCCGCACGGTGTGCGCAACACCAGCGGACACGACAGGCGGCCGAGCGTGCGATGGCGCATGCGGCCGGCTTCGTTCAACAACTGGTCGATCGTCGTGTACGCAAAACCGGCGAACTGGATCTCCGCCACCGGCCGCAGCCCCTCGACCGCCAGCCCGACCGCCATGCCGGCGATCAGCGCCTCGGAAAGCGGCGTGTCGAACACGCGCGCCGGGCCGAAGCGCTGCTGCAGCCCGACGGTGGCGCGGAACACGCCCCCGTTGACACCCACGTCTTCGCCGAACACGACCACGTTCGGGTCGTCGGCGAGCGCGCGCGCCAACGCCAGGTTGATCGCCTCAACGAGCGTGATGGCCGCCATTTTCCTGCTCGATCGCCTGCAATTGCCACGCGTACGCGCGCGGCAGCTCGGCGTACAGATGGGCGAACATCTGCGCCGGGCGCGGCGGCGGCGTGGCGAGATACGCCTCCACCGCCTGCTGCACGCGCGCGGCCACGTCGGCGCGCAACTTCTCTTCCTGCGCACGATCCCACACGCCCTGCGCGACCAGCCAGTCGCGCAGCCGCACGATCGGCTCGCGCTTCCACATCTCGGCCAGTTCCTCGGCGCTGCGGTAGCGCGACGCGTCATCGGCGGTGGTGTGGTCGCTCAACCGATACGTGATCGCCTCCAGCAACGACGGGCCGTCGCCGCCGCGCGCGCGGGCCAGCGCGCGGCCGACCACGTCGCGCACCGCGATCGCGTCGTTGCCGTCGAACTGTTCGCAATGAATGCCGGCGGCGATGCCCTTCTGCGCCAGCGTGGCCGCCGCGGTCTGCCTGCCGCGCGGCACCGAGATCGCCCACTGGTTGTTGACGACCAGCACCACCAGCGGCAGCTTGAACACGCCGGCGGCGTTGAGCGCCTCGTAGAAGTCGCCTTTCGACGTCGCACCGTCGCCGCACAACGCCAGCGCGGCGCGTCGCTCGCCGCGCAGCTTCATCGCATAAGCCACCCCGACCGCGTGCGGCAACTGCAACGCGATCGGCACGCAGAACGGGAAATCGCGCGGCGACTCGGGAAACTCGTTGCCGCGCTCGTCGCCGCCCCAGTACAGGAACACGCGGTGCGGCGAAACGCCGCGCAAGAACAGGATGCCGCTTTCGCGATAACTGGGCAGCACCACGTCGTCGCGCCCGAGCACCGCGCCGACACCGGCGTCGATCGCTTCTTTGCCGAGGGTCGACGCGTAGGTGCCGATCTGGCCGGTGCGCTGCATCGCGATGGCCTTGGCATCCAGCGCACGCATCAGCGCCATCGCGCGGTAATCGTCGATCAGCGCGCGCGCGTCGCGGGCGAACGCCGGCAACGGACGCACGGTCTTGCCTTGGTGATCGACGTACTGTGTGTATTCGATCTCGAAGCGGGCGACGACGGTCATCGGGGCCCTCCGTTGCCGGCGCCTCGTGAGCGCGGCATGTCCGAATTCTGCTCCCGGTGATCGCGTAACGAAAGCTCGCAGCGCAGCATCGCACAGCGCGGCTGCGACTTCGGTCAGAACCGCGATCCCGGCTGCTGCAGGAACGCGCGCTCCGCGGGCGTCGACTCGCGGCCGAGGATCGCGTTGCGATGCGGATAGCGGCCGAATCGGGCAATCACGTCGTAGTGTCTTTGCGCCCATTCGAGCGGCCCGGGCAGGCCGTCGCGGGCAAGCTGCGCAAACAGCAGCAGCGAGGTCCGCTGCGCGGCGTAGTCCTCGGCATGCTCGAACGGCAGATACGCGAACTGCCGCTCGAACAGCGTCAGCGTGCGATCGCCGCCGGTTTCGACGAGCGACCGCGCGATCGCCAGCGCCCGCGCGTCGCCCGCGAACGCGCGCGGCGTGTCGCGGAACGCGTTGCGTGTGAACTGGTCGAGCAGCAGGATCAGGGCAAGCGCGCCGCGCGGCGTCGCGCACCAGTCCTCGAACCCGCCCTGCAGCGCGACCTGCACCGCGGCGCCGAAGCGCGCGCGGATGTCGGTGTCGGTCGCCTCGGACTTGTCGAACCAGAACGCCCGGGCGCGACCGTATTCGGCCGAGCCCGGCGCGCCGAACCAGAAATCGAGAACGTCCCGCGGCGCGATCATCGGCGGACGGGTCGGCCTTTCGGCCGCTTTCTCATGCCGCCTCGTGCGCGCGGCCGCAGCGATCGGCGTGGGCCGCCCGCGCGCTTGAGCCGGCGCCCCCACAAGATGGCGCGGTCACGCGAACTCCAGAACGACCCGCCGGGTGCGGGCGCTCTTCTTCTCCACCTTGACGACGCGCACGGCGCCGATCTCGCGCGTGTTCCGCACGTGGGTGCCGCCACAGGGCTGCAGGTCGACGTCCTGCACGCGCACCAGCCGCACTTGGCCGAAGCCGATCGGCGGGCTGACGCTCATCGACTTGACGAGCTTCGGATTGGCGGCCATCTCGTCGTCGGTGATCCATTCGTAGCTCACCGGATGCGCGGCCGCGATCAGCGCGTCCAGACCGGCCTGCACCGCCTCCTTGTCCAGTGGCGCGGTCATCGCGAAGTCCAGCCGCGCGTACTCGGCCGTGATGCTGCAGCCGTCGACCAGTTCCCTGACGACCGCACACAGCAGATGCGTGGCCGTATGAAAGCGCATGTGCCGATAGCGGCGCCCCCAGTCGACCGTCGCGACGACGCGGGTGCCGGGCACGAGCCGCGCGCGCCAGTCGCTCGCCGCATCGAGCACGTGCAGCGTGTCGTCGGGAGTCGCACCCGCGCGCCTGACCTTGCGTGCGTCAAGCACCGCGAGCGCAGTGCCGTCGGCGAGCGCGAGCGTGCCGCGATCGCCGGCCTGGCCGCCGCCCAACGGATAGAAGACCGTGCGATCGAGCTCGACGCCGTCGTCGTGCAAGGCCGTGACGACGGCCTCGCACGACTGCAGATACGGATCGATTCGGTAGAGCGCTTCGGTGGCCATCGCGTGCGTTGCGCGCCTCGTAGCGGACGAGGCGCGAACGATACAACGACCCGTGAGCCCTCCGGACGCCGGCGGTCAGGGCTCGGTCGGCAGCCCCTGCGCGACCCACTCCGGCATGCCGCCGCGCAGCCAGTGCACGTTGCGGTAGCCCGCGTCGCGCGCCCACTTCGAAGCCTTGTACGACTTCCAGCATTCGGCGCCGTTGCACAGGAACACCAGCGGTTCGCTCTTGTCGAGCTTGGCCAGTCCGGCGAACGAGTCGACGGCCGCGTCGAAGTCGGGCTCCTTCAGGCTTTTCTCGCTGTATGGGACGTTGATCGCCCCGCGCGCGCGCCGTGCCTTGAACTCGCGCTCGGTGCGAACGTCAATCAGCTTGGTGCCGCGCTGCGCCAGCTCGAACGCCTCGCGCGCGCCGACGCGTTTCACGCCCTGCAGCTCCTCGGGCGTCACGATGCCGAGGCTCGCCACGTACTCGTACGGGCGCGCATCGCTGGTCGCGCGAAAGCGTGGCGCGCCGGGCACGACGTTGTCCGTGGTCGTTACCCACTGCACGATCGCGCGCTTGAACGCGGGCGAAGTGTCGCGCCGCACGACGACGGCGAAACCGGCCGGCAGCGGCCGCGAGGTCGCGAGCACCTCGGCGCGCTTCGGATTGGCTGCCGCCCACTGGCTCCACTCCTGTTCGAGCGCGACCGTCACCTCGTAGCGGCCCCCGAGCGACATCAGTCCGCCGATGCTGCTCTGCTGGTAGCTGACCTGCTTGAGCGCACGCACGGACAGCCCGCCCTGGTTCAGCAGGCCGCGGCCGACGTAGGTGCGCAGCGAATCCTCGTGGGGGAAGTAGGCGTTGCGGCCCTTGAGTTCGGCGACGGTCCTGGCGCCGCCGCTGGCGACCAGAACGTAGCGCTCCTCGCCGCCGGTATGCGCGACCAGTTCGTAACCGTGGGTGAGTGCGGACGCGATCACGTGCGCCGGGGCGACGATCGCGTCGTTTTCCCCGGTGCGCGTGGCGCGCATTGCGTCGCGCAGATCGCGCACGGGCAGCACCGTGACCGGCGCGCCGAGCAGACGTGCCAACGGCGTGCTGGCAACCGCGATCGACAGCAGCCCGCTGCCCTCGTCGGCCGGGTCCATCGCCACCAGCACGCGCTGCGGCGCAGCGCTCGGCGGCGCCGGCGGTGCGGTTTGCGCCGATGCGGCCTGCGCAAGGCTTACGAACAGAACCGCAGACAGCGCGCAGAACCAGGACTTCGTCAGCTTCGGCATCGCGCCCTCCTTCCTCGCGGGACGTCGGCGCGGCTATTGAGTGCCGCTTGCAAGCACGAATAACGTAGATGGGCAAGTCCGGTTCGAATAACCCGAATTGGCACGATCCTGCCGCCGATATCGGCGATCCGCGCCCATTCCCGCGGCCCGCGCGGGGGCAACGGACTCCACCGACCCGCGGACGCCGGTCAGTGTTCTGCGGCGCGCGCGGCGGCGAAGGCCGATCTGCGCTGGCGCAGCTTGGCGGGTCGCGCGGGCTCAGCCGGCGCTTCCTCGGCGTGGTTCTCAATCAGTCGCGCTGCGACGCCGGCCACACTTTCCGTGGAGAACAATGCGCGCTCGGCCATCTCGGGGTCGACATATTCCTCCCACGGCAGCAGCAGCAGCGCGTAGACCAGCTTTTCGAATTCCGGCGCGAAGCGGTCGATGATGTCCTGCGGCTCGGCGCACAACTTCTTGTCGGTGACCAGACCGAACTGCACGCCGCCGTCGTACGACAGGATCGACACACCCACGCCGATGTTGCCCGACTGCGGCACCCAGAACATCATCTGCTTGAGCTGCGCGCCGGCCAGGTACAGCGTCTGCTGCGGGCCCGGCACGTTGGTCATCACCGCAGTCGCCTTGCGCTGGAAGATCTCCAGGATCTGGTTCTGCACGGCGCGCGGCACCAGCCCCGTCATGCCGAGGATCGCCATCGCCAGCACCGGCATGTAACCGCCCTTGAGTTCCTCCATCCGCGCGTGCACTTCGAGCACGCGCGCGATCGGATTCTCGATCCCCACCGGCAGCAGCAGCGGCACCAGTCCGAACTTGTTGCCGAGCGTCTTCGGCGGACCGGGCGGCCGCAGGTTCACCGGCACCATCGCGCGGATCTCGCAGCCGGTCACGTCCTCGCCGCGCGCGATCAGGTATTCGCGAAAGGCCCCCGCCACGCACGCCAGCAGAACGTCGTTGACCGAGCAGCCGAGCGCGTGGCCGACGGCCTTGACGTCCAGCAGCCGCAACGGCTCGTTCCAGGCGACGACCTTGGAACCGGTGGTCTTGCCCTTGAGGCTGGTCGGCGAGTCGCTGTCCATCAAGGCCAGCGCCGCGGCGTCCTGCGCAACCCGCGCGGCGATGCGGGCGTAACCGGCGGCTGCTTCGCCGGCGAGGTTCGGATCCTCCAGCACCGCCCCGTAAGCGTGCAGCACGCGGCTGGCGATGTCGCCGGTGGCGTCGATCGCCTTGACCGTCGCATCGGTGAAGGGCCGCAGCCACGCGTCCCAAGTGCCGTCGTGCAGCTGCCGGTCGCGCCGCGCGGGCGGCGGTTCGGCGCGGTCGTCCGAGTCGGCCCGGGTCGACGTCATCGACAGCAGCACACCCATCAACGCCATGCCGTCGGCGATGCAATGGTGGATGCGGACAATCAGCGCCGAGCCGCCGTCGTAATGTTCGACCAGGTGCATCTGCCACAACGGCTTGCCCGGATCGAGCGCCTGGCTCGCCAGCTGCGCGGCGAACTTCTGCAGTTCGGCCTTGCCGCCGGGCGACGGCAGCTCGACGCGGATCAGGTGGCGGTCGAGGTCGAAATCCTCGTCCTCCTCCCACCAGTAGCCGGTGGCGTCCTGAACCACGCGGCAGCGGAACCGGTCGTAGGTCAGGAAGCGGCGTTCGAGCACCCGCTTCAGCTGCTCGGCGTCGATGCGGTCGGCAAAGACGTCGACGCCGACGATCATCATCAGATTGCCCGGCGAATCCATGCGCAGCCACGCCGTATCCACCGGCGACATCCGTTGGCGGCCCGCCATCGTCTCCTCCTCGTCGTCGCGCACCCGCGCCGGCATAATAGCCGCGCGCGCCGTTTCGGCCGCGCGATGGAGGAGACGATGAGCGAGCTGAAGTCGAAGTTCGAAAAGGCCGTCGCGGATTCGAAGAACCTGGCCGAGCGCCCCGACAACGCCACGCTGCTGAAGATCTACGCGCTGTACAAGCAGGCCACGGTCGGCGACGTCGAAGGCAAGCGGCCGGGCTTCACCGACATGGTCGGCCGCGCCAAGTGGGACGCCTGGAACGAGTTGAAGGGCCTCGCCAAGGAAGACGCGATGCAGCAGTACGTGGACCTGATCGAGGAACTGAAGGGCTGATCGCCAGCCGGGCGCACCGCTGGCCCCGCGATCGTCGGCGCAGGGCGGTCACGCCCTGTGCTTGCCGCCCTTCTTCGCGAGCGCCTTGCCCGCCGCGTGCGCGGACTTCGCCTTGTCCAGCAGCTCGTCGAGGTGACGCTCGATGTTCTGCTCGAACTTGGCCTTGAACGGTCTGAGCAGGAAGCCGAGCTTCACGTCCAGGTCGATGTGCGACTCGGTCACGTGCATGTGGCCTTCGACGCCGGCGCGGTGAAAGTGCAGGGTATCGCCCTCCCACTCGCTGACGAGGTCGTACTCGTCGGCCAGGTCGTCCGCGGTCTTCTGCGCGATCTTTTTCGCTTGCGCGAGCGACAGGTTGTGTTTGCGCGTGTACTTGATGTCCGACATCGGGCGGCTCCTTCAGGTGCGCCGAGCTTGCCACACGTCCGGGTTCAGCAGCGACGGCGGCCGCCGGCCGGCGAGCGTTTCGGCCAGGTTGCGCATCGCCAACCGCGCCATCGCGTTGCGCGTGGCGCGCGTGCTCGATGCGATGTGCGGCGTCAGCACGGCGTTGTCCAGCTCGAGGAAGCCGCGCCGCAGCTTCGGCTCGTCCTCGAACACGTCGAGCCCCGCCGCGGCGAGCCGCCCGTTCTTCAGCGCGTCGATCAGCGCGTCATCGTCGACCACCCCGCCACGCGCGATGTTGACCAGCACCGCCGTGGGTTTCATCAGCGCCAAGTCGGTCGCGCCGATCAAGTGATGCGTGTCGGGCGTGTACGGTACCGTCAGGATCACGTGGTCGGCCGCGCGCAGCACGTCCTCCTTCGTCGCCCAGATCGCGCCGCCTTCCTGCTCGGCCGGCAGCCGCGTGCGGTTGTGATACACGATCCGCATCGAAAAGCCCGCCGCCCGCCGCGCGACGGCGCGGCCGATGCGGCCCATGCCGATGACCCCGAGCGTCGTGCCGTGCAGCTCGGCGCCGAGAAACATCTCGAACTCCCAGCGCTTCCAATGGCCGGCGCGCAACCAGCGCTCGGACTCGCACACGCGCCGGGCCGCGGCCAGCAGCAGCGCCCATGCGTGGTCGGCGGTCGCCTCGTTAAGCACGTCGGGCGTGTTGGTCGCGACCACCCCCAACTTCGTGCACGCGGCCAGATCGATGTTGTTGTAGCCGACCGCGATGTTGGCGACGACCTTCAGCCGCGGGCAGCGCGCCAGCAACGCTTCGTCGATGCGGTCGCCCGCGGTGATCAGCGCACCGTCGACGTCGGCGAGCCGCTCGGCGAGCTGTTCGGGCGCGAGCGACAGGTCGTCCTGGTTGTCGACGAGATCGTAGCTTTCCTTCAGTTCGTCGATCAGCGCCGGAAAGATCCGGCGCGTGACCGCCACGCGGTAAGGTCGCTTGCTCATAGGAAGAAGACGAAAGTCAGCAGCCCGAAGATCGGCAGCAGGATCGCGCCCGACCACAACATGTAGCCGAAGAAGCTCGGCATGGCAATGCCGCTGCCCTCGGCGATCGCCTTGACCATGAAGTTGGGCGCGTTGCCGATGTAGGTGTTGGCACCCATGAAGACCGCGCCGGCCGAGATCGCCGTCAGCGTCGGCGTCATTGTCGTCATCAGCGTCTGCGGGTCGCCGCCGGCGAGGTTGAAGAAGACCAGATACGTCGGCGCATTGTCGAGGAACGACGACAGCGCGCCGGTTAGCCAGAAATACGCGGCGTTGACCGGACGGCCCGCCTCGTCGGTCACCAGTCGCACCAGCTCGGCAAAGGCGCCAGACTCGCCCGCGCGCAGCATCAGCAGCACCGGCGCCATCGTGATGAAGATGCCGAAGAACAGCTTCGCGACCTCGGCGATCGGCGCCCAGCCGAACTCGTTGGACTGCCGTGTCGCCTTGGGCGTAATCGCGAGCGAAACGCCTGCGACGACGAGGAAGATCGCGTCGCGCACCAACCCTTCGAGCGGCAGCTTCTGCCCGAGCACGCCGATTTCGACGCCCGGCTTCCACAGGCCGCTCATCAGCACCGCGGCGAGAACGACCGCAAGCAGCGCGAAATTCACACCGCCTTCGATGCGCAGCGCACTGACCGGCGTCGGGTCGCGTTTCAGCCCCTGCGCGATGTCGCGCATGTACAGCGCCCAGTCGAGCGCGAAGTACAGCGCCAGCAGGATCGTCACGGTCAGCAGCATCGGCCAGAACAGGTGCTCCAGCGTCCAGAAGAAACTCACACCCTTCAGGAAGCCGAGGAACAGCGGCGGGTCGCCAAGCGGGGTCAGCGAGCCGCCGACGTTGGCGACGATGAAGATGAAGAAGACGATCGTGTGCACGTTGTGCCGACGATCGTCGTTGGCGCGGATCAGCGGCCGGATCAGCAGCATCGCCGCGCCCGTCGTGCCCATCAGGCTCGCCAGTACGCCGCCCAGCGCGAGGATGCCGGTGTTGACCGCCGGCGTGCCGTTCAGGTTGCCGCGCACGTAGATGCCGCCGGCGATCACGTACAGCGTTCCGATGAAGACGATGAACGGCGCGAACTCCAGCAGCAGCGTGTGCAGCGCCAGCTCGATCGCGGTAGGCGCGCCGAACGCCGCGCCGAGCGGTACGACGCACGCGAGCGCCCACGCGAACGCGATCTTGCCGTAGTGGTGATGCCAGACGCGCAGCGCGACCAGCGGCAGCAGCGCGATCGACAGCAGGATGCCGACGAAGGGCAGCGCCCAGACGAGCCCGAGCCGGGTTGCGTCGAATTCGGCCGCCGCCGCGGCACAGGGCACGATCGCGGCGACCAGCGCCGCCGCGCGCCCGATGCGGATTGCCTTCAATGCTCCCCCTTTCCCGCCGTGCGCACGCAGCGGACGGGCCACCTCATTCTTCTGTAGCGACGACCAGATGCACACGGTACGGCCCGTGCGCGCCGAGCACGACCGTCTGTTCGATGTCCGCGGTGCGCGACGGACCCGACACCATGTTCAGTGCGCGCGGCAGCATCCGCCGCGCGTCGCCGCGCTCCGCGCGCAGCAGCGCGAACGCGTCCTCCATGGCGGCGACGATGCGCGACGCGCGCACCAGCGCGATGTGCGTCTCGGGCAGCAGGTGCGTCGACGCCGGCGTGTCCGGCCCCGACAGCAGCACGATCGTGCCGGTCTCCGCCAGCGCGCAGTGGCAACCGGTGATTCCCACCGGGTCCGCTCCTTGCGACTCGTCGAAGCGCGGCGCGCGGAACTCGACTTCGAGCCCGGCGCCCGCCCAGTCGAGCGCAGCGAGCGCCGGCCAGGCCACCGCGCGCGGTGCGAGCCCCAGCGCTTGCAGATATCGGGCGACCGCGGCGGGCGCATCGGCGAGCCGCGGCACTTCGTCGACCGTGCTCGCCATCTTCTCCGACATCGCGCGAAAGCGCACGCGCAGATCGCCTTCGAGCGCCGGCCGCGGCCCGGCCGGATGGCGCGCGAGATAGTCCTCGGCCCGCGCGCGCTCCGCCGCAACCGGCTCGCCCGTGCGGTGCTGGTTGACGCGAATGCGCTGAAAGATCGCGGCGCGCGCGCGGCTGGTATCGAAACTCACGGGTTCGCGCTCAACGGGTCGCCTTGCGGATGAAGTCGGCGATGCGCGCGACACCGGCTTCGATCGCCGCCTCGCCGGTGGCGTACGAGAAGCGGATGTGCTGTCCCTCGCCCTCGATGCGCGGCCCGAAGTGGATGTCGGCGAGCACCGCCACGCCGGCCTCGTGCAGCAGCCGCTTGCGCAGCTCCTCGGAGTCCTTCGCGCCGATCCGCACGCAGGCCTCGGTGACGTTGGGCCACGCGTAGAACGCGCCGCCGGGGCAAGCGCAGCGAAAGCCCGGCACGTCGTTGAGCAGCCGCACGATCAGGTCGCGCCGCGCACGGAAGCGCGCGCGCATTTTCTCCGCGTCGTCCTGCGGGCCGGTCAGCGCGGCGAGCGCAGCCCACTGGCTGATCTGGCTCGCGCAGCTCTCGGTGTTGGTGATCCAGCGCGTGAATACCGGCGCCAGCGTGCGGTTGGCGGTGAAGCCGATGCGCCAGCCGGTCATCGCGTAAGTCTTCGACGCGCCGTCGGAGATGATCGTGCGCTCCTGCATGCCGGGCAGGCTCGCGATCGAAACGAACTCGCCGTCGTAGACGAGCTTCGAGTAGATCTCGTCGGCGTAGATCCACACCTGCGGGTGCCTTGCCAGCACTGCGGCGATCGCTTCGAGGTCAGCGCGCGCGAGCAGCCCGCCGGTGGGGTTCTGCGGCGAATTCAGGATCAACAGCTTCGTCTTCGACGTGATGCGAGCAGCAAGTTCTGCCGGGTCGAACGCGAAGGCGCGCGACTCGCGCAGCGGCAACGCAACCGGCACCGCACCGTTGGCGACGATCTGCGATTCGTAGATCGGAAAGCCCGGGACCGGAAAGATCACCTCGTCGCCGGCGCCGTAGTCGGTCGTCGAGGCGATCGCGTACGCGATGAAGGGTTTGGCACCGGCGCCGACGACGACCCCCTCCGGTGCAATGGCAATGCCACGCAGCTTGCCCATCGACGCCGCCGCGGCGGCGCGCAATTCATCGATGCCGGCCGACGGCGTATAGCCGTGCTTGCCGCTGCGGATGGCCTCGATCGCGGCGTCCTGGATGTGTGTGGGCGTCGGAAAATCCGGCTGGCCGATGCAGAACGAAACGATGTCCTTGCCGGAACGGATCAGTTGATTGACTTCGGCGAGGACGACGAAGGCGTTTTCGGTGCCGAGCGAGGCGGCGCGTCGGGAAAGTGCGGGCATGGGGGTTCCGTGCGGCGTCCGGCGATTCTAGCGGCCGCCCCCAGCGATCCGCCGGCCGCACGAAAAAAAGAGGCGGCGCTTGGCCGCCTCGGATGAACAGGGACCGGATCGCTCGAGCGCTACTTGATCTGCCCGCGAATCTCGCCACTCGGCACGCCGCCGGAGGACGCGGTCGAATGCACGTTCACGTAGGTGACGCCGGCGCGGATCGCGGCGATCAGTTCGGCCAGTTCACCGGCGGCGATCAGTTGCGCGCCCGGTCCGACGACCGCCGAAGCGGTCAGCACGCCGTTGACGCTGCCACCCGGTACCGGGCAGCGCGGCGTGCCGGCGGGCGGCGTGGGCGGCCCGTCTTCCGGGTTGCCGCACAGCCAGACGCTGATTCCGCCGTTGACGCCGTGCTGGCCGACGTGAATGTGCGACATGAAGGGCTTGCCCTGCAGCCCTTCGTAGTTCAGCTCGTACGCAATCATGCTGCCGTCGCGTTCGATCTTCGCGCGGAACTCGCCGCGGCCAGGGCTCGATACCGCGGGCACTTCCTGGAATCCCTCGAGCTTCGCGTGCACCGTCTCCGCGTACGCGGGGGCCGCCGCCCAGAGCGCGCCAAGCGCGATCGCGACGAGTGCCTGTTTGCCTTGCTTGCTGATCATCGACTTCCTCCCGAGAGCGTTGCGACCGGATATGGGCCGGCGGGCAAGCGCCGGAAGCAAGCGGCGCGCGAACTCCGGCCCGGGTGTGCCCGCGGCGGCGCGGCCGCGCAGGCCGGCTTTCGATGCGGGCGCACGACGTACAACACGCCCAACCCCGCGCGCATTCCCGCGCGCGCGCCGATGCGGGATGCCCGCGGCATGCTCCCCGATGCCGGCAGCCGCCGGGGCTGCGCGGCTAAGCTTCGCCCCTCCCTGCAAGGGGCCATCGCCGGCCGATGACCGACGCGATCGAAGTCGAAGCGCTGTGCAAGGACTACCGCTCGAAGCGCGGCGCGCCCGTGCGTGCGCTCGACGGAGTCAGCTTCGCCGTGCCGCGCGGCTGCATCTACGGGCTGCTGGGACCGAATGGCGCGGGCAAGTCGACGCTGGTGAAGATCCTCGGCACGATTACCGCGCCCACGGCGGGCCGCGCCGCGGTGCTCGGCTTCGACGTCGCGCGCGAGCCGCTCGCGGCGCGCCGGCAGATGGCGGTCGTGTTGCAGCAGACCGCCGCCGAGAACCTGCTGACGGTGCGCGACAACCTGCTCGTCTACGCGTACCTGCACGGCGTGGCGCGGCGCGCGGCGCACGCGCGGCTGCGGACGGTGGTCGACGAGTTCGAACTCGGCGAGCGGCTGCGCAGCACGGTGCAGGAGCTTTCGCTCGGCACCAAGCGGCGCATCCAGGTCGCGAAGATCTTCATGCTCGACACGCCGCTCGTGATCCTCGACGAAGCGACCACCGGCATGGACCCGCTGACGAAACGGCGCGTGATGGAGCGGTTACGTGCCGAAGCGCGCAACGGCCGCACGATCCTGATGACCACGCAGGTGCTGAGCGAGGCCGAGACGCTGTGCGACACGATCATGATCCTGCACCGCGGCCGCGCGATGGCCGCCGGCACGCTCAACGAACTGCGCCGCCGCGCCGCGCACACGTTCCGCGTCACGCTGACCTTCGCGCGCGCCGACGCCGACCTCGCGCAACGGCTGCGCGCGCTCGCGCCGATCGAGATGAAGATCGACGGCCACTCGGCCGAGCTGCTGTTTCACGGCGACGAGGCCGAGCTGCTCGCCCGGCTCGGCGACTTCTCGCGCACGGTGCCGATCACGCAGTTCGAGGTGCGCGGCCCGACGCTCGAAGAGATCTTCGTGACGCTGGTGGCCGAGCCGCGGCCGGAGGCCGCCGCATGAAGGCGATCGCGGCGATCTTCTATCGCGACTGGCGGCAGCGGATGACCAACGCCGGCTTCGTCTTCTGGGACCTGTTGGCGCCCGTCGCCTACCTGCTGCTGTTCGGCTTGGGTTTCGAGCGGATGATCGGCGGCGGCTTTGTTTTCGAAGGCCGCGTGCTGTCGTACACCGCCTTCCTGCTGCCGGGCGTGATCGCGATGGTCGGCTTCACCGTCGCGCTGAACGCCGCCTGGGGCTTCTACATGGACAAGGACTCGGGCATCTTCCACGAACTGCTGACCTACCCGATCACGCGCGCGCAACTGCTGATCGGCAAGATCGGCTTCAACGTACTGGTCGCGCTCGCCGGCTCCGCGATCGTCGTCGCGCTCGCGGTCGGCGCGCTCGACGTGCGCGTACGCTGGGAATGGCTCGCGCTCGTCGCCGCCGTCATCGTGGTTGCCACGGCCGCCTGGTTCTTCGCCTTCGCCGTGCTCGCGATCGAGCTGCGCCGCATGGATTCGTTCAACACCGCCACCAGCGCCGCGTACATCCTGCTGATGTTCTTCAGCACGATGTTCTATCCGGTGCTCGACCTGCCCGCGTGGTTCCGCGTCGCCGCCCACCTCAATCCCCTGACCTGGCAGGTCGATCTGCTGCGGTACGCGCTGCTCGGCAGGGGCAGTCCCGCCGCACTCGCGTGGGAGGCGGCCGCGCTCGCGGCGTTCGCGCTCGCGATGCTCGCGGTCGGGGTACGGGCGTTGAATCGCGCCGACCAGTGAG
>JBBIQI010000080.1:0-14643 GCA_037442465.1 Burkholderiales bacterium
GCAGCAGCGCCGCCGGCGGCGCACGGCTGGCGGCGACCCGGGCAGCCTGTGCCGCGCGCAGGGTGCGCGCGAGGTCCTCGGTTTCCGGCGCCGGCGCGATGCCGAAGTCGCGCTTGAGCGTCCCCCGCAGGCGCTCATAGGCCGCCTGTGCTTGCGCGACGTCGCCACGCCGGTAGTGCAATCGCATCAGGCTGCGGTGATGTGCCTCGCTGCCGGGGTCGGCGTCGATCAGCCGCTGCGCGAACAGCAGTGCGGTTTCCAGGTCGCCGCTGGCTTCCGCTTCGGCCAGCCGCTGGCAGAGGGCCGCGGCAACACTCTGACGGCGTTGCGCGCGACGCGCCTCGACCCAATCGGCCAGCGCCTCGCTGTCGGCGAAGTCGAGCGCGCCAAGCAACTCCCCGCCGGCCTCCGGCTGCGACAGGTCGATCGCGACGTCCGGCACAAGTGCGAGTGCGGACGCGCCGCCCAGCAGTTCGCGCCCGGCGAGTTTCTTCAGCCGCAGCAACTGCTGGCGCAGCGCCTGGCGCGCAAGCGCATCGGGAGAGTCGGGCCACAACAACGCGGCCACCCGCGCACGGCTGATGCCCGACTCGATTGCCACCAGCGCGAATAGCGCCGCCGCGCGCTTCTCCAGCGCGTGCGCCCGGCCGTCCGGTGCGATCAACGCCGGATCGCCAAGCAGGCGAACCGACCAGCGCCGATCATCGGCCGCGCAGGCGTTGCCCGGCCCCTGTGGGCCGGCGTTCCGAGGCGCTTTCGACATCGTTCGACCGCGTCTTGTTGCGGCATGTGCGACGGCTTGGCGCCGCGCAGTCGCAGTCAGTGTCGTCGAACCCATCGGCGAGCGTCAATCGGTTGCGATCGCGGCGGCGCCTTGCGTGTGTTGCCTGCGCCTGACGCGCTGCGCGCTGCCCGGAGCGCGCTCCGGGTGGCGAGTCGCGCCGCTGCGAATCCAATGCCTGCCCGCTGCGTTGCCGCTCAGACCTCGACCCCCAGGCTGACCAGCACTTCCCGCGCGAGCTCCCTCGCTTGCTTCGCCTGCTGCGCATCGTTGCGATCGGCGGCATCCTGCGCGATGCCCGCGATCAGTCCGCCCAGGATCACGAAGGTGTCGTAGGCCGCCGTGCGCTGTTCGGCGCTCAGGCGCCGGTAGCCTTCGGAGGACGCGAGCTGATCGTTCAGGTCGCGCACCAGCGCCTCCGTGTCGGCCTCGCCGATCTCGGTGCCGGTGAGCACCTGCAGGCTCACGCCCACCAGCAGCGCCAGCCCGTTGGCGAAGTTGTTTTTGCGAAAGCCCGGCGTGTTCTCGATTTCGGCCTGGATCCTGCGGCAAGCCTCGATCAGTTGCTTGCGCTCGGCGGCATTGGCGCTCGAGGCGGCAATCTGCTCCGCCACCCGTCGCTTACCGGCGGGCACGAAGTCGGTGGCGCTGACCGCGTGGCGGTAGGTAGCGGGTGCGGGCGCCGACGAGGCGGTCGTTCCATCGTTGGCCGCGAGGCGCCGCCGGATCGCCGACTCCAGCATCTTGCGCTGGATCGATTCCGACAGGATGCGGTCGATGTTGGCCTGATACACGCTGCGGAACTGCAGGCCGTTGTACGGGTTCATGTACTGCGCCTGCACCGGCGCAACGGCCGCCAGGCAGAGCGCCAGGATCGGTACGGCGCGCACGCCGCATGCGAATGACCAGAACATCGCGGGTCTCCTTGGAGATTCGGGATCAACCGGCGGGCCTACGGCCGCCCGACGCGGAAGATCTGCCGGTCAAAACTGGTGGAATGGGTGATCTTCCACAGCTCGCCCGTGAACACGACAGTCGAACCGTCGCGTGACAACGCCTCCGAACCCGTGCCAATGCCGCCGCTCGCCGGGGTGCCGTCGATGCGGCGCGAAGCCACGCGCGTCGTGCCCGCCTGACGGTCGCGCACCAGCAGCGTGTCGGCATTCGGGTCAACCCGCAGGTTGGTCGCGCGGCTGGCGAAGAGCACGTAACGCCCGTCGCCCGACAGCTGCGGACGCGAGCTGGCGCCGCCGTCGGTGCTGCGCTGCCACTGATAGCCCGTGGCATTGCGGGCGGTGACGCTGAAGGTCGCGGTGCTGCCTGCGGTGACGCTCTGGTCCGTGGGTTGCGCGGTGATAACCGCCGGCGGCGTGTTGGCGCCATCGCCCGTATCGCCGCAGGCGATCAGCACCGGCAGCACGACGCTCACCACCACCCCGTACGCCAGAAGTCTGCGGACGCGATTTGCATTGCTCATACCGTTACCCCTAGCCGGTTGTGCATCCGTGTCGTTTCTTTCCGTTGCGCCCTAGTCGTCTTCCGCTTGCGCCTACCGCACCCAGGTAAACGCCCGGTTGCGTCGGATCCGCGCGCGGCCGGGGCCGTGTCTCTTGTCGGCTGCGCCATGACCGTGCACTCTCTCTACCCCCCGGATTCGGTCTGCACGCCGACGCTGACGATTCCGAGTTCGGCGCCCACCGCGGCGGATGAGGAGGTCTTGCCGCCGGCGTCGATCACGGTGCCGTAGTTGTCCACCGTGATGAAGGCACCGGCCTGCCCCGACGTGGAGACCGCGCCGGCCTCACCCCGGACGCCGCCGCCAACGAACACGGTCACCGTGCCGCCGATTCTCTCGATCAACGGGCGGTCGAAATCGAGCAGGCCGAGCGGGTTTCTCTCGTTGCGGGCGGCCTCGCGCGCGGCCTTGCGCGCCCGCTCCTCGGCGGCCTTGCGGGCGCGTTCGGATCGGTCCACGCTCACCTGCACGAAGGCATTGACGAAACCGGGCGTGGACAGGGTGACATCGACCTGCTCGCAGTTCATGGCGACCTCGAGCACCTGCAACACACCGGCCGTCACCTTGCTGTTTCCGGGCGCGCAGAACGCGACGTCGTTCGCCGGCACATCGAGGGGTAGCGCCGGCGGCGGGGCGGCCTTGCACGTCTTGAGTTCCTCGTCGCTGATCGGCAGGCCGCCGGCCGGCGCGTGCAGCGCCTTGCGAGCCATGTCGAGCTCATAGCCCCGCAGCTTGAAACGGGCCCAACTCTGGTTGTCGCGGTCGCCGAGATAGGACGCCACCGCCGTCGCGTACAGATAGGACTCGTGAAAGTACGATCGCAGCCAGTTGTCGTAGGCGCGCACGGCAGGCGCGACCTCCTCCAGGTACTTGGTCGCGGCCTTGCACTTGGCCTGCTCCCATTCCCACTTGGCCTTCTCGGCGCATTCCTGGGCTTTCTTGCGCAGCGCCTCGCAGCCCGGCTGGTTCAGACCGCATACGCGCGCTTGCTCTTGCGACAGCGGGTTGCACACCTTTTCCTGGGTCTCGACGAATTTCCCGAGCGCCGCGTTGTCGGCCTCGCCCTTGCGCTCGGAGGCCTTGCGCTCGGCGCGGCGCCGGTCCGCGAGGCTGTCGCGCATCATCTGGCGGAGGCGATCGAGGTGGCGATCGCCGGTGCGCCCGTCGCGCGCGAAGCGCGACAGTGCCTGACGCAGCCGCCGCGAGCGCTCGGCGCTCAACCGCTGCGAGACATCGCCGCTGTCCTCCATGGCCCGCTCCTTGGCTTCGCGCCGCCTCTGCGCATCGATCGCCGCTTGCAGCCCCGGCAGGAACGCCTTGGTGTCCTCGTCGAGCTTTTTGTGCAGCTTCGATATCAACTTCCCGGTGGCGTTGGCTTCCTCGAGACTCACGGGGACGGGGACTCTCGGCAACAGCCCGCGCTTGCCGCGCGAGAGATCGAAGGCGATATCCCCGGGCAGGAATTCCTCCTCCGGTTCCTCATCCTTTTCGGCGCCGGATTCCTTCGCCGTCGTCTCCGGTGGCTTCTTGCCGGGGTCCTGCTCCTTCGGCGGATTCAGCACCTCGGCCGGGTGGCGGCGCCTGCCCGCGCTCAGGTACCTCGCCGCTTCGGCGCAGCGGTTCTGCTGACCGAGGGCGTAACCCATGTTGGTGTAGGCCTCGGCGAGGTTCGGCTGCAGGCGGATCGCCTCCTTCAGCACGGCCTCGGCCTCCTTGGCCCGGCCGAGCCCGACGAGGGCGTTGCCTTTGTTCGTCAACAGCATGGCGCGCCCGCTCATGCCCCCGGCGGCCGGCGCCGATGGGTTGAGCGCCTCGGCGGCGTTGGCGAAGGCAAGCGCCTCGTCATAGCGGCCGAAATAGTTGGCTACGCCCGCGAGGTTGACGAGATGGCTCGGGTCCTTGGGTGCGGCCTGATGCGCGCGCAGCGCGAGCGCCGCCGCCGCCAGCGGCCTGCCGGCGGCCAGTGCGGCCACCGCGATCCGCGTGGCGGCGTGCGGATCGCGCGCCGCGGGGCTTGCGTTCAACCCGCGTATGGCTTCGGGGCTGACGCTGGCCTCGATCGCGTCGTCGAACGCAGCGACCGCCCGCTCCAGCGGCAGCGGCGCCGCCGCCTTGCGCGTGATGCGCGCCTTCGGACAGTCGCTCGGGTCGGGCGACTCGAATGGGAGTACATCCGAAAGCGCCGTCAGCCGCGACTGGGCGCCGGCCCACAGGGGCACGCTCAACGCCGCGCAGAGCGCGACCGCGGCCGTATGCCTCGACTGTCGGCGCATCATCGGTTGCTCCACATGCGAGGATCGGACGCAGGCAGGACTCAAAGGCCCAGTTCCTTTTCCAGCGCCTTGGTGTCCTTGTCGAACGCCTGACGACGCTTGGCCTCGGCCTTCTGCTCCTGCGCCTTGACGTTGCGGGCAAGCTGCGCGGCCTTGCCCGTCAGACCCGCGAGTTCGTAGTAGCGGACCGCCGCCGCCGCGTCGCCCTTGGCTGCAGCGGCGTCGCCCAGACGACCGGCGCGCTCGCGCAGCGCCTTTTCCCTGGCCGCGTCGCCGGCGAAGCGGTAGTACGGCAGCGCCCGTTCGAGCGGACCCGGCGCGTCGTCCCTGGCGAGCGCGTCGCCGCGCGCCACCGCACGGGCGTTGACACGCTCCTCACCGCGGTCGACGTAGCGCAGCCAGTCGCGCGCGCGGCCGAGTTCGTCCAGCGTGTCGCGCAACGGCGTGAAGTGCTTGCCCTCGGCCGCCAGCTCCCGCTCGCCATTGGCCGCGGCGATCTTGCGCAACTCCTCGATGTGCGAAGCGCTGCGCCCGCCGGGACGGCCGCGGTCGAAGTAGGACCAGGCCTTATGGAATGCCGCCGGGTTCTGCGAAGCGGCCTGCGCATGCTTGAGCATCGCCCGATCGGCGTCGGGCACGCGCTCGGCCTGCAAGTACCAGCGCGCGGCTTCCTCGGGCCGGCCGGCGCGCTCTTCCTGCTCGCCGATCTTGCCGGCAAGCCGACGCGTCATCGCCTGAACCTGCGCCGCGTCGATCTGCCGCGCACAGACGCTCATCGCCTTGGACGCTTCGGCGTGCGCTTCCTTGAAGCGGCCGGCCTGCTCGGCCGTCTGCGCGCGCTGCACGTAAGGACGGCCGTCGAACTTCTCCCGCTCCTCGCACACGTCGTCGGCGCGCACCGCTGCGCTCAGCCCGGCGAGCAGGCCGCCCAGCGCGAGCGCCAGCCGGCACCATGCGATCGTTCTCATGCCGGCCTCCTACCGCAAGAGCTTGAGCGCGTCGCGCAGCGCATCGCCGGGCGTGCTCGACGACCGCGCAGGCGCGGCCCCTTTGCGCGCTTCGTCCTCGGCCGCGCGCTCCCTGCCTGCGCCGACCATCCGGCCGATATCCGGCATCGACGCGTCGAGCTTGGTATAGCCGGCCGGTACCTCGAACAGCCGCGGATCCTGCGGGCCGACCTTCAGATTGGTCAGTTCCATCTTCAGCCGGTCCTTGCTCTTCTTCTCGACCGAGACGGCGTCGACCTTCACCACGATGCCTTCGCGCGTGGTCCACCAGAAGCCGCCCATCTTGCCGGTCTTCGGCGGACGCTCCTTGAGGATCACCTTGCTCTTGGTCGCGCGCACGCCGTTGACCGTCTCCTCGCCGATCACGGTCTGCTCGACTTCGTACTGGCCGAGATCGCCGCCGCGCCCATCCGCCTCGTCGAGCTTGGCCTCGACATAGATGCGGTCGCTCGGCATCAGCGTGTACATGAGCTTGCGGTCGCGGTGCGTGATGGCGATGCTGGCGTCGCTGCCGGCACCCATCTCGCGCCGCTCCTTGTTCGGCGTGGCGTACAGCCGTCCCTTGAACGCCCCCTCGGCGGTTTCCAGCACGTAGTCGGCCGCGTATTCGACCGCCGCGACGGGCTGCGCCACGCACAGGGCCGCGACGGCCAGCGCCGCGACCGTGCTCCAGGTTTTCGTACTCATCGCTGTGGTTCTCATCGCTGCGCTCCTGTCTCGCCGCTTGGGTCTCACGGCTTCGCCGGCCGCGCCTTGGCGCGCGCGCCGATGTAGACCTCGCCCTCGGTCTGCCCCGTCGGCCCACCTTCGCCGCCACCGCCGCCGCGCGCCGGCTTGCTGCTCGTTGCGCTTCGGGCGTTCTGCGCCGAACCCTGGGACTTCGGACCGGCATTCGGCTGCCCCTGCGGCGCAGGAGCCGCCGCCGGCCCGGACTTCAACGTGCGCCGCTGCACCTCGAGATCGGCCGAGTCGTCGTTGTCGCCGGTGGCGACGCTCGGTCTGCGTGTGGCCGGCGCAGCCGGCGGTCCGGCCGGCGCCAGCGGCTCGGCCGGCAGAAGCGCGCCGGGCTTTGCCGCCTCGGTGGCCGGACGCGGCGCGGGCGACTTCAGCGCCTGCGGCTGTGCCAGCACGCTGCCGCCGGCCAGCAGCAGCGAAAGACCGATCAATGCGCATCTCATGACGTCCTCCTCGCTGTGCGTGCGCCGCCTTAGCGCAGCAGTGCCTGCAGCTTCGTCTTGTCGAACGCGGCCGCCAGCGCCTCGCGCTGCGCCGCCGGCCCCTCGATCTGCACGTGCACGCTGGCGACCTTGAACACGGGCTTGCGGCCGGGCGCGGGGATCGTCCCGACCACGATCTCGGTCACGTCGCTCGGACCGAGCTGCGCGCGGTCGTTGATCACCGCATGCACGCGTACTGTCTTCGGGTTGATGTCGAGTTCGGCCATGCGCGCGCGTAGCGGCGCGACCTTGGGCCGGACGCTCTCGTTGTGTCGGGCGCGCACCGCATTGGCCTGCTGTTCGTACTCGGCGCGTTCGGCGTACTTCTGCTTGGCCAGCTCGCGCTTGCCGTCCCTCTCCGCCTGGCGCGCGGCGCGCGTGGCCTCGCTGTACTTGTCGATCCACGCCTGGCGCTCCTTCGCCACCTCGGTCGGCAACTTCTCCAGCGCCTCGACCTCGGCGGCGAGCCGGCGCAGCTCGACTGCGTTACGGTCGGCCTGCTCCTTCGGCATGCGGTACGTGTAGTTCGTCTTCAGATCGACCCAGACGTCGCCCTCGCGCGCGCCCTTGCATGCGAAGTCGTAGCGGCGATCCGCCACCGGCGCCATGCTCCACTCGGCCGACGGCGCGGGCAGGGCCGCTTTCAGTCCGCCATGGACGCGCTCGAAGTACGCGGCCTCGCGCGGCGTGGCCTTGCGCACGCCGTCAACGCAGTCGGCCAACAGCGGGCCGGCGGCCACGGAAAGCACGCACGTCAGAGTGATTCGCTTCAGCAGTCGCATCGCCATTCCAACGAAGTTCGGTCCAGTCCCATGAGCAAGTCCTGCGTGCATGTGCGGGACATCGCGCCGGACGTGCGCTCACAACGGTCGCACGCAGGTCACGCTTCCCTGCGCAGGTTCGGTGCGACAGCGGCGCTTTTCGATACCCTGACCGAGACTGCGCCAGAGCTTGACGCGCAGACTCGCGGCGATCGCCTCCGATCCGTATCGGCACTCGACCACGGCACCCGCGCTCGGCGTCGGCGGATTGAGGATGACGGCGCCGACGAACAGGTCCGGCTGGGGCGTCACGAACAGCCAGTCGGACCACGTTCGCGACCGGCCTTCTTCCGCTCGGCCGCGCGGACACGTGACGGCGGCGCCTGCGCCGCACGACACCGAATAGCCGCTGACGCGGCACGTCTGCGCGCTTGCGCCCGGACCGAGCGGCTGCCGCAGCGTCATGAAGTGAGCCGGGGCGTCCCGTGTCTTGGGGTCAAAGCCGTAGAGACACTGGATCACCGCACCGTCGCTTATCTGCTGCGGATCGATCAGCTCGATCCCGACGTAGCGGACCCGCTGAACCTCGAATGACCATCCGGGGAACCACTTCGACGAACCGCCCTCGGAGGTCGACGGCGGGCAGGTCAGCGTCGTCACGTTGCGCGCGAACTCGGGCGAGCGGTCGGGTTTGCGCTCTTCGACCTTGTACGGTACGAGCAGCGGCTTTGCCGGAACCGCGCCTTCGAGCTTTTCGCGCAATGGGCTGGTCTGCGCATGCACGGCACTCGCCGCGCCGGCGGCCAGTCCGATCGCACACAGCGCGGCCGCAGCCAAAAGAGCCCCGCCACGCCGACAGCCGCGCTTGCCCGCTGCATGAGGCGAGTGTCGTCTCATGACGCTTGCTCCGTAAGATCGATGCGCTGCATTCGTTGCCTGTGCTGCGTCGAACCGATGGAGCGACTCTATGGGCGGGCCGTGACGCAAGCGTCACGCAAGGGCGCGCGGCGCATACATTCCGCGGCAGCGCGGCCTTACCATCGCGCAGATGGAACGACGCGCCGACGCACCCTTCGCCAATCTCACGCCCGATGCCGTGCTCAACGCGATCGACGGTCTGGGCCTGCGCACGTCGGGGCAACTGCTCGCGCTGAACAGCTACGAGAACCGCGTCTTCCAGATCGGACTGGAAGATGACACGCCCGGCATCGGCCGCTACGTCGTCGCCAAGTTCTACCGGCCGGGGCGCTGGACCGACGCGCAAATCCTCGAAGAGCATGCGTTCACCGCCGAGTTGGCAGAACGCGAGGTTCCGGTGGTGCCGCCGCTGTCATTCGCGGGTGCCACGCTGCATCACGTCGCCGGGCACCGCGTCGCGCTGTTTGCCCGCCGCGGCGGGCGGGCGCCGGAACTGTCCAGGCGCGACGTGCGCGAGTGGCTCGGCCGCTTCGTCGGCCGTATCCACGCGATCGGCGCAGCCCGACCGTACGCGCATCGGCCGGCGCTCGATGTCGAAAGCTTCGGCCGCGAGCCCGGCGCATGGCTGCTCGAGCACGGGTGGCTGCCGGACGAGCTGCGCGAGTCGTACCGCGCCGTGCTCGCGCAGGCGCTCGAAGGGCTGGCAGCGTGCTACGAGCGCGCCAGTGGCGTGCGAGCGCTGCGCTTGCACGGCGACTGCCACGAGGGCAACGTGTTGTGGACCGACGCCGGTCCGCATTTCGTCGACTTCGACGACAGCCGCATGGGGCCGGCAGTGCAGGATCTGTGGATGCTGCTGTCGGGTTCGCGCGAGGAGATGCAGGTGCAGCTTGCCGACGTGCTCGCCGGCTACGAGCATTTTCGCGAGTTCGATCGCCGCGAATTACATCTGATCGAGGCGCTGCGCACGCTGCGGTTGATCCATTACGCCGCCTGGATCGCGCGCCGCTGGGCCGACCCGGCGTTTCCGGCGGCCTTTCCGTGGTTCGGCACGCAACGCTACTGGCAGGAGCGGATCCTCGAGCTGCGCGAGCAGGTCGGCTGCCTGGCCGAGCCGCCGCTGGCGGTCTGAGGCAAGTCCGGGCAGGAACCGCGACGACTGCGTGCGCGCATGCCCGTCTCGCCGCCGGGATCGGGCAGCGCCAGGCATGCGGTCGGCACGCGGCCGCCGTACGGCCGCTGCGTCGCGAGCCGTCCGCAGCGCGTCGGCCGACCGCACGCTCGAAGTGCTCCGGGCGCCAGAACGGCGCGCGTTCAGTGGCTCACCGCGAGCCTCAGGGCGAAGCGGGTCTGCCGCCACGCCCAGGCGAGCGCCGCGAAGAACGCGTTGACGAGCCCGGCACCCCACCACTCCAGCACGTTGGTGAAGCGATCGTGCGCGAGCTCGTCGCGGATCGCGAGCGCCGAGAACGCGCTGACCAGGCCGAGTGCCAGCAGAAACCATGCCAGCGCGAGCAGCGTGCGCCCGAAGCGGCGGGACAACGCGGTGCCGCCGCGCCGCGACGCGCGTTCGATCAGGCCGACGACGACCACGAGCGCGATCGCGGTCAGCCCGAAATAAAACCAGATGCCGAAGCGCCTGAACCAGCGGTACAGCTCGCCTTCGGTGCCGAGGAAGGTGCCGTACAGCACAAGGAAGATCGCCGCGACCGCGCCGGTGGCCGCGAGCACGCGCGCACGCACGGGTGCGAGCAACGCGAGCTCGCGCAGCCACACGGCGGCCAGCCACCAGGTCAGGCCCTGCAGCACCGCAGCCGGCAGCACGATCGCGCGGAACAGATGATTCGGCAAATCGTGGCGCGCCGCGCGGCTGATCGACACGCAGCCGTCGATGAACGGATTGCACGCCGGGATCAGCTCGAGTCGGGTGGACAGTTGCCAGGCGAGCAGCCCGGCGATCGTCGGCAACAGACCGGCCACCAGCGCCAGTGGCCAGAGCGCCAGCGCCGGTGCCTCGCGCGGGGCTAACGGATCGTCGGGACGCACGTCGCTTGCACTCGGACAGCGGACAGCCGCCGCAACGATACCCGCCGCCCGCCGCGAACCAGGCGCGGGCGCCGCTTGACGCCCGTCAGCAGCGGCGCGCAAACCCGCATGTCCACAGGGTTTGCGCGGAGGCTCTTGCAGCGCAACAGATACACTGCACGTCCAAGCGTCGAAGACCTGCCGCAGTTCGATGAATGCACCGCTGCCGCCCCAACCGCTGAAGCCCTCCACGGAACCCGCCGCCGAGCAGCCCGCCCGCCTGCGCGAGATTCCGTACAACTACACGTCGTTTTCCGATCGCGAGATCGTGATCCGGCTGCTGGGCAGCGAAGCCTGGCGCGTGCTCGACGAGCTGCGCGCCGAGCGCCGCACCGGCCGCTCGGCGCGCATGCTGTACGAAGTGCTCGGCGACGTCTGGGTCGTGCAGCGCAATCCGTATCTGCAGGAAGACCTGCTCGACAACCCGAAGCGGCGCGCCGCGCTGGTCGCAGCGCTGCATCACCGGCTGGCGGAGATCGAGAAGCGGCGCGATCCGTCCGACTCGGTGCGCGACGCCAAGGTCGGGCGGCTGCTCGCCGCCGCGCGCCAATGCGTCGCCCGATTCGAGCAGGACTTCCGTGCCGACTGGGATCTGCGCAAGCGCGCGCGCCGGCTGCTGACCAAGCACACGCGGGCCGACAACGTCCGCTTCGACGCCTACGCGCGCGTCTCGCACGTGACCGACGCGACCGACTGGCGCGTCGAGTATCCGTTCGTCGTGCTCACCCCGGATCGCGAGAGCGAGGTCCCCGCGCTGGTGCGCGCGTGCATCGAGCTCGGACTGACGATCATCCCGCGCGGCGGCGGCACCGGTTACACCGGATCGGCCGTGCCGCTGACGCCGCGCTCCGCAGTGATCAATACCGAAAAGCTCGAATCGATCAGCGCGGTGGAGTCGACCCGGCTGCCGGGCGTGGCCGAGCCGCAGCCGACGATCCTCACCGGCGCGGGCGTGGTCACGCGGCGCGTTGCCGACGCGGCGGAGCAGGCGGGGCTCGCGTTCGCGGTCGACCCGACGTCGGCCGACAGCTCGTGCGTCGGCGGCAACATCGCGATGAACGCCGGCGGCAAGAAGGCCGTGCTGTGGGGCACCGCGCTCGACAACCTGGTGTGGTGGCGGATGGTCGACCCGGAGGGCAACTGGCTCGAGGTCGAGCGGCTTGAGCACAACCTCGGCAAGATCCACGACGCGCCGGTGGCGCGGTTTGCGCTGACGTGGAAGGACGGCCGCGACGACCCCGACGCCGCGCGCGTGCTGCGCACCGAGACGCTCGAGATCCCCGGCCATCGCTTCCGCAAGGTCGGGCTCGGCAAGGACGTGACCGACAAGTTCCTCGGCGGCCTGCCCGGCGTGCAGAAGGAGGGTTGCGACGGCATCATCACCTGCGCGCGCTGGCTGCTGCACCGGATGCCGCCGCGCATCCGCACCGTGTGTCTGGAGTTCTTCGGCAACGCGCGCGATGCGGTGCCGTCGATCGTCGAAATAAAGAATTACCTCGACGCGCGTCCGGGCGGCGTGCTGCTGGCGGGGCTGGAGCACCTGGACGAGCGCTATCTGCGCGCGGTCGGCTACACGACCAAGTCGCGGCGCGGCGTGCTGCCGAAGATGGTGCTGCTCGCCGATCTGGTCGGCGACGACGACGCGGCGGTGGCACGCGCGACCTCGGAGGTGGTGCGCATCGCCAACGCGCGCGGCGGCGAGGGCTTCATCGCGACGAGCGCCGAGGCGCGCAAGAAGTTCTGGCTCGACCGCGCCAAGACGGCGGCGATCTCCAAGCACACCAACGCGTTCAAACTGAACGAGGACGTCGTCATTCCGCTGGAGCGGATGGGCGACTACACGAACGCGATCGAACGCATCAACATCGAGCTGTCGATCAAGAACAAGCTCGCGCTGCTCGACCGCATCGACGAATTCCTCGCCACCGAGTTCCCGCTCGGCAAGACCGGCGACGTCGAGTTCGACCGCCTGCCGCGCGAGGAGATCCTCGGCGACCGCGTCGAACAGGCGCGCGAGCTGATCTCCTTCACGCGCCGGCGCTGGACGTATCTGCTGCAGCACTTCGACGCGCCGCTGGCGCAGGCGGCCGAGGAGCTCGCGCGGCTCGGCATCACGCACGTCGCGCCTCCGGCGGCGGGCTCGCCGCGGGCGAGCACCGTCATCGACCTGCTGCAGGAGCGCACGATCCGCGTGTCGTGGAAGTCCGAAGTGCGCGCGCCGCTGGAGCACATCTTCTCGGGGGCCGCGTTCGCGCCGGTGCTGGCCGAGTGCGAGGCGATCCACCAGCGCGTGCTGCACGGGCGCGTGTTCGTGGCGCTGCACATGCACGCCGGCGACGGCAACGTGCACACGAACATTCCCGTCAACTCGGACAACTACGAGATGCTGCGCACCGCGCACGCGGCGGTCGCGCGCATCATGCGCATCGCGCGCGAGCTGGGCGGCGTGATCTCGGGCGAGCACGGCATCGGTATCACCAAGCTGGAGTTCCTGACGGACGAGGAGACGCGCGAGTTCCGCGCCTACAAGGCGCGCGTCGATCCCGACGGGCGCTTCAACAAGGGAAAGCTGCTGCCGGGCGCCACGCTGGACAACGCGTACACGCCCAGCTTCAACCTGCTCGGCCACGAATCGTTGATCATGCAGCAGTCCGACATCAACTCGATCGCCGACGCGATCAAGGACTGCCTGCGCTGCGGCAAGTGCAAGCCGGTGTGCTCCACACACGTGCCGCGCGCCAATCTGCTGTACTCGCCGCGCAACAAGATCCTGGCGACCTCGCTGCTGATCGAAGCGTTCCTGCACGAGGAGCAGACGCGCCGCGGCGTATCGATCAAACACTGGGACGAATTTTCCGACGTCGCCGACCACTGCACGATCTGCCACAAGTGCGCGACGCCCTGCCCGGTCGACATCGACTTCGGCGACGTGTCGATGGCGATGCGCGACCTGCTGCGCCGGATGGGCAAGAAACGCTTCAATCCGGGCAGCGCGGCGACGATGTTCTTCCTGAACGCGACCAACCCGGGCACGATCAAGCTCGCGCGCAAGCTGATGATCGACTGGGGCTACAAGGCGCAGCGGCTCGGCGTCGAGGTCTTCCGCGCGCTCGGCCGCGCCCAGACGAAGCGGCCGCCGGCGACCACCGGCAAGCCGCCGGTGCGCGAGCAGGTGATCCATTTCGTCAACAAGAAGATGCCGGGAGGGCTGCCGACGAAGACCGCGCGCGCGCTGCTCGACATCGAGGATGCGCGCTACGTGCCGATCATCCGCGACCCGCGCGCGACTTCGGCCGATACCGAAGCGGTGTTCTACTTCCCCGGCTGCGGCAGCGAGCGGCTGTTCTCGCAGGTCGGACTCGCCACGCAGGCGATGCTATGGGCGGTCGGCGTGCAGACGGTGCTGCCGCCGGGTTATCTCTGCTGCGGTTATCCGCAGCGCGGCTCGGGCCAGTTCGACCGCGCCGAGAAGTTCATCACCGACAACCGCGTGCTGTTCCATCGCGTCGCCAACACGCTGAACTACCTCGACATCAAGACGGTGGTCGTCAGTTGCGGGACGTGCTACGACCAACTCGCCGGCTACAAGTTCGAGGAGATCTTCCCCGGT
Organism: Burkholderiales bacterium; assembly: GCA_037442465.1. Classification (GTDB taxonomy): domain Bacteria; phylum Pseudomonadota; class Gammaproteobacteria; order Burkholderiales; family Burkholderiaceae_F; genus DSNY01. The sequence continues at coordinate 14,169 of JBBIQI010000080.1, forward strand.
TCGCGCATCGTCGACATCCACGAATACCTGCTCGAAAAGGGCGTCAAGCTGGAGGGCGTCACGGGCGTGCGCTACATGTACCACGACCCTTGCCATACGCCGATGAAGCAGCAGGATCCGCTGAAGACGGTCAATGCGCTGATCGCCACCGGCGACGGCACCCGGATCGAGAAGAGCGAGCGCTGCTGCGGCGAATCGGGTTCGCTCGCGCTCGCGCGGCCCGACATCTCCACGCAGGTGCGCTTCCGCAAGGAAGAGGAGATCCGCAGGCGCGCCGGCAGGCTGCGCGCCGACGGCTTCACGGGCGACGTCAAGGTGCTGACCTCGTGCCCGAGCTGCCTGCAGGGATTGAAGCGCTACAACGAAGACGCCGATACGGACGCCGATTACATCGTCGTCGAAATGGCGCGCCGGCTTCTGGGCGAAAACTGGATGGCCGAGTACGTCGCCAAGGCCAACGCGGGCGGCATCGAGC
>JBBIQI010000081.1:0-6678 GCA_037442465.1 Burkholderiales bacterium
CTCGAAACATCGCCGCGCCCCGGCGCGGCTCGTTTTCCCGCGTCCCTCGTGAAATGTCCGGGCTAGCCGGCGCGGTTCACACGCCCGGGCCGCCGTAGTCCCTCTGCCGCAGCCACTTCGTCGCGATCCACTTTTCGCCTTCCGCGACGGGGCTGCCGCCGTGCAGCGTGCGGCGGTCGAGCTGGCCGTCTGCGGTCGTGTATGCGAAATACACCGCGTTGCCTTTGCGCGGCAGCACGTCGAGACCGACTTCGGGGAACACCGTCGAGCCGCCGGCGGCGACGTCGTTCAGGTACATCACGAGCGTCGCGACGCGCTGGCCGCCCATCGCGAGCACCTTTTCGTTGCCCGGGTAGGCCGGATCGAAGAAGTCGAAGTGCGGCTTGTATTCGGCGCCGGGCCTGTAGTGCAGGATCTGGATCGGTTCGCCACGCTCGACGGGACAACCGATCAGCTCGGCGATGCGGGTTTCGATGCGGCGGATCAACGCGTTTTCGCCGCGCTCGAAGTGGGTGCCGCTGCTGGTCCGGTCGGGATGCACATCGTAGGCGCCGGTCTCGGCGTTGACCACGCTCGAACGCGTGAGCTTGCGGCGCGACAGCGCAATCAGCTCGTCGCATTCCTCGTCCGCCAGCAGCTCGCCGAACAGCACGATGCGCGGCGCGTTCAGCGCGAACAGGATGTCGACCTTGCGGTCGGACGTTTCGATCGCGTTCGGGCTACCCGCCAGAATCGTCGTCGAATCGAGCGCCGCGGGCTCCTCTTGCGCCGGCTCACCCAAGGGCGCAGCCGACGCGGCTGCTGCCGGCGCGAACTTCGCCAGCGCGAGCTCGACCGCTTCGCGCGCGAAGTTGCGCTGGTATCCCGCCGCGCGCATCGACTGCACGAGCGCGTCGCGGCCGTGACCCTGCTCGATCGAGCTCTTCAGCCAGCGCTGAAGGTCGGGGGCCAGGCTTTCGAACTGCATGGACTCTGTTTCCGGGGCAATCGCGACGGCGGAACAGGATAACGCCTCGACCCACCGCGCCCGGCGCCGTATCCCCTGCATGGCGCCCCTTGGTCGACTATCCTATCCAGAGTGACTCATCCTTGTGACAAATGCCAACCGCCCGGCGTACGCGTCCCGGACCCGTCGTCGTTCCGCGCCGCGGTTTCTTGGTCGTTCCGAGCCGGCCCTTCCTCGTCGTTCCGGCCACCCCCTTCGTCATTCCGAGCCGAGGGCGAGGAATCTCAGCCACTCGCAACGCCGAGATCCCTCGCGTTGCTCGGGATGACGGAACCGGCTTCCGAGCCGAGCGCGCGTCGTCATTCCAAGCCGGCCGCTCTCGTCATTCCGAGCCGGACGCTTTGGTCCTTTGTGCCGGACGCTTTCGTCATTTTGTGCCGGACGCTTTTGTCATTTCGAGCCCGCCGCTTTCGTCTTTCGTGCCGAATCTTTTCGTCATTCCGAGCCGAAGGCGAGGAATCTCTCCCCGCCCGCAACGCCGAGATCCCTCGCGTTGCTCGGGATGACGGAGCCGGCCCCCGCGAGGGTGAAACGCATTCGCAAGGTGGCGGTGTCACGAGATTTCGTAGTCCTCGATAGCGACAACACTTCAGACGGGAGGTCATCGTGCTGCAACGTGTCTCGTCCCTGCCCTCGTTATCCGACGGCGCGCTCGTCAAGACGCAGGCTTACATCGACGGCGCCTGGGTCGATACCGGCGTCAGGTTCCCAGTCACCAATCCGGCCGACGGCGGCCGGCTCGTCGAAGTCGCCAATTGCGGTCCCGCCGAGGCGACCCGCGCGATCGACGCCGCCAGCCGCGCCTTTCCCGCGTGGCGCGCCAAGACTGCGAAGGAGCGCGCCGCGATCCTGCGCGAGTGGTTCGAGCTGATGATGGCCGCGCAGGAGGATCTGGCTAAGCTGATGACCGCCGAGCAGGGCAAGCCACTGGCGGAATCGCGCGGCGAGATCGCGTACGGCGCGAGCTTCGTCGAGTGGTTCGCCGAGGAAGGCAAGCGCGTCTACGGCGACACGATCCCGGCGCACGCGGCCGACAAGCGCATTTTGGTGCTGAAGGAGCCGATCGGCGTGTCCGCCGCGATCACGCCGTGGAACTTCCCGAACGCGATGATCACGCGCAAGTGCGCGCCTGCGCTCGCGGCGGGCTGCACCGTCGTCGTCAAGCCGGCCGAGCAGACGCCGCTGTCGGCGCTGGCGCTGGCGGAGCTGGCGCACCGCGCGGGCTTTCCGCCCGGCGTGTTCAACGTGCTGCCGGCCGACGAGGCGCAGTCGATCGCGGTCGGCAAGGTGTTGTGCGATTCGCCGGTCGTGCGCAAGCTGTCGTTCACCGGTTCGACGCAGGTCGGCCGCATCCTGATGGCGCAAAGCGCGCCGACGCTGAAGAAGCTCTCGCTCGAGCTCGGCGGCAACGCGCCCTTCATCGTTTTCCCCGACGCCGACCTGGATGCGGCCGTCGAAGGCGCGCTCGCGTCGAAGTACCGCAACACCGGGCAGACCTGCGTGTGCACCAACCGCTTCTACGCGCACACGCAGATCTACGACGCGTTCGTCGAAAAACTCGCCGCCAAAGCCGCGCAGATGAAGGTCGGCCCCGGCTTCGACGCCGGCGTGCAGCAAGGGCCGTTGATCGACGCGAACGCGCTTGCGAAGGTCGAGGCGCACGTGGCCGACGCGGTCGGCAAGGGCGCGAAGATCGTCACCGGCGGCAAGCGTCACGCGCTGGGCGGGACCTTCTACACGCCGACCGTGCTCGCCAACGTCACGCGCGAGATGCTGGTCGCGCGCGAGGAAACCTTCGGTCCCGTCGCACCGGTGTTCCGCTTCGAGACCGAAGCAGAAGCGCTCGCCGCGGCCAACAGCGTCGAATACGGCCTCGCTGCGTACTTCTACGCGCGCGACATCGGCCGCGTGATGCGGGTCGCCGAAAGCCTCGAGTACGGCATCGTCGGCGTCAACACCGGGCTGATCTCGACCGAGGTCGCGCCGTTCGGCGGCGTGAAGCAGTCGGGCATCGGCCGCGAGGGCAGCAAGTACGGCATCGACGAGTACCTGGAGATCAAGTACGTCTGTCTCGGAGGCATCGCATGAGCAACACGTGTCGAATGAACCCGCACGGCTCGCTGCTGGTGAGCGGGCAGGTCGTCGTCAAGAACGCCGCCGGCTCGGTGCTGTACGAGGGCGACAAGACCTGGCTGTGCCGCTGCGGGCATTCCGCCAACAAGCCGTTCTGCGACGGTTCGCACAAGAAGGTCGGCTTCACGCACGACGGCACTGCCGCCCGCTGCGCGGCCGTCGAGCTGGGCGCCGGACCGGTGACGATCACGGCAACGGCCAACGGCCCGCTGCACGTCACGGGCCCGCTGACGCTCGTCGGTGCCGACGATCAGCCCGTGTACTGCGGCACCGAAACGTGGCTGTGCCGCTGCGGCCAGAGCGCGAACAAGCCGTTCTGCGACGGCTCCCACAAGACGGTCGGCTTCACCGGATGAGGCGGCGCGCGGCGCCGGCGATGCGAGGCGCGCGCCGGACAGCGTCGAACGGTCGCATCGAGCGGCGTCTCCGGGCAGCCGTGCCGCCAACCGCGCAACGCCGTTGCGCGGTTGGCGAAAACGCCGGCGTTCGGCTCGAAGTCAGCGGCGGCCGCCGCGAACCGACGGGCCGCTCGCTCGCGAGCGCGCGGCCCGTCGGCTAAGATTCGGCGCATGCGGGTGTAGTTCAATGGCAGAACGGCAGCTTCCCAAGCGTGCGACCTGAGAGTCGCGTCCGGCCAGCTGGGCCGGCCACACCGCTGATGCGACGAGCATCGTTCAAGTGTGGAAAAGCAGCCCTCTAGTCGTGGTCCTTCGGGGCCACATGGTCGGGTGAAAGCCTGATCGAAGACGGTCGAAAGGCCGAAGGCCTCGGGAAACCGGGGTCGGGTTGTGAACGCGGCGCAAGCCGTGTGATGAGTTGTTGCTCAGGCGCAAGCCTGCGTGCAACCGGGCGTTCAGCCGCCCGTAGCCTAGGTGCAGTGCGGGGTTGGCAACGACCCCGTGCCGAGCGCACCGACAACGTAGCCGCCCCTTGCGGGGTGCGCGGCAGCCGTGAGGTTTGCCGTGTGATTCTGGAAGTCGAAATCCGGATGAGGCGCAAGGCTGGGCCAAAGGGCCAACATCTGTGAATCGCTGATAAATGCCGTCAAGCTTGAACGAGCCAAATCGACTGACAGGCTCGAACCAAAACGGTACGTGACCGGTTGCCTCCCTGCTTGGTGGAGGCACGCTGACAAGACGGTCATCGGCAGAAAGGCGAGGCCCTCCTGGCCCGTGCTCACCGCACGGAACAGGGTAAGCCCATAGCGGTGTCGCGCCGCAAGGCACGACAAGCGGCGGTGTAAACTGACGCGCATCTGTTGTGGGTAGAGGATCGCGGAAAAAGCGAAGGCCGGACTGTAATGGTCCGGATAGGGGATGCAACGATTGCCCCGGCCCGAAAGGGCGCTGACTTCCGCATGGTGGTCTGTCGCGAGACAGGTCTGAGTCCTACCGCCCGAAGGGTGTCTGCCCTTCGGGGCAGACGTCCATCCTTCGGGACCGGGCGGGCGTAGCTCAATGGCAGAGCTGCTGCTTCCCAAGCAGCTGACGAGGGTTCGATTCCCTTCGCCCGCTCCATTTCAACGGAGGTTGATATGGACGCAAGCGATTGTGATGTCGCCTCCACCAACTGGTCGCACTGGCACGGGATACCGTGGCAGGACGCGCATCAGGTGGTCGGCAGGCTGCAGGCACGCATCGCGAACGCAGCAAAGGCAGGCGACTGGCGCAAGGCCAGGCGTTTGCAGAAGCTCCTGACCCGCTCCATCAGTGCGAAAGCGCTGGCGGTCAAACGGGTCACCGAGAACCAGGGTCGCAAGACCCCGGGCATCGACCGGCAGACTTGGAGTACACCGGACGAGAAGTGGCAGGCCGTGCAGTCCTTGCAACACAAGGGCTACAAACCACGGCCGATGAGACGGGTCTACATCCCGAAAGCGAACGGTGATCGGCGCCCACTGGGCATCCCCACCATGCGCGACCGGGCCATGCAGGCGCTGCACTTGCTGGCGCTCGACCCCACCGCCGAGACAACCGGCGACATCCACTCCTACGGCTTCCGCCGTGGGCGCTCAACGGCAGACGCGATCGAACAGGTGCGCAACGCGCTTGGACGAAAGCACTCGCCGCAATGGGTGCTGGAGGCGGACATCAAAGGTTGTTTCGACAACATCAGTCATGACTGGCTGATCGCCCACGTCCCGATGGACAAGGGCGTGTTGCGCAAGTGGCTGAAAGCCGGGTACTTCGAGGGGAACAACCTCTTCCCGACAGAGAGCGGGACACCGCAGGGCGGGATCATCTCGCCCGTGCTCGCGAATCTGGCATTGGACGGCCTGCAAGGCGCGCTGGCGGGGCTCTTCCGCACGGTGCGAGAAGCACGGTCGGCCAAGCTCAACTTCGTTCGCTACGCCGACGACTTCATCATCACGGGCAGTTCACGCGAATTGCTGGAGGACCGGGTCAAACCGCTGGTGCAGGACTTCCTGCGCGCGCGTGGCCTGGAACTTTCGGAGAAGAAGACGCTGGTCACCCACGTGACCGATGGCTTCGACTTCCTGGGGTGGAACGTCCGTTGGCAAGGCGGCATGTTGTTGACGAAGCCGTCCAGGAAGAATGTCAAGAACTTCCTGGGCAAAGTCCGCGGGACACTGCGGGACATGCGCACGAGCCGGCAGGCCGACGTGATCGACAAGCTCAACCCGGTGATACGGGGCTGGGCCAACTATCACCGAAGCCAGATGGCGACGCGCACGTTTGCGAAAGCCGACCATGCGATCTGGCAGGCGCTGTGGCGCTGGGCCCGCCGCCGACATCCCAACAAGGGCGAACGGTGGATCAAGGCCCGGTACTTCCGGTGCATCAAGGGTCGCGAATGGCGGTTCGCGGAGAAGGACAAGGCGCTGCTGACCTTGGCGAGCTTCCACAAGAAGCCGCACATCAAGGTGGATGGCAGCCGGAATCCCTACAGCCCCGACGACGAGGACTACTTCGACACGCGCCTGGCGCGCAAGATGGAGGCCGACTTGAAAGGGCGCCGGAAACTGGCATGGTTGTGGTACTGGCAGGACGGGCTCTGTCCGAAGTGCGGCCAGAAGATCACGAAGGAGACGGGGTGGCACATCCACCACGTCATCAAGCGGTCGGCTGGCGGGTCGGATGGGATGAGCAATCTCGAGTTGCTGCACCCGAACTGCCACAGGCAGCACCATGTCAACGAGTGAGCTTCACAGACACGAGGAAAACGATGGCCAGTGAAGAAGAAGCCCGGGCGGCTCGGCGTGACCTGCAACCCGTCGTCATCGACGGCAAGCGGGAAGCACTGGAACGGCGGCTGATGTGGGCGATCCTGTTCGATCATCCGGACAAGGAAGCGCTCAAGCGGCGCCTGACGCCTGCGGCCAACTCGACGCTGGTTTTGAATGACCCGAGTGAGTAAACTTTGTAGCGGCCGCCGTACCCAGGAGTGGGTGGGCGGTTCAGGCTGCTTGAGCCGGATGCGGGGAAACCTGCACGTCCGGTTCTTAGGGGGGAGGGGTGCCGCGAGGCGCCCTTCCTACCCGACTGCATACGAGGGTTCGATTCCCTTCACCCGCTCCA
>JBBIQI010000081.1:6778-14516 GCA_037442465.1 Burkholderiales bacterium
GACTTCGCTAACATCGGCGCATGACGCAGCTCGCAACGCGGACCATCTCGGTCGTCGTCAACGGCGCGCCGCAGACGCTCGATGCCGGCGCCACCGTCGCCGACCTGCTCGCGCGCATGGACGCCGCGGGCAGGCGCGTGGCGGTCGAGCGCAACGGCGAGATCGTTCCGAAAAGCCGGCACGGCGAGACGCGACTCGCCGACGGCGACCGGCTGGAAATCGTGATCGCGGTCGGAGGCGGGTGATGTCGCAGGCGCATCGTTTCGAAGGCGATCTGCGCTGGACGGGTTCGGCGCGGCAGGTCGAGGGCAAGCTCAAGCTCGAGCGTGCCTTCACGATCGAGTTCGCCGGAAAGGCGCCGCTCGCGGGTTCTTCGCCCGCGGTGTTCAACGGCGACGACCGCTTCCACAACCCCGAGACTCTGATGGTGTCGTCGCTCGCGGCCTGCCATCACCTGACCTATCTGGCGGCGTGCGAGCGGTCGGGCATCGCGCTGGCGTCGTACACCGACCACGCGAGCGGAACGCTCTCGATGAAGGACGGCAAGATGCGGATGGTCGAGGTCGTGCTGCGGCCCCAGGTCAGGGTCACCGACGCCGCGCACATCGAACGCGCGACCGAACTGCACGCGAAAGCGCACGCCAACTGCTTCATGTCCAATTCGGTCAATTTCGAAGTGAAGGTCGAACCGACGGTGAGCGCATGACCGATCTGTCCTCTCCCCGCGCGGACCTGCTGCGCATCGGCGCGCGCGAATTCACGTCGCGTCTGTTGCTCGGCACCGGCAAGTACAAGGATCTGGCGCAGACGCGGGCCGCCGTCGAGGCGAGCGGCACGCAGATCGTCACGGTCGCGATCCGCCGCACCAACATCGGCCAGAACAAGGGCGAGCCGAACCTGCTCGAGGTGCTGCCGCCGTCGCGGTACACGATCCTGCCGAACAGCGCCGGCTGCTACACGGCGGAAGACGCGATCCGCACGCTGCGCCTGGGCCGCGAGCTGTTGGACGGCCATCCGCTCTGCAAGCTCGAAGTGCTCGGCGATCCGCAGACGCTCTATCCGAACATGCCGGAGACGGTGAAGGCGGCCGAGATCCTCGTGCGCGAAGGCTTCGAGGTGATGGTCTACTGCTCGGACGATCCGATCCAGGCGCAGGTGCTCGAATCGATCGGCTGTGTGGCGGTGATGCCGCTGGCGTCGCTGATCGGCTCGGGCATGGGCGTGCTGAATCCGTGGAACATCCTGCTGATCCTCGAAAAGGCCAAGGTGCCGGTGATCGTCGACGCGGGTGTGGGCACCGCGTCCGACGCGGCGATCGCGATGGAGCTGGGCTGCGCCGGCGTGCTGATGAACACGGCGGTGGCGCTGGCGAAGGACCCGGTGCTCATGGCGTCGGCGATGAAAAAGGCCGTCGGAGCCGGCCGCGACGCGTATCTGGCGGGCCGCATGCCGAAGAAGTTCTACAGCGCGAGCCCGAGTTCGCCGACCGCCGGCGTGATCGGCACGGCCGTCAAGCCGTAGCGGTGCGGATCCCCGCGCCCGTGGCGCGCCCATCCGACAGCAACACCGCCGCACCGCCCGCATCGCCGCAGGGCGCGCCGCCGCGGCCGAGCCACATCCGCAGCTTCGCGCTGCGGCGCGGCCGCGTGACCGACGCGCAGCGGCGCGCCTACGAGCAGATCTTCCCGCGCATCGCGATCCCGTACGCGGTCGCGCCGCTCGATTTGGCTGCCGCGTTCGGCCGCGCCGCGCCGACGGTGCTCGAGATCGGTTTCGGCATGGGCGAGACGACCGCGGCGATCGCGCAGGCGCGGCCGGACGTGAACTTCCTCGCCGTCGAGGTGTTTGCCGCCGGCATCGGCGCGCTCGCCCGGCGCGTCGACGAGCTGCAACTCGGCAACATCCGCATCGTGCAGCACGACGCGGTCGAAGTCGTGCGCGACATGCTTGCCCCCGACTCGCTGGCCGGCGTGCACGTGTTCTTTCCGGACCCCTGGCCGAAGGCGCGCCATCACAAGCGGCGGCTCATCGCGCAGCCTTTCGTCGGCCTGCTCGCCAGCCGCATCGCGCCCGGCGGCTACCTGCACGCGGCCACCGACTGGCAGCACTACGCCGAGCAGATGCTGGAGGTGCTCACGCACGAGCCGCAGCTCGCCAATTTGCACGCGGGCTACGCGCCCGCGCCGCGCAATCCGCTGTGCGAGCGGCCGACGACGAAGTTCCACGCGCGCGGCGAGCGTCTCGGCCACGGCGTGTGGGACCTCGTGTTCGTGCGGCGCGCGCTCTGACAGAACGCGGCTACGCGGGCGCGCGCGCCGCCAGCGCGCGGCCGAGCGCGTCGTAAGTCTCGCGGCCGAAGCAGGCGAAGACGACGCGCTCGATCGACGGCGTGCGCGGCAGCGTGTCGAGCGCGGCATCGACCGCGACCTGCGCGGCCTGTTCGATCGGATAGCCGAAGATGCCGCACGAGATGGCCGGAAACGCGATCGAGCGCAGCCCGTGCGCCTGCGCCAGTTCGAGCGAGCGCACGTAGCAGCTGCGCAGCTTGTCGGCCTCGCCGCGCGTGCCGCCGTGCCAGACCGGGCCGACCGCGTGGATCACGTGCTTCGCCGGCAAGCGATAGCCGCGCGTGATCTTGGCGTCGCCGGTGGCGCAATCGCCGAGTGTGGCGCACTCGGCAGCGAGCTGCGGGCCGGCCGCGCGATGGATCGCGCCGCAGACGCCGCCGCCGGGCGAAAGGTGTCCGTTGGCGGCGTTGACGATCGCGTCGACCGCGAGCTGCGTGATGTCGGCCTGCAGCACCTCGATGCGCACGCCGTCGATCGTCCGTTCCATCGAGCGATCCTCCGCAAGCGGCCGCACCGCGCGCCGAATCCGCTCGGAGCAGCCCCCGCAAATCGTACGCGCGCGCCGGCCCCGGGGGAGCGGTCAGCCCGGCGCGCAACGCGGTCGCGTCGCCTCAGGCCGGGCGGCCATCGGCTGCGGCTTCCTCGTCGGCATGGACGGCGCGGTCGCGCGCCCACGCGCGCAGCGCCCCGATGCGCTCGGCCATCACGACCGACAGCGGCCGCGTGCGCGCAAGCTCGGCGAGAACGTCTTCCGATGCGAGCCGCGCGCCGCGCGCGCGGGCCTCGAAACCGGCGGCGATGATCGCCTGTTCGATCTCGGCGCCGGAGAAGCCCGCCGAGCGTTGCGCGATGACGGCGAGGTCGAACGCGGCCGGATCGTGCCCGCGTTTGCGCAGGTGGATCGCGGCGATCTGCGCGCGCGCGGCCGCGTGCGGAAAGTCGACGAAGAAGATTTCGTCGAAGCGACCCTTGCGGATCAGCTCCGGCGGCAGCTCGGAGATGTCGTTCGCGGTGGCGACGATGAACACCGGCTTGTCGCGCTCGGCGAGCCACGTCAGCAGCGCGCCGAGCACGCGTCGCGACACGCCGCCGTCGAGCTCGGCGCCGCCGGTGGCGATGCCTTTCTCCAGCTCGTCGATCCACAGCACGCACGGGGCCATGCCTTCGGCGGCGGCAAACGCCCGCCGCAGGTTGCGCTCCGTTTCGCCGTAGTACTTGTTGTAGAGGGCGCCGAAGTCGAGCCGCATCAGCGGCACGCCCCATTCGCCGGCGATCGCGCGCGCCGCCAGGCTCTTGCCTCCGCCCTGCACGCCGAGCAGCAAAATGCCCTTCGGGCGGTCGACGCTGTCGGCGCCCACGCTGTCGATGAACGGCGCGCGCCGCAGCGCGACCCAGTGCTTCATGCGCGCCAGCCCGCCGACGTCTTCGAAGCGTACCTTCGACGCCTCGAAGCCGAGCGCGCCGGCGCCGAGCGCCTCGTGCTTGGTCGTCAGCACGCGCCGCAGATCGGCCGCGTTGATCTCGCCGTCGGCGCGCAGCGCCTGCCGCACGAAGCGGCGCACGTCCTCGACTTCGAGCCCCATCAGGTGCAGCACGAGCTGCTCGACCACGTCGCGGTCGCCGCGTGCCTTCGCACCCGACTGCGAGTGCCACAGCCTCGCTTCCTCGGCGAGGATCGCACGGATGTCCTCGCGCGTCGGCAACTGCGGGCGAAAGTGCGCCGCGAGCCGCAGCAGCTCGGACGGCACGTCCTCCAGCCGCGGGCTGACGAACACGAGCGTGCGTGCGGTCCGGTAGTGCTCGAGCGCGATCTCGCGTATCAGCCGCACGTTCACGGGGCTGGCGAAGCCCGGATGCGCATCGCACAGTGCGTAGACGCCGTTTTGCGCGGTCTTGTCGATGTGCTTGAGCGCGTCCGTCAGCTCGTTCGTCTGGTAGATCGACGACTCGCTGCCGGCGCCCTGGTAGCGGCCGATGCCGTCGACGATGCTCCAGCGGAACAGCACCTGGTTTTCGAGGTTGCACGCCTGCTGCAGCAGCTTCAGGATGCGCGGCTCCTCGTGCGTCTCGATGAGGATCAGCGGCACCTTCGAACGCAGCAGCGAACGCAGTTCGCCGACCTCGGCTTGTTCGTTCATCGCGTCAACCCCAGGCAGATGGAGTGAGCGCCGATTCTCGCAGCGGCCGCCCGGCGGTCAGCCGCGGATATCGGGCGTTTCTCCAGCGCGTTCTTCGCCCGCGGTCGCCTCGCGTGCGCCGGCTTCAGTGCCGCCAGTCGACCAGACCCGAGTAGGCGGTGCCGAGGATGACCACCCCGAAGGCGATGCGGTACCAAGCGAACACCGTGAAGTCGTGCGTCGAGATGTAGCGGATCAACCAGCGGATGCACGCGAGCGCGCTGACGAACGACACCGCGAGCCCGACCAGGAACACGGGCCCGTCGTCGAAGGCCAGCGCGGCGCGGCTCTTCCACAGCGAATAGACGCCGGCGCCGATCAACGTCGGAATGGCAAGGTAGAAACTGAATTCGGTCGCCGCCCGGCGCGACATGCCGAAAATCATGCCGCCGATGATCGTCGCGCCCGAGCGGCTGGTTCCGGGGATCATCGCGACGCACTGCACGAGCCCGACCTTCAGGGCGTCCAGCGGCGTCATGTCGTCGACCGTCTCGATGCGCGCGTGGCGCCGGCCCTCGAGGTCGCGCGCGCCATAGCGGCGCTTGTGGCGCGCCTCGACCCACAGGATGACCAGCGCACCGACGACGAAGGCGATCGCCACCGGCACCGGATGGAACAGGTGCGCCTTGATCGTGCCGCCGGCAAGCAAGCCGAGCACGACGGCCGGCACGAAGGCGATCGCCACGTTCAGCGCAAAGCGCTGCGCGACTCGGTCCGTGGCGATTCCGGCGAAGGTCGCGGCGATGCGCCGGCGGTATTCCCAGATCACCGCGAACATCGCGCCGGTCTGGATGGCGATCTCGAAGGTCGCGGCATTTGCGCCAGTGAAGCCGAGCAGCGAACTGGCGACGATCAGGTGCCCGGTCGAGGAAATCGGCAGGAATTCGGTCAGACCCTCGACGATGCCGAGGATCGCGGCCTTGAGCAGCAGCGGCAGGTCCACGCAGGCTCCAAAAAAACCGGCACGCGTCGGTGCCGGGGTGAGCCCGCATTATGCGCGAGTGCCGCGCCCTACCGGGGTTCGACGTCGATTCGCAGTCCGCCGTAGGACACCGACACCGCGGTCGCGCGGTACACGACGTCGGCCCGCCGCAGTTCGCTGTCGGGCAGCGCGATCAGCGGGAAGTCGGGCAGTACGGCCCCTTTGCGATCGAGCAGCTGCGAGAAGCCCAGCAGACGGGGTACTCCGCCCAGGCGCACGTCGTCGATGGTCACGCGCGTCAGCGCGACACCGGTGCCGGCCGCGTTCAACTGCGGTACGCCCGACACTTCGACGCGCGCGTTGACCCAGCCGTACCGGCCGGGGTCGAGCGCGGTGTTCGGCAGCCGCACGTTCCACGCGAGCTGCAGGCGTCCGGCGCCCGGCATCAGTCCGACCTCGGGACGGCGCAGATCGAGGCCCCTGAAGACTTCCAGCAACGCGCCGAGATCGGTTTCGATCTGCCGCTCGATCTCGTCGGGCGTCAGCGTGATCGAGCGCGGGCCGTGCGGCAATGCGCAGCCGGCGAGGACGAAGGCGAGGCAGGCGAGCAGCAGACGACGCATGCGGACTCCAAAGCGGCGATGCGAGGAGCTTAACGCCGGAAGCGCCGCGCGCGCCGACTCACTCGTAACGCAGCGCCTCGATCGGCGCCAGCCGCGCGGCCTTGCGCGCCGGATAGAAGCCGAAGAACACGCCGACGATCGCCGAAAAGCCGGCGGCGAGCGCGATCGACTGCGGTGTGATCGCGATCGTCCAGTTGGCCAGCGCGCCGACCACGTAGGACCCGCCCACGCCAAGCACGATGCCGGCCAGCCCGCCAATCATCGACAGCGTGACCGCTTCGACCAGAAACTGCCGCAGGATGTCGCGCGCGCGCGCGCCGACCGCCATGCGCAACCCGATCTCGCGCGTGCGCTCGGTCACGCTGACCAGCATGATGTTCATGATGCCGATGCCGCCGACCAGCAGGCTGACGGAAGCCACCGCGCCGAGCAGCAGCGTCAGCACGCGGCTGGCGGCCTCCTGCGCCTGCAGGATCTCGGTCAGGTTGCGGATCGTGAACGGCTCCTCGGCGCCCGGCTGTACCTTCAGGCGCTGGCGCAGCAGATCGCGGATGCGTTCCTCGACCTGTTTCATGTCTACACCGTCGGCCACCTTGACGGAAATCGAGCCGATGCGTCGCTGCCGCCCCTGCGTCTGCCCGAGCACACGGTTGCGCGCGGTCGAGATCGGCATCAGCACGATGTCGTCCTGGTCCTGGCCGAGCGCGTTCTGTCCCTTGCGCTCGAGCACGCCGATGACCGTCAGCGGCACCTTGCGCACGCGAATCACCTGGTCGATCGGATCGACGCCTTCGCCGAACAGTTGGCGGGCGGTCGTCTGCCCGATCAGCGCCACCTTGCCGCTGCCGGCGATCTCGGCCGGCTCGAACGCGCGGCCCGCGGCCAGCGGCCAGTCGCGCGCGATCAGGTAGTCGTTGGTCGTGCCGAAGAACTGCGTCGACCAGTTCGCGTTGCCGGCGACGACCTGCCCGGTGCCGCGCAGCGCCGGGGCGGCGACGACCACACCCTCGACCTCGAGCGCGATCGCCAGCGCGTCCTCTTCGCTGAGCACCTGCGCGGCGCCGGTGCCGAGCCGAACGCCGCTGGCGGTCGTCGAACCGGGAAACACGAGCATCAGGTTCGAGCCGAGGTTCTTCAACTGCTCGCGCACGCGCTCCTGTGCGCCGCCGCCGACCGCGAGCATCGTGATCACTGCCGCCACCCCGATGATCATGCCGAGCATCGTCAGCGCCGTGCGCAGCTTGTTCACGCGCAGGGCCTTGAGCGCGATGCGCAGGACCTCGAGCGCGCTCATGGCTGCGACTGCACCGCCTGCGGCTGCGCTTGCAGCGCGGCCAGATCGGCCGCGGCGTCGCGCGCGTCCTGGCGCGTGTCGCTCCTGACGCGCCCGTCGCGAAACGCGATCAGGCGGCGCGCGTAGGCGGCGATGTCGCGTTCGTGGGTGACGACGACGATCGTGATGCCGGCGGCGTTCAACTGCTGCAGCAGCGCCATGATCTCGATGCCGGTGCGCGAATCGAGCGCGCCGGTCGGCTCGTCGGCGAGGATCAGTTGCGGATCGTTGACCAGCGCGCGCGCGATCGCGACGCGCTGCTGCTGGCCGCCGGACAGTTGCGACGGCAGGTGGTGCGCGCGCGCGGCCAGCCCGACCAGCGCCAGCCGCGCGAG
>JBBIQI010000082.1:0-14385 GCA_037442465.1 Burkholderiales bacterium
CCGAGTTCGGCGAGCGCGTCGCTGCGGCGCTCGCGGCGCCGGAGGCGCTGGCGCCGCTATCGCCGATCGACGACGTGCGCGGTACGCGCGCGTATCGGCTCGAAGCGGTGCGCAGCCTGATCGAACGCTCGGTCAAGGAGTTGGCGGCATGAACAAGCCGGCCGAAGTCGTGCTCGACGCCGCGATCGCGTGTCGCGTCAACGGCCGCGCGGTGACGCTCGCGGTGCCGCCGCACAAGCGGCTAAGCGACGTGCTGCGCGACGATCTGGGGTTCACCGGCACCAAGGTCGGCTGCGCAGCGGGTGACTGCGGCGCCTGCACCGTGCTGCTGGATGGCGCGCAGGTGTGCGCCTGCCTGGTGCCGGCGGCGCAGGCGCAAGGGTGCGAAGTCACCACGGTCGAAGCCGACGATCCGCTGCTGGCGCGGTTGCGCGCCAGTTTCATCGCCCACGGCGCCGCGCAGTGCGGCATCTGCATGCCGGGCATGCTGATGGCGGCCGCCGATACCTTGCGCCGTTTTCCGCAGCCGACCGAGGCGCAAGTGCTCGACGGCATCGGCGGCGTGCTGTGCCGCTGCACCGGCTATCGCAAGATCGTCGAGGCAGTGCTCGCCGCCGCGCGCGCGGCCGAGCCGGATGCGCAGGCGCCGGCATTGGGCGCGGCGGTGGGCAGCCGCCTGCCGCGCATCGATGCGCTGGCCAAGGTCACCGGCGCCGAACGTTACGGGGCGGACGCGACGCCGGCCGACGCGCTGTGGCTGCGCGTGATCCGGTCTCCGCATGCGGCGGCGACGTTCACGTTCGGCGACCTCGACGCCTTCGTCGCGCGCCATGGGCTGGCCGGCGCGGTGACGGCGGCGGACATTCCGTGCAATCGCTTCGCCATCTTTCCCGACCTGCGCGACCAGCCGGCGCTGGCCGAAGGGCGCGTGCGCTTTCGCGGCGAAGCGGTGCTGGTACTCGCTGGTGACCGCGAGGCGCTGGCGGCGATCGACGAACGCGACGTGCCGATCGCGTGGCAGCCGCAGCCGGCGGTGATGGAACCGCGCGAGGCGCTCGCACCCGGCGCGCCGGCGTTGCACGAACGCTGGCCCGACAACGTGCTGTGCCGTGGGCGCGTGGTGCGCGGCGACGTGGACGCGGCGCTGGCGCGCGCGGCCGTGCGCGTCGACGGCGAGCTGTCGACGAGCTATGTGGAGCACGCCTACATCGAACCCGAAGCCGGGTATGCCGAATGGAAGACCGAGGGCGGCCGCGCGCGGGTGACAATCTTCGCCTGCACGCAGACGCCGTACATGGATCGCGACGAGATCGCGCACATGTTCGCGCTCGCCCCCGAGCAGGTGCGCATCGTTCCCTCGGCGGTGGGCGGCGGCTTCGGCGGCAAGCTCGACATTTCGATTCAGCCGCTGCTGGTGGCGGCGGCGCGCAAGTTCGGTCGCCCCGCGCGCATCGTGTATTCGCGGCCGGAATCGATGATCTCCACCACCAAGCGCCATCCGGCCGCGATGCGCGCCACGCTCGCCGCGGACGGCGACGGCAACCTGCTCGCGTATGACTTTGCCGGCGACTTCAACACCGGCGCGTACGCGTCGTGGGGGCCGACGGTCGCCAACCGGGTGCCGATCCACGCCGCCGGTCCGTACCGGGTGGCCAACGTGCGCGCGCTGACGCGCGCGGTGTTCACCAACAACGCGATCGCCGGCGCGTTCCGCGGCTTCGGCGTGCCGCAATCGACGCTGCTCAACGAAACGTTGATCGACGAACTCGCGTTGCGGTTGGACGAGGATCCGCTCGAGTTTCGCTATCGGCACGCGCTCGCCGCGGGCGATGTCACGCACACCGGGCAGAAGCTTGCGGCCAGCGTCGGGCTGCGCGCCTGCCTGGATGCGCTGCGCCCGGCGTGGCGCGAGGCGCGCGCGCGTTGCGAAGCGTTCAACCGCGCGCACAAGGCGTTCGCGCTGGCGGCGCGCGACAGCCCCGACCCGCACCGCCGCTACGCGCACGCCAAGCGGCGCGGCGCCGGCATTGCCTGCATGTGGTACGGCATCGGCAACACGGTGATCGCCAACCCGTCGACGATCAAAGTGGGGCTGCGGCGCGACGGGCGCGTGATGCTGTACAACGGCGCGGTCGATATCGGCCAGGGCACGTACACGATCCTGCCGCAGATCCTGGCCGATGCGCTGGGCGTGCCGGTGGCGCTGATCGACCAGGTGCACGCCGACACGGATCTGACGCTCGATGCCGGCAAAAGCTCCGCGTCGCGGCAGACCTTCGTATCCGGCAATGCGACCAAACTGGCCGGCGAAGCGCTGCGGCGCAAGCTGCTGGAACTGACCGGCGCGTCGGCCGACGCAGCGCTGGCGTTCGAGCCCGGCGCGCTGATCGTCGGCGACCGGCGCATCGATCTGACGCAACTGCCGGCCGACGAACTAGGCGACGTTGCGACGGCCACCGGCCACTTCAACCCGCCGACCGTGCCGCTGGACGCCGACGGTCAAGGGGTCCCCTACGCGACCTACGGTTTTGCGGCCCAGTTCGCCGAAGTGGAAGTCGATGTCGAACTCGGCACCGTGCGAGTGCTGTCGATCCACGCCGCGCACGATGTCGGCCGCGCGATCAATCCGACCCAGGTCGAGGGCCAGATCCATGGCGGCATCGCGCAGGGTATCGGCATGGCCTTGATGGAGGAATACCACGCCGACCGCACCGACAATCTGCACGACTATCTGATTCCGACCGTGGGCGACGTGCCGCCGATCACCGTCTATCTGATCGAAGATCCGGAGCCGCTGGGGCCGTACGGCGCGAAAGGCGTGGGCGAGCCGGCGCTGATCGCCACCGCGCCGGCGATCTTCAACGCGATTTATCACGCCTGCGCCGTGCGACCGACACACGCGCCTTGCACGCCGGATCGGCTGCGGGCGTGGCTGAAGCGATGAGCAGTTTGGCCGTCATCCCGAGCCGCAGGCGAGGGATCTCCGGTGTAGCCACACTTGAGATCTCTCTCCTCGGCTCCGCTCGGGGCAGGCTCTGCGTGGCTCCTCGGGATGACAAGTTCCGAAGGAATGACAAGGCCAATCGCACCCTTGTCATCCCGAGCCGCTGGCGAGGGATCTCCGGCGCAGCCACCCTTGAGATCCCTCCCCTCGGCTCCGCTCGGGGCAGGCTCTGCATGGCTCCTCGGGATGACAAGCTCCGTCGGGATGACAAGGCCAATCGCGCCCCCGTCATCCCGAGCCGCAGGCGAGGGATCTTCGGTGCAGCGATCGGCGTCGCGCACCTCTTATTGGAGTGTGCATGACCGAACGCATCGGAGCCAACGCGGTGGGCGAGCAGTTCGACCTGGCCGAGCCGGTGGTGGTGGCCGCCAAGCCGCCGGAGAAAATGGCGGCCAACAAGGTGTTGTGCGACGCCTGCCCGGTGCTGTGTCAGATCAGCGAGGGGCGCCTGGGCGCGTGCGACCGCTGGGGCAACGTGGGCGGCAAGCTCACGCGCATGGATCCGGTGCTGCTGATGAAGCGGCCGGGTGTGGAGGTCGTCGCCAGCGGTCACCCCGAGTGGCGCGGCCAGTGGCTCAACGACGCGCCGGTGTTCGTCTCGGGGGCGGGCAGCGGCACCACGTATCCGGACTACAAGCCGGCGCCGTTCATCGTCGCCAGCCGTCACCAGGCCGTGGACATGGTGACGGTGGTCACCGAGGGGATCTTTTCCTACTGCAGCTTCAAGGTGAAGATCGATACCGACCGCTACCTCGGCCCCGAGCAGGCGACGGTGCGCCATTGCGGCGAGGCGGTCGGGCACGTGACGACGATCGAATACGGCTCGCAGTTCCTGTCGCTCGGCGGCGTGCACCACCTCACCGGCGGCTCCAAGCGCGAGGGCCGCGTGACCTGCGAGCTGATGCAAAAGCTCGGCAATCGCGAACCGGTCGAACTCGAGATCGAAGGCGGCGCACGACTCACGGTGCAAGCGGGCGCGGCGCCGATCGTCAACGGCGTGCAAGAGTCGCGCATGCGCGTGGGCTGCGGGTCGGCCACGATCGGCATCTTCGCCAAACAGTGGTTCGGTCACGTGGACGAAGTGGTGGTGGTCGACGATCACATCACCGGCGTGCTGACCGAGCATCAGGCCGGCAAGTGTCTGGACATGCTGCCGAGCGGCATCCGCATCCGCGGCCGCAAGTCCACGCCGGGCCGCTACTTTCAGGTCGCCAATCCGGGCACCGGCTGGGGCGGCACCGACATCACCGATCCGCTCGCGATCATCGAAGGCTGGGATCCGAAGATCGCGCGCCCGGGCCTGCGGCTGCTGATGGTCTCCACGACCGGCGAGCATGCGCAGTTCTACGTGCTCGACGACGCGCTGCAGCCCACACCGGCGCCGATGCCGCCTGCGGTGCGTGCGGTGGTCGATCGGATCGGCGAGAACTGCGAGCCGGCGCTCGCCACCGTGCTATTTCTCGCCGGCGCCGGCGGCAGCCTGCGCGCGGGTGTGACCGAAAACCCGGTGCGGCTGACGCGCTCGATCAAGGAACTGCTGACGCGCGTGACCTGCGGCGGCGCGCCCGCGTACGTGTGGCCGGGCGGCGGCATCACGGTCATGGTGGACGTGACGAAGATGCCGGCCAATTCGTTCGGCACCGTGCCCACGCCGGCGATCGTGGCGCCGATCGAATTCACGATGCGGCGCGACGTGTACGCCGCACTCGGCGGGCACGTCGATCGCATCCAGCGCGTCGAAGACGTGCTGGCGCGCGCCGACGTGCGGGTGATCGACTGGGACGCGGCCAACCCGTGGCCGCTCGCGCCGCTGGAGAGCGAGCGATGACGGGCCCCGTGCGCGCGCGGCTTGCCGACGGCCGCTGGCATTTCCAGCATGGCCCGATCGATCTGGTGATCGGCACCGACGGCGAGCCGGGCGCGGTGGCGGCCGCGCTCGAGGATTGCTGGCGCGCGTTTGCCGATGTGCTGCCGACGCTGGTGACGGAATTGCTGCCCCTGCGCGCACCGGTTTCGCCGGCGCTGCGCCTGCAAGGTCCGGTGGCGCGCGCGATGCTGCGCGCGTGCCGGCCATTCGCGCTCGACTTCGGGCTCTTTATCACGCCGATGGCGGCGGTCGCCGGCGCCGTGGCCGACCATCTGGTCGCGCACTTCGCGCGGCCCGGCGTGACGCGCGCCTACATCAACAACGGCGGCGACATTGCGCTGTATCTGACCGCGGGCGCCGCCTTCGACATCGGGGTCGTCAGCGATATCGCCGCACCCGCACTCGACGGCGGCTTGCGCATCGACGCGGCCGATGCGGTGCGCGGCGTGGCCACCTCCGGCTGGCGCGGTCGCAGCTTCTCGTTCGGCATCGCCGACAGCGTGACCGTGCTAGCGGCCGACGCCGCCGCCGCCGACGCCGCCGCGACGCTGATCGCCAACCATGTCGATGTCGACTCGCCGTTGATTGGCCGGGCCCCGGCGAGCAATCTTCGCGACGACACCGACCTGGGGGATCGTCTCGTCACGGTGGACGTGCCGCCGCTGCCCCCCGCGTTGGTGCAGCGGGCGCTCGATCATGGTGCGGCGTTCGCGCGCGCCTGCCTCGAGCGCGGGCTGATCAACGGCGCGCTGCTCACATTGCAGGGCGTATCCCGTATCCTTAACGAACAGGAAATCGCAGCGCTCGCATGATCGACGTTCGACGCCTCTGGACGCAGGTGGAAACGATCCACCACGAGTTCGGGCCGCGCCCGACCAAACCGCAGCGGCGCGGCGCGATCGCCGCCGTGCTGACCAACCCGTTCGCCGGGCGCTACGAGCCGAACCTGATCCCGTTCATGGAGGCGCTGAATCCGCTCGGTGTGGAACTGGCGCAGGCCTTGCTTGCCGCGCTGCATGTGCAGCCGGGCGAAGTCGAGGGCTACGGCAAGGGCGCGATCGTGGGAGCGGCGGGCGAACTGGAGCACGGTGCGTGCTGGCACGTGCCGGGCGGCTACGGCATGCGCCAGGTGCTGGGCAACACGAAGGCGATCGTGCCGTCGGCGAAGAAGGTCGGCGCGCCCGGCGCCAAACTGGATGTGCCGATCACGCACGTGAACGCGAGTTACGTGCGCAGCCATTTCGACGCGATCGAGGTGTACGTGCCCGGGCATCCGCACGCGGACGAAATCGTGTACGTACTGGCGATGACCACCGGGCCGCGCGTGCACGAGCGCGTCGGCGGTCTGCGCGCGAGCGAGATCAAGGGCGAAGACGGGCTGCGGTGACGAGGTGAAGATGGCGGCGGACATCCGCAAACTGATCGTGATCGTCGACGAGACGCGCAAGGAAATGGGGCAACCGGTGGTGCCGCCGGCGCGGCGGGCGCTGGCGATGGCGGTGATCGCCAACCCGTACGCCGGCCGCTACGTGGAGAAGCTCGACGCGCTGATCGACATCGGCGAGGAACTCGGCGGCCTGTTGGGAGCCGAGTGCGTGCGCGCGCTCGGCATCCGGCCCGGCGAGGCGGAAAGCTACGGCAAGGCGGCGATCGTCGGCGAAGCGGGCGAACTGGAGCACGCGGCGGCGATCCTGCATCCGAAGCTCGGCGCGCCGCTGCGGCGCGCGGTGGAAAAGGGTGCGGCACTGGTGCCTTCGGCGAAGAAGATGGGCGGCCCCGGCACCGCGATCGACGTGCCGCTCGGTCACAAGGACGCGGCGTACGTGCGCAGCCACTTCGACGCCATCGAGGCGCGCGTGGCCGATGCGCCGCGCGCCAACGAGATCGTGGTCGCGGTGGCGGTGACGGCGAGCGGCCGGCCGCTGGCGCGCGTGGGCGGGTTGCAGAAGCACGAGATCAAGGGCGAGGACGGGTTGCGGTAGCGGTCATTCCGAGCCCAAGGCGAGGAATCTCAGCGCCTCGAAGTGCCGAGATCCCTCGCGTTCGCTCGGGATGACATGGTGGTGTGGGTGGAGGCGAATAGCTGCCGGCGTTGCTGATGCAATGGTCAGGACGGGTTGGGGTTGCGTCGCTCTCGCGCTTGTCATTCCGAGCCGAAGGCGAGGAATCTCGGCGGCTCGCAGTGGCGCGGTCCCTCGCGTTTGCGCACGAGGCGGCGCTCGGTATGACGAGACGCGGTGACTCGAGGGGACAACGGGACTTTTTGTTGCGGACGGGGAGATGACGATGAAGCGATGGTTGACTGCGGTGGGAGCGGCTGCGTTGGCGGTGTCGGCGCAGGCGCAGACGATCAAGCTGGGTGAGGTAAACAGCTACAAGGCGCAGCCGGCGTTTCTGGAGCCGTACAAGAAGGGCTGGGAGCTGGCGGTCGAGCAAATCAACGCCGCCGGCGGCGTGCTCGGGCGCAAGCTCGAGGTCGTTTCGCGCGACGACAACGGCAATCCGGGCGACGCGGTGCGCGTGGCCGAGGAGCTGGTGTCGCGCGAGAACGTGAACCTGCTGTTCGGCACGTTTCTGTCGCACATCGGTTTGGCGGTGACCGATTTCGCCAAGCAACGCAAGATCCTGTTCGTCGCCGCCGAGCCGCTGACGGACAAGATCACCTGGCAGAACGGCAACCGCTACACGTTCCGCCTGCGGCCCTCGACCTACATGCAGGTGGCGATGCTGGTGCCGGAAGCGGCCAAGCTGAAGAAGAAGCGCTGGGCCGTCGTGTACCCGAACTACGAGTATGGGCAGTCGGCGGTCGCCAGCTTCAAGCAATTGCTGAAAGCGGCGCAGCCGGACGTCGAATTCGTCGCCGAGCAGGCGCCGGCGCTGGGCCGCATCGACGCCGGCGCGGTCGTGCAGGCGCTGGCCGACGCCAAGCCGGATGCGATCTTCAACGTCACCTTCGGCGCCGATCTCGCCAAGTTCGTGCGCGAAGGCAACACGCGCGGATTGTTCAAGGATCGCGCGGTGTTCTCGCTGCTGACCGGCGAGCCCGAGTACCTCGACCCGCTGAAGGACGAGGCGCCGGTCGGCTGGTGGGTGACCGGCTACCCCTGGTACGCCATCCAGACCAAGGAGCACGACGCGTTCCTGCGCGCCTATCAGGCGAAGTACAACGAGTACCCGCGGCTCGGTTCGGTGGTCGGCTACTCCACGGTGGTGGCGATCGCCGACGCGATCAAGCGCGCCGGCAGCACCGACACCGAGAAGATGATCGCCGCGTTCAAAGGGCTGAAGACCACGTCGCCGTTCGGTCCGATCACGTTCCGGGCGTCCGATCATCAATCGACGATGGGCGCGTACGTCGGCCGCACCGCCGTGCGCGACGGCCGCGGCGTGATGGTCGATTTCCGCTATGTCGACGGCGCCTCGGTGCTGCCCTCGGATGCGGAGGTGGCCAAGCTGCGGCCCGCAGACTGAGCGTGATCAAAGCGCACGGTCATCCCGAGCAAAGCGAGGGATCTCTGCGCGTTGATCGGCCGAGACTCCTCGCCGGCGGCTCGGAATGACCGAATGATTGTCATCCCGAGCAAAGCGAGCGATGTCCGCCTTGTGATTGCCAGGGATTCCTCGCCTGCGGCTCGGAATGACCGAATGGTCGTCATCCCGAGATTCCCCGCCCACGGCCCGGAATGACCGCATGGTTGTCATCCCGCGCGAAGTGAGGGATCTCGGCGCTGCGATCGGCTGACGCTCCGCGCTTTGGGCTCGACATGACGACTCTTGAGTGACGATGCTCTCGGGCTTCGCGGTCCAACTGCTGAACGGCCTCGCGGGCGCGTCGGCGCTGTTTCTGGTCGCCGTCGGGCTGTCGTTGATCTTCGGCGTCACGCGCATCGTGAACTTCGCGCACGGCTCGATGTACATGATCGGGCTGTACGTCGCGTACTCGCTGGTGCAGGCCTTCGGCGTGACCGCGCTCGGCTTCTGGGGCGCAGTCTTGGGCGCCGCGCTCGTCGTGGGGTTGCTGGGCGCGGTGATCGAGATCGCGGTCCTGCGGCGCATCTATCGCGCGCCGGAGCTGTTTCAGCTGCTGGCCACGTTCGCGGTCGTGCTGATGCTGCGCGACGCGGTGCTGTACCTGTGGGGGCCGGAGGATCTGCTCGGGCCGAAGGCGCCGGGGCTGAAGGGCGCGGTCGAGATCTTCGGCCGCAGCTTTCCGACTTACGACCTGCTGCTGATCTTCGTCGGCCCCGTGATGCTGGCGGCGCTGTGGCTGCTGCTGAAAAGATCGCGGCTGGGCATTTTGATCCGCGCCGCCACGCAGGACCGCGAGATGGTGGGCGCGCTGGGCGTGAACCAGAAGTGGCTTTTCACCGGCGTGTTCGCGCTCGGCTCGGCGCTCGCGGCGCTGGGCGGCGCGCTGCAGATGCCGCGCGAGCCGGCCAATCTGGGGCTCGATCTGGTCGCCATTGGCGAGGCGTTCGTCGTGGTCGTCGTCGGCGGCATGGGCAGCATTCCGGGCGCGTATCTGGCGGCCTTGATCATCGCCGAGATCAAGGCAATCTGTTACGGCATCGGCACCGTGACGATCTTCGGCGCCAGTCTTGCGTTTTCCAAGCTCACGCTGGTGGTCGAATTCCTGGTGATGGCCGCCGTGCTGATCTGGCGGCCGTGGGGCCTGCTCGGCAAACCGCAGGGTGCGGTGCGCACGGCGGCTCCGCCCGAAGCGCCGATCCGCCCGCTGCCGCGCACGGGGACGATCGCCGTGATCGCTGCGCTGGCGGCGCTGGCGCTGCTGCCGTTGATCGCGCGCGACTATCCGTACGCCACCGTGCTGGCGATCGACATCCTGATCGCGGTGCTGTTCGCGGCCAGTCTGCACTTCATCATGGGCCCCGGCGGCATGCATTCGTTCGGCCACGCGGCGTATTTCGGGCTCGGCGCCTACGGCGCCGCGTTGCTGCTGAAGGCGCTGGGGTTGCGGATGGAATTCGCGCTGGCGCTCGCCCCGCTGCTCGCGTTGGCCGGGGCACTGCTGTTCGGCTGGTTCGCGGTGCGGCTGGCGGGCGTGTATCTGGCGATGCTCACACTCGCGTTGGCGCAGATCGTCTGGGGCATCGTGTTCCAGTGGGACGAGGTGACCGGCGGCAGCAACGGCCTGGTGGGGATCTGGCCGTCGGCAACGTTCGCCTCGAAGGCAGCGTACTTCTGCCTGACGCTGGCGCTGGTCGCTGCCGGCCTGTACCTGCTGCGGCGGATGCTGCTGGCGCCGTTCGGCTACGCGATGCGCGCCGGGCGCGATTCGCCGCTGCGCGCCGAAGCCACCGGCATCGACGTGATGCGCGTGCACTGGATGGGCTTTGCGATCGCCGGCACGGTGTGCGGGCTGGCCGGCGCGCTGTTCGCGTTTGCCAAGGGCACGATCTCGCCGGAGACGATTTCGGTCGGCCGCTCGATCGACGGGCTGGTGATGGTGCTGCTCGGCGGCGTGCAATCGCTCACCGGGCCGGTCGTCGGCGCGGCGGCGTTCACCTGGCTGTCGGACACCATCATCCGCGCCACCGACTATTGGCGCGCGCTGCTCGGCTTCGTGATCCTGGCGCTGGTGCTGGCGTTTCCGCAGGGGCTTGCGGGCGGTGCGGCCGCGATCGCCGCGCGGCTGCGCAGGAGCACGGCATGACCGCGCTGCTCGAGGTGCGGAATCTGCGCAAAGCCTTCGGCGGCGTGGTCGCGGTGGACGACGTGAGCTTTGCGCTGGCGCGCGGGGAACTGCTGGCGATGATCGGCCCCAACGGCGCCGGCAAGAGCACGTGCTTTAACGTGATCAACGGCCAGTTGCCGGCCGACGCCGGCGACGTGCTGCTCAACGGTGCATCGATCGCGGGCTTGAAGCCGCGGCAGATCTGGCGGCTTGGCGTGGGGCGCACGTTCCAGGTTGCGGCGACGTACGCGTCGATGACGGTGGTGGAGAACGTGCAGATGGCGCTGCTGGCGCGCGAGCGGCGCCTGTTCGATTTCTGGTCGCGTGCCGCGCGCGGGTATCGGGAGGAGGCGCTCGAGTTGCTGGCCGCGGTGGGTCTGCGCGAACGCGCCGACGAGGCCGCGAGCACGCTCGCCTACGGCGACCTGAAAACGCTGGAGATCGCGATCGCGCTGGCCAACCGGCCGCAGTTGCTGCTGATGGACGAGCCGACCGCGGGCATGGCGCCGCGCGAGCGCACCGCGCTGATGGCGCTGACGCAGCGGCTGGTGCGCGAGCGCAATCTGGGCGTGCTGTTCACCGAGCACAGCATGGATGTGGTGTTCGCGCACGCCGACCGCATCGTGGCGCTGGCGCGCGGCAAGCTGATCGCGGCCGGGCCGCCGGCGGCGATCCGCGAGGATGCGCGCGTGCGCGAGGTCTACTTCGGAAGCGGCAAGTTGCTCGGGGCCGCGACGGCAGCGTGAAGGCGATGCGGGGCGAAGTGCCGGGAACGACACCCTTGCTCGCGGTGCGGCGGCTCAACGCCTGGTACGGCCGCGCGCACATCCTGTTCGACGTCGATCTGCAGGTGCGGCGCGGCGAAGTCGTGGCGCTGATGGGGCGAAACGGCGCCGGCAAGAGCACGACGCTCAAATCGATCATGGGGCTGGTGGCCGCGCGTAGCGGCTCCATCGTCTTCGACGGTCAGGCGATCGAGCGGCTGCAACCGTTCGAGATCGCCCGCGCCGGCATCGGGTTCGTGCCCGAGGACCGACGCATCTTCACCGAGCTGACGGTGCGCGAAAACCTCGAAGTCGGCCGCCGCCCGCCGCGCGCAGACGCCCCGGCGTGGACCGAGGACAAGCTCTTCGCGCTGTTCCCCAACCTGCGCGAGATGCCGGATCGTCTCGGCAGCCGGATGAGCGGCGGCGAGCAGCAGATGCTCACAGTGGCGCGCACGCTGATGGGCAACCCGCGGCTGGTGCTGCTGGACGAACCATCGGAAGGCGTGGCACCGCTGATCGTCGAGCAGATGGCGGCCATGATCGTCGAACTGAAAGCGCAGGGCCTGAGCGTGCTGCTGTCGGAGCAGAACCTGCCGTTCGCCGCCGCGGTGTGCGATCGCGTGTACGTGCTGGAAAAAGGGCAGGTGCGGTTCGCGGGGACGATGGACGAACTGAATGCCGACGAAGCGGTGCGGCGGCAGTATCTGACGGTGTGATGCCGGCCGAGATCGCTCGTCGCTGCGGCAGCATGTCATCCCGAGCCGAAGGCGAGGGATCTCGGCCGCTCGCAATGCCGAGATCCCTCGTCACTTCGTTCCTCGGAATGACAGCAGTGCGTCATTGCTGGCCGAAGGCGGGGAATATTTGGCCGAGATCCCTCGTCACTGCGGCCGCATGTCGTGCCGAGCCGAAGGCGAGGGATCTCGGCCGCCTGCAGTCGTTGAATCCCGCGCATCGCGCGCGATGACGATCGACCCAGTGGAGGACCGAACATGGCAGCGCCAACGACGACGGAAAGTTCGGGCAAGGTGGTGATCCGCAACGTCGGCTTGATGCTCAGCGGCGACATCGACCGCCCGATCCTCGATGCGGACACGGTGGTCGTGAACGACGGCGTGATCGTCGCCGTCGGCAAGGAGCGCGACTGCGATACCGGCAACGCGAAGCGCGTGATCGACGCGCGCGGCACGGCGCTGGCGCCGGGGCTGATCGATTCGCACTGCCATCCGGTGTTCGGGGACTGGACGCCGCGCCAGAACCAGCTCGGCTGGATCGATTCGTGCCTGCACGGCGGCGTGACCACGATGATCTCCGCCGGCGAGGTGCATCTGCCGGGCCGCCCCAAGGACGTAGTCGGTGTGAAGGCGCTCGCGATCACCGCGCAGCGCGCGTTCGAGGGCCAGCGCGCCGCCGGCGTGGGCGGCGGCGTGAAGGTGCTGGCCGGCGCGCCGGTGATCGAGAAGGGCATGCGCGAAGAGGATTTCGCCGAGATGGCCGCCGCCGGTGTCAAGCTGCTCGGCGAAGTGGGGCTGGGTTCGGTCAAGGCGGGCGACGAAGCGCGGCAGATGGTGGCATGGGCGCGCAAGCACGGCATCCAAAGCACGATCCATACCGGCGGCCCGTCGATTCCGGGCTCGGGCCTGATCGACGCCGACGTCGTGCTCGAGGCGGACGCCGACGTGATCGGCCACATCAACGGTGGCCACACCGCGCTGCCGTACGCGCAGGTATGTCGCCTGTGCGAGAAGAGCACGCGCGCGATCGAGATCGTGCACAACGGCAACGAGCGCATCGGCATCCTGACCGCGCGGCACGCGATGGAGCTGAGATGCCCGCACCGGGTGATCCTGGGCACCGACGCCCCGGCCGGCTCAGGCGTGCAGCCGCTCGGCATCCTGCGGCTGATCGCGCTGATTTCGTCGCTGGCGGAGATCCCGGCCGAGATCGTGTTCGGCTTCGCCACCGGAAACACCGCCCGGCTGCGCGGGCTGCGGCAAGGGCTGATCGAGGTCGGACGGCCGGCGGATTTCGTTTTCATGGATCGCGCGCAACATTCGGCCGGCAAGGACCTGCTGGAGTCGGTGCGGCTGGGCGACATACCGGGTGTAGGCATGGTGATGATCGACGGCATCGTGCGCTGTCAGCGCAGCCGCAACACGCCGCCGGCGACCGAGGTGCCGGCGATCGTGCAGTGAACGATCGCGCACCGCGGGCGACAGCCGTGCGGCGGCGCGACGCCGAAGCCACGCGCGCTCGCATCCTGGCCGCGGCCACGCAGGAGTTCGCCCGCCACGGACTGTCCGGCGCGCGCGGCGATCGCATCGCGCGCGCCGCCCGCACCAGCGAGCGCATGGTCTATTACTACTTCGGCAACAAGGAAGGGCTTTACCGCGCCGTGCTCGAAGCGGCCTATCTGTCGCTGCAACAGGCTGAACGATCACTGCAGTTGGACGATCTGCCGCCGGCGCAGGCACTGGACGAGTTCTGCCGCTTCGTCTGGCGCTACTACCTGGAGCACCCGGAGTTCATCGGCCTGGTGAACACCGAGAACCAGCATCGCGCGGTGCACCTGAAGCGCTCGCCGCAACTGGGCGAACTGGTGGCGCCGATCATCAAGCTGCTGCGCGACCTGCTGGCGCGCGGCGCGGCCGCGGGCGTGTTCCGGCGTGGCATCGACGCGGTGGAGCTTTACATCGCGATCGCCGCGCTCGGCTACTTTTATCTTTCGAACAGCGCCACGCTCTCGGCCGTGCTCGGCCGCGAGCTGCGCGCGCCCGAGCATCTGCAGGCGCACTGGCGCGCGGCGGCGGAGATGATCCGGCGCTACGTCAGCGAGTAATTGAGACGACGTTTGTCGGTTGACCGCGCGCGGCTATTCGGATCCGACGCCTCGGCTGACGCAGCGCTGAAAGTGCGAAAAGTTCTCGGCAGCGCGACAGGGTCGGGGTGACCCGCCCTGTCATTCCTCGTCACTGCGCACCAGCCGCGCCTCGTCAATCCGATTGAGCGACCCCCTCGTCATACATTCAGAGCCGCTTCTTCCCCTCGTCAT
>JBBIQI010000083.1:0-14331 GCA_037442465.1 Burkholderiales bacterium
GGCACGCACCGGCGGCGCGTCCGCGGATGCGCACGCCGCCGGCGACCTCGGCCACGCATTCGCCGTCGCTGCCCGTCTCGACGAGCCGCGCGGCCAGCCGGTTGTTCTCGCCGATGAACGAGGCGACGAACAGGTTCGCCGGCCGCTCGTAGATCGTCTGCGGATCGTCGATCTGCTGGATCCGGCCCCGATGGAACACGGCGATGCGGTCGGACATCGTCAGCGCCTCCGCCTGGTCGTGCGTGACGTACACGGTCGTGATGCCGAGCCGCTCGTGCAGCCCGCGCAGCTCGAGCTGCATCTGCTCGCGCAGCTGGCGGTCGAGCGCGCCGAGCGGCTCGTCCATCAGAATGAGCTGCGGCTCGAACACGAGCGCGCGCGCGACCGCGACTCGCTGCTGCTGTCCGCCCGAAAGCTGCGCCGGCATCCGCGCCTCGAAGCCGGGCAGTTGCACCATGTCGAGCGCGCGCTTGACGCGCGCCTCGATGTCCGCGCGCGGCAGCTTGCGCACCGCAAGCGGAAACGCGAGGTTCTCGCCGACGGTCATGTGCGGAAACAGCGCGTAGTTCTGGAACACCATGCCGAAGTTGCGCCTGTAGGGTGGCAGCGCATCGATCGGCTTGCCGCGCAGACGGATGTGGCCGGCCGTGGGCCGTTCGAAGCCGGCGAGCATCATCAGCGTCGTCGTCTTGCCCGAGCCCGAGGGGCCGAGCAGCGACAGGAACTCGCCTTCGGCGATCGCGAGGTCGAGTGCATCGACGACGTTGGTCACGCCGTCGTAGGTCTTGCAGACGCGCTCGAACGCGACGAAGCTCATCGGCGCCGGCTACTGCAAGCGTTCGGCGTACGCCTCGGTGTCGCGCAGCGCGCGAGTGAAGCGCGCGAGCATCTCGTCGATTTCCGCCGGCTCGATCACCAGCGGCGGGCACAGCGCGACCGCTTCGCCGAGCGGACGCAGCACCAACCCGTGCGCGTGCGCGCGTTCGGCGAAGTAGCCGGCGATCGCGACGGCCGGCGGAAACGATTCCTTGGTCGCCTTGCCCTTGACGAGCTCGACCGCGGCGATCAGCCCGACGCCGCGCACCTCGCCGACGATCGGGCTGGCGGCGAGCCTGCGCAATCCTTCCTGGAACTGCGGAGCGAGCGAACGCACGCGTGCGGCGATGTCGACCTCGCGGTAGATCCGCATCGCCTCGACCGCGACCGCCGCCCCGAGCGGATGCTGCGAATACGTGTAGCCATGGCCGAAGGTGCCGATCCTCGCCGACTGCTCGGCGATCGGCTCGTACACGCGCTGCGAGATCAGCGTCGCCGAAAACGGCACGTAACCTCCGGTCAGTGCCTTCGCGCAGGTGACGATGTCGGGCTCGATGTCGTAGGTCTGGCTGCCCCACATCTGGCCGGTGCGGCCGAAGCCGCAGATCACCTCGTCGGCGATCAGCAGGATGTCGTGCTGCTTCAGGATCGGCTGCACGAGGTCGAAGTAGCCCTCCGGCGGCGGAATCACGCCGCCCGCCCCCATCACCGGCTCGGCGATGAAAGCGGCGATCGTCTCCGGCCCTTCGCGCTCGATCAGTTGTTCGAGACTGCGCGCGAGCCGCGCGGCGAACGCCTCCTCGCTTTCGCCGGGCTGCGCGAAGCGCCAGTAATGCGGGCAGTCCGTGTGCAGCACGCCCGGCCCCGGCAGATCGAAGCCCGTGTGCAGGTGCGGCAACCCGGTCAGGCTCGCCGCCGCGATGCTGACGCCGTGGTAGCCCTTGGTGCGCGCGATGATCTTCTTCTTGTGCGGCCGGCCGAGCGCATTGTTGTAGTAGCGCACGAGCTTGATCGCGGTGTCGTTGGCGTCCGAGCCGCTCGTGCCGAAGAACACACGCGCCATGTTGCCGGGTGCGAGGGCGAGCAGTTCACGCGCGGCCTCGATCGCGACGTCCGAGGTCTTGTGCGCAAAGCCGTGGTAGTACGGCAGCGTGGCGAGCTGCTTCGTCGCGGCGGCGATCAGCCGTTCGTTCGAGAAGCCGAGCGCGCAGCACCACAGCCCCGCCATGCCCTCGATGTACTCGCGCCCCTCCACGTCGTAGACGTGGATGCCGCGGCCGCGCGCCATGATCACCGGACCGCGTTCCTCGTGCCGGCGCAACTGGGTAAACGGGTGCAGCGACTGGTTGCGGTCGAGCTCGGCCAGCGTGGCGGCGGAAAGCATCGGCGTCTCCTCGTCGTGCGCGACGGCGCAAGGCCGGCCGCATCAT
Organism: Burkholderiales bacterium; assembly: GCA_037442465.1. Taxonomy (GTDB): domain Bacteria; phylum Pseudomonadota; class Gammaproteobacteria; order Burkholderiales; family Burkholderiaceae_F; genus DSNY01. The sequence goes on from JBBIQI010000083.1 coordinate 2,247, forward strand.
TTTGTTGCGGCAAGCATAACCGCGCTCACGCGCTTGCGTCCCTTGCTCTGTCTTCGAGCGCGGCCCAGCGGTCGAACTTCTCCGCGAGCAGCCGCTCGATCTCTTCGGCGCGTGCGCGGTCGGCACGGATCGCGTCGGCGCCGCGCTTGTGATAGCCGGGCGCGCTCATCGCCGCGGTCAGTTGCGACTGCTCGCACTCGAGCGCTTCGATCTCGCCCGGAAGCGCCTGCAGTTCGCGCTGCTCTTTGAAGCTGAGCTTTGCCTTTGCGCCCTCGCCCCGCTTGCGGGGCGAGGGCGGGGGTGAGGGGTAGTGCGATCCTTGCGCGAGCCCCTCGCCTCTGCCCTCTGCCCTTGCCGGCGCAGAGGGTGAAGGCCGCTGCGCCACCCAGTCCGAGTAGCCGCCGGCGTACTCCTTCCACACGCCATCGCCTTCGGCCGCGATCGTCTGCGTGACGACGTTGTCCAGGAAAGCGCGGTCGTGGCTGACGAGCAGCAGCGTGCCTTCGTAGTCCTGCAGCGTCTGCTCGAGCAGTTCGAGCGATTCGATGTCCAGATCGTTGGTCGGCTCGTCGAGCACGAGCAGGTTGGCCGGCTGCGCGAACAGCCGCGCGAGCAGCAGCCGGTTGCGTTCGCCGCCCGACAGCGTCCCGACCGGCGCCGTCGCGCGCCGCGGCGGGAACAGAAAGTCGCCGAGATAACCGATCACGTGCTTGCGTGTCTTGCCCGACGAGCCGCCGATCTCGACCGAGTCCGACCCCGGCGCGATCGTCTCGGCGACGGTCTTGTCCGCATCGAGCGCCTCGCGCATCTGGTCGAAGTACGCGACCCGCAGGTTCGTTCCGAGCCGCACCGTCCCGCGGTCGGGCGCGAGCGTGCCGACGATCAGTTTCAGCAGCGTGCTCTTGCCCGCACCGTTCGGTCCGATCAGTCCGATGCGGTCGCCGCGCAGAATGCGCATCGAGAACCCGCGCACGACGACGCGCTCGCCGAAGGACTTCGTCACGTTCTCGAGTTCGGCGACGAGCCTGCCCGAGCGCTCGCCGGCGTCGAGCGTGAGCTTGATGCGGCCGCCGCGTTCGCGCCGCGCCGCGCGTTCGCGCCGCAGCCGCTCGAGCCGCGCGACGCGCCCGGCGTTGCGCGTGCGGCGCGCCTCGATGCCCTGGCGGATCCACGCTTCCTCCTGCGCCCAGAACCTGTCAAAGCGGCGCGCGGCCTTGTCCTCGGCTTGCAGCTCGCTTTCGCGGCGGCGCTCGAAGTCGCTGTAGTTGCCCGGATACGCGCGCAACGCGCCGCGATCAAGTTCGACGATGCGCGTGGCCACCCGATCGAGGAAGGCGCGGTCGTGCGTGATGACGATCAGCGTCGGTGCGCCTTTTTCGACGAGCAGCGCTTCGAGCTGCGCGATCGCGTCGATGTCCAGATGGTTGGTCGGCTCGTCGAGCAGCAGCAGTTCGGGCTGCAACGCGAGCGCCAGCGCGAGCGCGCCGCGCTTGCGCTCGCCGCCCGAGGCCGCAGCCGGGTTCGTGTGGCCGTCGAGGGCGAAGCGGTGCAGGCGCTCCGCGAGCCGCGCTTCGGTGCGCCAACGCTCGCGTTCGTCGTGCATGTGTTCGACGCCGCCGCGCGCGAGCAGGCTTTCGCGCAGCGTGTGCGCCGCCGGCAGCGTCGGCTCCTGTTCGACCAGCGCGACGCGCAGCCCGTCGCGCCGCTTGATCTCGCCGCCGTCGAGCGGGATGCGGCCGGCGATGACGGCGAGCAGCGACGACTTGCCGCTGCCGTTGCGCCCGATCAGCCCGATGCGGTCGCCGTCGACCACCGCGAGCTGCGCGCGGTCGAGCAGCGGCATGTCGCCGAAAGCAAGCTGCGCATCGAGCAGCGAAAGCATCGTCATGGGGGCGAGGATAGCCGCCACGCTGGCCGCGCCTGCATCGTGACCGCAGCGGCGAGGGCCGCTAGACTGCCGCAGCGAGGAACACGAAATGGGTGCGCGACTGCCGATCGCACAGGAAACGCTGGCGGCGTTCTGCCGCCGGCATGGCATTCGCCGGCTGGCGCTCTACGGTTCGGTCGCGCGGGGGACGGCGCGCGCGGACAGCGATGTCGATCTTCTCGTCGAGTTCGTTGCCGACAGGAAGCCCGGATTGCTCGCGCTGGCGGGCATCCAGGAGGAACTGTCCGCGCTGCTCGGCGGCCGTTCGGTCGACCTGCGCACGGCCTCGGACCTGAGTCCGTATTTCCGCGAAGAGGTCGAGTCGACTGCGCAAGTTCAGTATGCGGAGTGACGACCGGATTCGCATCCGGCACATGCTCGAAGCGGCGCTCGAAGCGCAGGCGTTCGTGCAGGGCCGCGCGCGCAGCGACCTCGACGGCGATCGGATGCTGCTGCTGGCGGTGGTCAAGAGCCTCGAGATCGTCGGCGAGGCGTCGAGCAAGGTCTCGCCGGAAGCGCAGCACGCCGTACCGTCGATCCCCTGGCGCAACATCGTCGGCATGCGCAATCGGTTGATTCACGGCTACTTCGACATCGACCGGGACATCGTCTGGCGCACAGTGATCGACGAGCTGCCGCCTTTGATCGACGCCTTGCGCGAGGCGCTTTCCTGATGCACGCCCGGGTCACATGACCGACAGGACTTCGCCCGCGGAACCGATCTGGCGCCCGTCCGAGGAACGCATTCGTCACGCGCGGATCACCGCGTTCGTCGAGTGGCTCGCGCGCCGGCGGGGGCTGCAGTTCGCCGACTACGAATCGCTGTGGCGCTGGTCGACGACCGACCTCGAAGGTTTCTGGAGCGCGGTCTGGCAGTTCTTCGACGTACGCGCCTCCGCCCCCTACACGCGCGTGCTCGATGCGCCGCGCATGCCCGGCGCACGGTGGTTCGAGGGTGCGCGGCTGAACATCGTTGAGCAGGTGTTCCGCCACGCGACCGACGCCCGGCCGGCGATCGTCGCGCGCAACGAGTCGGGCGTGCGCGCCGAGCTGTCGTGGCGCGAACTGCAGCGGCAGGTCGCCTCACTCGCCGAATCGCTGCGTTCTCTCGGCATCGCGCCTGGCGATCGCGTCGTCGCGTATCTGCCGAACGTGCCGCAGACGATGGTCGCGTTCCTCGCGTGCGCTTCGGTCGGCGCGGTGTGGTCGGTGTGCTCGCCCGACATGGGGCCGGTCGCCGTGCTCGACCGCTTCCGCCAGATCGAGCCGAAGCTGCTGATCGCGTGCGACGGCTATCGCTACGGCGGCAGGACATACGACCGCGCGAACGTGGTCGCCGAGATCCGCACGGCGCTGCCGACGCTCGCGCACACCGCGATCGTTCCGGTGCTCGGCGAGTCGGTCGACGCAACGAAGTTCCCCGGCGCGCTCGCGTGGAAGGACCTCGTCGCGCGTGCAGTCGAGTTGCGCACCGAGCAGGTCGCGTTCGGCCATCCGCTGTGGATCGTCTACTCGTCTGGAACGACCGGCGTGCCGAAGGCGATCGTGCACGGCCACGGCGGCGTGCTGCTCGAGGCGCTCAAGGGCATCGGTCTGCACCGCGACGTGCAGGCAGGCGACCGCTTCCATTGGTACACGAGCACGGGCTGGATCATGTGGAACGTGCAGTTCAGTTGCCTGCTGGTCGGCGCGACGAGCTGCCTGTACGACGGCAATCCGGGCTGGCCCGATCTGGGCGCGCTGTGGCGCTTCGTCGCCGACGAGCGCATCGACTTCTTCGGCGCCGGCGCCGCCTTCTATGCGAACTGCATGAAGGCCGGCATCGAGCCGGCGCGAATCGCGGATCTCGGTGCGTTGCGTACGCTCGGCTCGACCGGCTCGCCGCTGCCGCCGGAGGCGTACCGCTGGGTGTATGCGCACGTCAAGCGCGATGTCTGGCTCGTGTCGATCGCCGGGGGAACGGATCTCGCCGGCGCTTTCCTGACCGGGCTGCCGACGCTGCCCGTGTACGAAGGCGAGATGCAGTGCCGCGCGCTGGGGCTCAAGGTTGAGGCGTGGGACGACGCCGGACATCCGGTGCTCGACGAGGTCGGCGAGCTCGTCTGCGCGGCGCCGTTTCCCTCGATGCCGCTTTATTTCTGGAACGATCCGGACGGGCGCCGGCTGCGCGAGGGCTACTTCGATGCGTACCCCGGCGCCTGGCGGCACGGCGACTGGCTGCGGCTCGTGCCGCGACCGGAGGCGGTCGGCGCGATCATCTACGGGCGTTCGGACGCGACGATCAACCGGCACGGCATCCGCATGGGCACGGCCGAGCTGTACCGCGCGGTCGAGGCGATTCCGGAGGTGCTCGACTCGCTCGTCGTCGATCTCGAATACCTCGGCCGCGCCTCCTACATGCCGCTGTTCGTCGTGCTGCGCGAGGGCGTCGAGCTGAACGATGCGCTGAGGCAGCGAATTACCGCGCGCATCCGCGAGGCGCTGTCCGCGCGCCACGTGCCCGACGAGATCATCGCGATCGCCGAAGTGCCGCGCACGCTGTCAGGCAAGAAGATGGAGCTGCCGATCAAGAAGCTGCTGCTCGGCCATCCGCTGGAGAAGGTCGCGCATCCGGATGCGATGGCCAACCCGGCGAGCCTGGACTGGTTCGTCGAATTCGCCCGCCGGCGCGCGCAAGCCGCGGAATCGAAGTGAAGCGCAAGGCGGCCCCGGTGCCGCAGACCCGGCTCGGCCGGCTGGCGCGGCTCGGGCTGGCGGCCGGCGAGTTGGCAGTCGGCGGTGCGCTCGAAGGGCTGCGGCGACTGGCGCGGCAGCAGCCGACCGCAGGTCCCGCGCTGCTGTCGGCCGCGAACGCGAAGCGGCTCGCCGAGCGGCTCGCGCGGCTGCGCGGCGCGGCGATGAAACTCGGCCAGTTGATGTCGCTGCAGGGCGACGACGTGCTGCCGCCGGAGTTTGCGCAGGCGCTCGCGGTGCTGCGCGCCGAAGCGGCGCCGATGCCGGTCGAGCAGTTGCGGCGCGTGCTCGGCCGCGAATTCGGCAAGGGCTGGGAGCGGCGCTTCGCGCGCTTCGACTGGGAGCCGATCGCCGCCGCGTCGATCGGACAGGTTCACCGCGCGCGCACGGCCGACGGCCGCGAGCTGGCGCTGAAGATCCAGTATCCGGGCGTGGCGCGCTCGATCGGGAGCGACGTGGAGAACGTCGCCGCGCTGCTGCGGCTGTTCAACGTGCTGCCGCTCGATCTGGACATCGCCGGACTGGTCGCCGAGGCGAAGCGGCAACTGCTGCAGGAGGCCGACTACCGCGCCGAGGCGGGCTTCCTCGAGCATTTCGCCGAGCTCGTGGCCGACGAGCCGCTGCTGCTCGTTCCGCGCGTGCATCGCGACTTCACGACCGCGCGCGCGATGGCGATGGACTACGTCGAGGGCGCGCCGTTGGAGTCGCTGGCAGCGGAGGGCGTGCCGCAGGCGCGGCGCGACGCGGTCGGCGCGCTGCTCGAGCGGCTGATGTTCCGCGAACTGTTCGAGTTTCGCGTGATGCAGACCGATCCGAACTTCGCCAACTATCTGGTGCAGCCGGGCGGGCGGGTGGTTCTGCTCGACTTCGGTTCGACGCGCGTGTTCACGCCTGCGTTCGTCGCCAACTACGCGCGCATCACGCGCGCGGCAATCGACGGCGACCTTGACGCCGTCGCGCGCCATGCGACGGCGATTGGTTACGTGACGCGCGACGACCCGCCTGAACGCGTGCGCGCTGCGGTCGACGTGATCCTGCTCGTCTGCGAACCGCTGCGCCAGCGCGGCGCGTACGACTTTGCGGCTTCGGATTTGCCAGCGCGGGCGCGCTCGCTCGGTTTCGACCTCGCGTGGCGGCGCGGGCTGCTGCGCGCGCCGCCGCCGGAGACGATGTTCCTGCACCGCAAGCTGGTGGGCTCGTTCCTGCTGCTGGCGCGCATTCGCGCGCGCGTCGACGCGCAGGCGCTGGTGTTGCCGTTAGTCGACAGGGTGATCACCGCGGCGCGCTGAATCGAGCCGCTAAGCGTGCTCGACCGGCCTGCGTCGCAGCCAAATGTGAGCAGCCACTAGCCGTGGGGCGGTTCCCTACAGCCGTCGAACGGCAGTCTAATCCGTTCGCACGGGCGCGTAGACTGGGCCGGTCTCGCGACGTCGCCCGCGCGCCGCAAAGGATCGTCGGCGCATGGGCGCGAAACCCCGACGGGAGGACGACATGCTCGAACTGGAACGGACGCTCGCCATCGCCGCGGCGATCGGACTCGGCGCCGTCTCGATGGCCGCACCGGCTGCGCCGATCTCCTCGACTTTATCGCTGACCGCCTTCGCACAGGCCGGACCCGAGTCGGCGACCGACACGCAGTCGGCAAGCTGGACCACGCCGCTGCAGCCGCTGAGCGTGAGCGTTCGCGCCCGGGCGAATGACGTGGTCGGCGAGGGCTACGCGGAAGCCTTCGGAAGTGCGCAGGCGACGTGGGCTGCCGACGGTTTGTCCGGCAATGTGACGTTCACCATAGGGTGGGACACCGCGAACGGTTACGCGTCGGCGGTCGATCTGCGTGGCAGCGGTGGCGATTGGCGATACACCTTCGTGGCGGATACCGACGGCGTGTTCTCGATCGATTACAGCGTCACCGCGAGCGGCAACAGCTTCGGGCTTTGGGGCTGGTTTGTGCGTTGGGATGGCTTGGGGGGTGACATACTGACCACGCTCGACGCGTTTAATCCCAGTCTGGTCGGATCCGCATCGCGCCCGCTGACGGCCGGTCAGACTTACACGATCGCGTTGCAGAACAACGCGAACCTTTCAGGACCTGACGGGCTGTTCAGTTCCGCCAGTATGGATGGGCTGTTCAATTGGCGCATCGTGCCAACCGTGAACCAGGTCTCGGAGCCCAGCGCGCTAGCGCTGTTGCTGACCTGCGCGTTGGCGCTCGCGTGGGTGCACCGGCACAGGCGCGCGACGTCCGCTGCCGGCTGATCAGCCGGTTAGCGCCGGTGGCGGCGGCCGCTCGCGCGTAGGTGCGACAGCGATCAGCACGATGCCCGCGGCGGCCAGCACGAGCGCAGCCGCATGCAGCGCGGTGAAAGTCTCGCCGAGAAACGCCACGCCGACGAGTGTCGCCGCGATCGGCAGCGCGACGGTGAAGACGCCCGCCTGGTTGGCCGGCACGTGCTTCATGCCGGCCATCCATAGCCACACCGCGAACAGGCTCGCGGCGAGCGAGTAAAACACCAGCAGCGCCCAGTGCCCGGCGGCGAGCGTGCCGAAGTCGAAGCGCGCGAGCTGCCACAACCCGAATGGCGCGATCAGCGCGAGCCCCCACAGGTTGATCAGCGCCGAAACCCGCAGCGGCGTGCGCGTCGCCGCCAGCCGCTTGGCGAGAATCACATAGGTCGCCTCGCACAGCACCGCGCCGGCAAGCAGCAGATTGCCCAGCAGGGTCACCGGCCGCGCCGCGTCGGCGCCGGCTTTGGCGAACTGCAGCAGCGCGACCCCGGTCACCGCGAGCGCGATCGCGGCGAGCGCGCGTCGCGTCAGCGGCTCGCCGAGCACGATGCGCGACAGCACCGCCACCACCGCCGGCAGCGTGGCGAGGATCACGCCGGCGGCGGTCGCCGTCGTCAGCGAAACCCCGGTGAGCATGCAGATCGAAAACAGGAAATTGCCGAAGAACGACATCGTGAAGAGCTGCCGCCGTTCGCGCCGCGAAAGCGGCGCCTCGCCCGCCGCGCGGCGCGTCCACGGGATCATCGCCAACGCCGCGATGCCGAAGCGCAGTAAAGCGAGCGCGAACACGGGGATCGCCGCGACCAGCGGCTTGGACAGTGCGACGTACACGCCGACCAGCGACATCGAGGCGAACAGCAGCAGGTACGCGAACGCGCGCGACGGCCGGGCAGACATGGGGCGGATTGTGTCGCAGGCGTGTGACAATGGCGGCATGATCGACGCGGCGCCGGACCAATCGCACTGCGCCCGCTGCGGGGCGGCGTTTCGCTGCGGCATCGGCGATGCCGGCGGCTGCTGGTGTGCGCGGCTTCCGGCGCTGCCGCGCGAGCGCCTGGACGCCCGCGGCGGCTGTCTGTGCCCGGCGTGTCTCGCCGCGCTCGCCGCGCTCCCGCGCACCGGACGCGGACCCGCCGCGGTGTAGGATCGCCCGCGCATCGGCATCGGCACCGGCGCCGTCGGGCGCCCGGCAAGAACAGGCGGAGGAGACGATGGCCAGCACGATGGCGAACGAACGCCCGTGGCTGCGCTTCTACGGCAGCGTGCCGGCCAGCCTCGAGTATCCGCAGATCACGCTGTACGAAGCGGTCGTCGCCAGCGCGCAGCGGCAGCCGGACGCGATCGCGTGGGACTTCCTGGACACGGCCTGCACGTATCGCGACTTCGTCGCCGCGATCGACGCGTGCGCGAACGCGCTGGCCGCACTGGGGTTGAAGGCCGGCGAGCGGCTGCTGATCTCGATGCCGACCGCGCCGCAGGGCGTCATCGCGTTCTACGCGGCGAACAAGCTCGGCGTGCTGCCGGCGCTGATCCATCCGCTGTCGACGCCGCCGGAGATCGAGCACTATCTGAACGCGAGCGGCGCGCGCACGGCGTTGACGCTCGACGCGTTTTTTGACCGCTTTGCCGCGGTCAAGCCCAGGCTTGCGCTGGAGCGCATCGTGCTGGCGCGCATCCCCGACTACCTGTCGCCGGTCAAGCGATTCGGTTTCTGGCTGACCAAGGGCCGCAAGATTCCCACGGTGCCGGCCGATCCGCGCGTGCGCTGGTGGAGCGAGCTGATGCGCGCACCGCATCCGCCGGCGCCGCGCGCCGACGCGAAGACCGACGATCCGGCGGCGATCCTGTTTTCCGGCGGCACGACCGGCGAGCCCAAGGGCATCGTGCTGTCGAACCGCAACTTCATCGCCGAAGGCATGCAGGCGGCCGCGTGGGGCGGCCTGGGACGCGGCGACTCGATCCTGGCGATCCTGCCGATCTTCCATGGCTTCGGCCTCGGCGTGTGCGTCAACGCGGCGTTCATGGCGGGCGGCACTTCGATCCTGGTGCCGGTGTTCGACGCGAAGGTCGTCGCGCAACTGCTGCGCAAGAAGCGGCCAAACCTGCTGGTCGGCGTGCCGACGCTGTTCGACGCGCTGTCGAAGGACCCTTCGCTCGCGCAAGCGGATCTGTCGTGCCTGCGCGCCACCTTCTGCGGCGCTGACACGCTGCCGCGTCCGGTCAAGGAGCGCTTCGAGCAGCTCGTCGCCGAACGCGGCGGCCGCGTCAAGCTGCTGGAAGGCTACGGGCTGACCGAAGCGGTGACCGCGATCATGGCGATGCCGGTCAACGAGTACCGCGAGCGCTCGATCGGCGTGCCTTTCCCGGACATGCTCGCCAAGATCTGCGTGCCCGGCACGACCGACGAAGCGCCGGTCGGCGAGGAGGGCGAGATCTGCGTCTCGGGTCCCGCGGTGATGGTGGGCTACCTCGACGATCCCGAAGCCACGCGGCAGACGTTGCGCGTGCACGCCGACGGCCGCACCTGGCTGCACACCGGCGATCTGGGCCGGCGCGACGCCGACGGTTTCTTCTACTTCACGGTGCGGCTCAAGCGCATGATCAAGTCGTCGGGCTTCAACGTGTATCCGGCGCAGGTCGAAGGCGTGCTGTACCGCCATCCGCTGGTCGCCGAAGCCTGCGTCGTCGGCGTTCCCGACGAAGCGCAGGTCGAGCGCGTCAAGGCGTTCGTCGTGCTGAAGGACCCGGCGCAGGCATCTGAGGCGACCGCGCAGGCGCTGATCGAGTTCTGCCGGCAGAACCTGATCAAGTGGTCGTGCCCGCGCGAGATCGAGTTCCGTACCGAGCTGCCGAAGACGCGCGTCGGCAAGATCGACTTCAAGGTGCTCGTGCAGGAACACATGGCGGCCGTGCAGAAGCGATGAACTCACCAGCGCACCCGGAAAACCAAATGCCGTTCTCGGTGCCGCTGTGCCCCCGTGGTGAAAAACAGGTCTCGAAGGCCGTCGACCTCACGACGGACGCGCAGAGGCCGCGCGCCGGCAGCCAACGCCTGACTTCACCACCGAGACACCGAGCGCAGCGGGAAAAGCAAGCGCAGTTCTCTGTGCCTCGGCGGTGACAACCTGGTCCTTCGAAGGCCGATCGATTCACCACAGAGGCACAGAGGCACGGAGGGGGGAAGACGGCGACTTTCGTCTTCACGTCGAGCCGGAAGCGATGAAACCTGAACCGATCGCAACGCACGGCGGCGACCGCGTCGCCGCCGCCCTGCAGGCGCATGGCGTGCGCACCGTCTTTACGCTGTGCGGCGGCCATATCTCGCCGATCCTGACGGCGGCCAAGGCGCGGGCGATTCGCGTCGTCGACGTGCGCGACGAGGCGACCGCGGTGTTTGCCGCCGATGCGACGGCGCGGCTCACCGGCACGCCCGGCGTGGCGGCGGTGACGGCGGGGCCGGGGCTGACCAACACGATCACCGCGTTGAAGAACGCGCAGCTCGCGCAGTCACCCATCGTGTTGCTCGCCGGTGCCGCACCGACCGCGCTGCAGGGTCGCGGCGCGCTGCAGGACATCGACCAGCGGCCGCTCGTTGCGCCGCACGTGAAGCTGTTCCGCAAGGTCACACGCGTGGGCGATCTCGCGCCGGCGGTCGAAGAGGCGTTCGCCGCCGCGCGCGCAGGCGTTCCGGGTCCGGCCTTCGTCGAGTGCCCGGTCGATCTGCTGTACGACGAAGCGAGCATCCGCCAGTGGTACGCGGACGCCGCGGGCAAGGGTACGGCGCTCGCCGACCGCCTGCTGCGCTGGTATCTGCAACGGCACGTCGAGAAGATGTTCGCCGGGGGCAAGGCGCCGTGGTCGGCGCGTGCGCGCGACGTACCCGTGCCGCAGGTGCCCGACGCCACCGTGGCGCGTGCGGCGGCGCTGCTCGCGAATTCGCAGCGGCCGCTGGCGGTGATCGGCAGCCAGGCGCTCACCTGCGCGGACGCGGCCGATCGGATCGCCGCCGCTGTCACGCAACTGGGCATTCCCGTGTATCTGTCGGGCATGGCGCGCGGGCTGCTTGGCCGCGAGCATCCGCTGCAGCTTCGACACCAGCGCCGGCAGGCACTGCGCGAAGCCGATTGCGTGCTGCTCGCCGGCGTGCCGTGCGACTTCCGGCTCGACTACGGCCGCCACGTGCGCCGCTCGGCGAAACTGATCGCCGCCAACCGCAGCGCGCGCGAAGCGCGACTGAACCGCCGGCCGGATCTGGCGGCGATCGGCGACGCCGGTCTGTTCCTCGAAGCGCTCGCGGCGCAGTGCGGGCCGATCGCGCGCGAGAGCTGGCTTGCCGAGCTGCGCGCGCGCGACGCCGCGCGCGAGGCGGAAATCGACCGCGACGCCGCAGTCGGCGGCGCGCACGTCAATCCGCTGGCGTTGTTGCGCGCGCTCGACCGCAGCGCCGGCGACAACGCGGTGTTCGTGGCCGACGGCGGCGACTTCGTCGCCACCGCGTCGTATATCGTGCGGCCGCGCGCGCCGCTCGCGTGGCTCGATCCGGGCGCCTTCGGCACGCTCGGCGTGGGGGCGGGCTTCGCGCTGGGCGCCGCCCTCTCCCGCCCGGACGCCGAGGTGTGGATCCTGTTCGGCGACGGCGCGTGCGGCTACGGACTCGTCGAGTTCGACACTTTCGTGCGGCACGGCATCCCGGTGATCGCGGTCGTCGGCAACGATGCGGGCTGGACGCAGATCGCGCGCGAGCAGGTCAAGCTGCTCGGCGACGCCGTCGGCACCGTGCTCGCACGCACCGACTACGACCGCGTGGCCGCGGGCTTCGGCGCGGAGGGCATCGCGGTGCGAACGATGGCCGAGGTCGAGCCCGCGTTTGCCCGCGCGCGCGAACTGGCCCGGGCGGGGCGGCCGGTGCTCGTCAACGTCTGGCTCGACCGCACCGACTTCCGCGAGGGTTCGATCTCCATGTAGGGCGTGGGGGCTGCGCCGCGCGCGCAGCGTCGGCTCCCTGGCCCGCGATTGCACTGCCCGGCGCAGCCGGGCGTCGGATGCCGCTCGCGCGGCGCGGCGCGGGGCCCCCCCCCCCGGGAAAATTTGCCCCCCTTAACCGCCAAATAGCCCCCGCGCCCTACCCCCGCCCAAGGG
>JBBIQI010000084.1:0-14220 GCA_037442465.1 Burkholderiales bacterium
CCAGTCGTCCGCCTGCGGCAGCAACCCGTGGTGCACGTGCGCCGCGAGCAGTTTGCGCCAGCCCGGCGCACGCGCGTCGCGCAGGCGGCGCGCCAGGTCCAGCAGCACGGTCGAATCGCGCCCGCCGCTGTAGGCAATCACCATTGGGCCGCCGCGGCGGCGCGCCTCCGCCGGCTGCGCGGCGAGCGCGCCACGCAGCGCATCGAGCAGCTCGCGCTCGAGCGGATCAGCTTTCGGGGGTCGTTTCCTTGAACTTGCCATAGCCCAGCAGACGCGTATGGCGCGCGGCGAGCAGCTCCCGGGTCTTCATGCCCTGGAACTGGCGCAGGCTGTCGCCGAGCGCGCGCTTGAGCAGCGCGGACATCTGCTTGGGATCGCGGTGCGCGCCGCCGAGCGGCTCGGAGACGATCTTGTCGATCAGGCCGAGCGCCTTCAAGCGATGCGCGGTCAGGCCGAGCGCTTCGGCTGCCTCGGGCGCCTTGGTCGCGCTCTTCCACAGGATCGACGCGCAACCCTCGGGCGAAATCACCGAGTACGTCGCGTACTGCAGCATCAGCACATGGTCGGCCACCGCGATCGCGAGCGCGCCACCCGAGCCGCCCTCGCCGATGATCGTCGAGATGATCGGCACCTTCAGTTGCGACATCGCGTACAGATTGTGGCCGATCGCCTCGCTCTGGCCGCGCTCCTCGGCGTCGATCCCCGGATACGCGCCCGGCGTATCGACGAAGGTGAAGATCGGCAGGCCGAATTTCTCCGCCAGTTTCATCAAGCGCAGCGCCTTGCGGTAGCCCTCGGGCTTGGTCATGCCGAAGTTGCGCAGCGTGCGCTCCTTGGTGTCGCGGCCCTTCTGGTGGCCCAGCACCATCACCGGCTGGCCATTGAAGCGCGCCAGCCCGCCAACGATCGACAGGTCGTCGGCGAAGGCACGGTCGCCGTGCAGCTCGTTGAAGTCGGTGAAGATGTCGTGGATGTAGTCCAGCGTGTACGGCCGCTGCGGATGGCGCGCGAGCTGCGCCACCTGCCAGGGAGTGAGCTTCGCGTAGATGTCCTTGAGCAGCGCCTGGCTCTTTTTTTGCAGCCGCTCGATCTCCTCGGAGATGTCCACGGCCGAGTCGTCCTGCACGAAGCGCAACTCCTCGATCTTCGCCTCGAGTTCCGCGATCGGCTGCTCGAAGTCCAGAAAGGTCGTCTTTGCCATCAGTACTCCACCGGAACCGGATCGAGGCTGCGCCACAGATACCAGGTGGCGACGCTGCGCCAGGGCGCCCACGGCGATGCGAGCTGCTCGATGCGCACGCGCCCTGCGCGCCCGAGCAGCGTCTGCGTCGGCTCGCCTTCGAGGTAGTGCAGGCTGATCGCCTTGAGCAGTCCGAGGTCGTCGAGCGGCAACACGTTCGGGCGCAGCAGATTAAAGATCAAAAACATCTCGGCTGTCCAGCGACCGATGCCGCGAATGTCCGTCAGGCACTCGATCACCTCTTCGTCGCCCATCGCGTCGAGCGTGCGCGGGTCGACGCGGCCGCTGGCGAAGTGCTCCGCGAGATCGCGCAGGTATTCGACCTTGCGCTCCGACAGGCCGCACGCGCGCAGCGTCGACGCGCGCCGTCGCAGCACCCCGCGCGGCGTCAGCGGCTCGCAGGTCTTCGCGAGCCGGCCCCACACCGCGTCGGCGGCCTTCACCGAGATCTGCTGGCCGACGATCGAGCGCGCGAGCGTCGCGAACGCGTCGCCGCGCGAGACGAGCGCGACGCGCGGATGCCGCCGGATGATCCGCGCGAGCGTCGGATCGGCACCCACCAGTGCGCGCTTGGCTTTGAGCCAATAGGGCGGCGCTGTCATCGGTCCAACGACCGGGGTTCAACCACCGAGACGCCGAGAACACAGAGAAAATCCGATAGAAGTTCTCTGTGCCCTCTCTGGTGAATACACGGTTTTCACGCGCGTTACTGCCGCCGCCACGTCGTGCCACCCGGCCCGTCTTCGAGGACGATGCCTTGCGCAAGCAGCTCGGCGCGGATGCGGTCGGCTTCGGCGTAGTTCTTCGCCTTCTTGGCCGCCGTGCGCAACGCGATCTGCGCTTCGATGCGCGCAACGTCGGCGTCGGTCTCGCCGCCGCGCAGATACTCGTTCGCGTCACGCTGCAGCAGGCCGAGCACGCCGCCCAGCGCGCGCAGCTGCCGCGCCAGCGCGGGCGACTTCGTCCGGTTCACCTCGTTCGCCAGTTCGAACAGCACGGAGATCGCCAGCGCGGTGTTGAAGTCCTCGTCCATCGCTGCGGCGAAGCGCTGGGCGTGCGGCTCGTCCCAGTCGACCTCGCCCGCGGCCGGCGCCGTGTCGCGCAGTGCGGTGTACAGCCTCGTCAGCGCCGCGCGCGACTCGTCGATCAGGTGTTCGGTGAAAGCGATCTGGCTGCGATAGTGCGAGCGGATCAGAAAGAAGCGCAGCACCTCGGCATCGTACTTGGCGAGCGCATCCCGGATCGTCCAGAAGTTGCCGAGCGACTTCGACATCTTCTCTTCGCCGACGCGCAGCGCGCCGCTGTGCATCCAGATATTGGCGAAGCGTTGCCCGAACGCGCCTTCGCTCTGCGCGATCTCGTTTTCGTGGTGCGGAAAGACGAGGTCCGGCCCGCCGCCGTGGATGTCGAGCGTGCGGCCGAGCGTCTCGCACGCCATCGCCGAGCACTCGATGTGCCAGCCGGGGCGGCCTGGGCCCCACTTCGAGTCCCAGTTCGGTTCGCCCGGCTTGGCGTGCTTCCACAGCACGAAGTCGAGCGGGTCGCGCTTGGCGGCGTCGACCGCGACGCGCTCGCCGGCGCGCAGCTCGTCGAGCGACTTGCCCGACAGCTTCCCGTAACCCGGAAAGCGCCGCACCGCGAAGTTCACGTCGCCGTCCTCTGCCGCGTAGGCGAGCTCCTTGCGCTCGAGCAGCTCGATCAGCCCAAGCATCTGCGGCACGTACTGCGTCGCGCGCGGCTCGAGGTCCGGAGACAGCAGCCCGAGTGCGGCGAAGTCCTCGTGCATCGCGCGGATGAAGCGTTCCGTCAGCGCGGTCGTCGTTTCGCCGTTCTCGGCCGCGCGACGGATGATCTTGTCGTCGACGTCGGTGATGTTGCGCACGTAGGTCACCCGCAGACCGCGCGCGCGCAGCCACCGCACCACCACGTCGAACGCGGCGAAGGTGCGGCCATGGCCGAGGTGGCAGTAGTCGTACACGGTCATCCCGCACACGTACATGCGCACGTGGCCGGGCTCGATCGGCTCGAGCGGCTCGAGCCTGCGCGTCAGCGTGTTGTAGATACGGATCGTCATGCAAGCATCCGGGATCGTCGGGGCAAGCGCTGCCGCCGCGGCAGCGCGCGCCGGATCGGCGCGGCGAGGAATCGATGACGGACGGTCAACAGCGCCGGATCGGCATCGTCGATCGGAGTGCGGCAGGGGCGGCGTTAGAATCCGAAGCGAGTATATCCAATCGTTTCGCGCGACATCGTCCCGCCCCGCCCGCATGCCACCGCGCGCCCTTGTGATCGTCGCCTGCTGCCTTGCGTTCGGCGGCATTGCGGCCGCGCAGGCGCCGACCGTGACGCCGGCGCCGAGCGAGCGCGAGCAGATCGCGCGGCTGGTGCGCGACAAACAGCTCGACGCCGCGCTCGCGCGCGCCGACGCGTTTCTCGCCAAGTCGCCGCGCGACGCTCAGGTGCGTTTCCTGCGCGGCGTGCTCCTCGCCGACCTGGGCCGGGGCGCCGAAGCCGTCGCCGCGTTCGAGTCTCTCGTGCAGGACTTTCCCGAGCTGCCCGAGCCATACAACAATCTGGCGGTGCTGTACGCGGCGCAGGGTCGCTACGAGCAGGCGCGGACGCTGCTGCAACAGGCGATCGAGGCGCAGCCGAACTACGTGACCGCCTACGAGAACCTCGGCGACCTGCACATCGCGCTGGCCGCCGACGCCTACCAGCGCGGCGCCAAGCTCGCGCCGAACGACGCAGCGCTCGTGCGCAAACTGGCCCTGGCGCGCGAAATCGGCGGCAAGCTGCGTACGGCACGCTGAAACTCAAACCACGAAGGAGTCTCGATGAATCCGCTGACCCGCATCCTCGCGCTCGTCTTCGGCCCGCTGCTGGCGGTGGCCGGCGCCGACGCCGGCGCGCAGGCCGCTGCGCCGCGCGTCGTCCTGTCGACGTCCGAAGGCGACATCACGCTCGAGCTGAACGCCGCCAAGGCGCCGAAGACCGTCGAGAACTTTCTCGCCTACGTCAAGAGCGGCCACTACGACGGCACGATCTTCCATCGCGTGATCGACGGCTTCATGATCCAGGGCGGCGGCTTCACGCCCGACATGAAGCAGAAGCCAACCCGCGCGCCGATTCCGCTCGAAAGCAGGAACGGATTGAAGAACGAACGCGGCACGATCGCAATGGCGCGCACCAGCGTGCCCGATTCGGCGACCGCGCAGTTCTTCATCAACGTGGTCGACAACGCGAACCTCGACTACCCGAAGCCCGACGGCAACGGCTACGCGGTGTTCGGCAAGGTGGTCGCCGGCATGGACGTCGTCGACAGGATCCGCGCGGTACCGACGACTTCCGCCGGCGGGCACCAGAACGTGCCGGCCAAGCCGGTGCTGATCCGCTCTGCACGGATCGTGCAATGAGCGCGCATCCAGGACAACCGATGGTTCGCCTGCACACCAGTTTCGGCACGATCACGCTTGAACTGAACGCGGCCAAGGCGCCCAAGACCATCGAGAACTTTCTCGCCTACGTGAGGAGCGGCCATTACGACAAGACGCTGTTCCACCGCGTAATCAACGGCTTCATGATCCAGGGCGGCGGCTTCGAAAGCGGCATGCGGCAGAAACCGACCGCAGCGCCGATCGAAAACGAAGCGACCAACGGCTTGCGCAACGAGAAATACACGATCGCGATGGCGCGCACGTCGGACCCGCATTCGGCCACCGCGCAATTCTTCATCAACGTCGCCGACAACGACTTCCTGAATCACACCGCGCCGACCGTTCAGGGCTGGGGCTACTGCGTGTTCGGCAAGGTCGTCGCAGGCACCGACGTGGTCGACCGGATCAAGGCCGTGCGCACGATCCGCTACGGCATGCACCAGGACGTGCCCGAGCAGGAAGTGCTGATCGAGCGCGCCGAGATCCTCGCTCAGTGACGGGCGGATCGTTGCTCGACCCCGTTCCGGCGCTGGCCGCGGACGTCGACGCCGTCGCACTGCGCGATCCGGTCTTCATCTCCGACCTGCACCTTTCCGAATCGCAACCCGCCACGCTCGCGCGTTTTCTGCGCTTCGCGCGTGAGGTGGCGGCCGCGCACAGCGAACTGGTCGTCCTCGGCGACCTGTTCGAGTACTGGGCGGGCGACGACGACTTGGCGAGCGGCGTGGGCCGCACCGTCGCCGACGCCTTGCGCGCGCTCGGCGAGCGCGGCGTGACCGTTTTCCTGATGCAAGGCAACCGCGACCTGCTGCTCGGCCGCGGTTTTGCGCAAGCCGCGCGTGCCACGCTGCTCAGCGATCCGACCCGCGCCACCTTGGCCGACGGCACCGTGCTGCTCGCGCACGGCGACACGTACTGCACGCGCGACGCCGAGTATCAGCGCTTCCGCGCGCAGGTGCGCGATCCGGGCTGGCAGCGCGGCTTCCTGGCGCGGCCGCTCGCCGAGCGGCGCGCGTTCGTCGGCGCGGCGCGGGCAGCGAGCCAGAGCGCACGCAAGACCAAGCCGATGGACATCATGGACGTCGAGCCGGCAGCGATCGACGCGGCACTGCGCGCGGCCGGGCTGGCGACGATCATCCACGGGCACACCCACCGGCCGGCCGTTCATCGCTGGACGCTCGACGGCCGTGCTGCCGAGCGTTGCGTGCTGCCGGACTGGGATTTCGATGCCGAGCAGGAGTCGATCCGCGGCGGCTACGTGCTGCGCACCGCGCGCGGCTGGTCCGCCGTCGCACTCGACAGCTGACCTACTCGTCGACCAGTTTGTTGAGTTGGCTCGGGTCGACGGTGGGTGCGGCGGCGGTGACGTCGGGCAGCGCGATGCCGTGGCGCTCGAGTGCGACGACCAGCCGTTCGATTTCGCGCTGCTGTTGCGCGGCGTGATCGATCAGGCCGTGCAAAGCCTTGACCAGCGGGTCGTCACCGTCGGCGGCGAGCCCGTAAGCCGAGAATCCCATCCGGTTCGCGGCTTGCTCGCGCCGCGCGTCGGTTTCCTTGTGCAGGATGCGCGCCGGATTGCCGACGGCGGTGGCTCCCGGCGGGACTTCCTTGACGACCACCGCGTTGGAGCCGATGCGCGCGCCGTCGCCGACCGTGAAGCCGCCGAGCACCTTGGCGCCGGCACCGACGATCACACCGCGCCCGAGCGTCGGATGGCGCTTGACGCCGCGCGCGAGTGAGGTGCCGCCGAGCGTCACTCCCTGGTACAGCGTGCTGTCGTCGCCGACCTCGGCGGTTTCGCCGATGACCACGCCCATACCGTGATCGATGAACACACGCCGGCCGATGCGCGCGCCGGGGTGGATCTCGATGCCGGTCAACCAGCGCGACAGATGCGAGACGAACCGCCCGACCCAGCGCAGGCCGTGCATCCAGCACCAGTGCGCGAGGCGGTGAAACCACAGCGCGTGCAGACCCGGATAGCAGGTCAGCACCTCCCAGGTCGAGCGCGCCGCCGGATCGCGGTCGCGGATGCAGGCGATGTCCTCACGCAGACGGCTGAGCATGCCGATTTCTCGTTCTGATCGAGCCCCGATTCTAGTGGCGCGGTGCGGCGACAGGCGCACGCTGCAGCCGGGCAAGTTGCGCGGAAGATCGTTCATCGGTCGGATGGCGTTCGAGTGGACGCACGCATCGTCGCACGCGACGGCGCACCTTGACAGCGACCATTGCGCATGCGCTGCATGCGCGCGCTGCATGCCGCGTCAGCCCGGGGCGCGCTTGCGCCCGCGACGCTCGTCCTTGCGGCTTTCGATCGCCGCGCACACGCCGCGCAGGATGTCGACTTCGCTGCGCGTCGGCCGCGCGCGCGCGAACAGCCGGCGCAGCCGCGCCATCAGATGCTTGGGTTCGGCCGGATCGTGGTAGCCGATCGCCGTCAGCGCCCGCTCAAGATGCGCGAGCATGCCTTCGACCGCTTCGACGTCCGCCGGTGGCTCGGCGGTGAAACGATCGTGCGGCACCGCAGCCTCGTGCAACGCCAGCCGGCATTCGTAGGCGGCGACCTGCACCGCCTGCGCCAGATTCAACGACGAGTGTGCCGGGTCGGCCGGGATCGCGCAGCACGCGTGACAGCGTTGCACGTCTTCGTTTTCCAGTCCGCTGCGTTCGGTGCCGAACACGAACGCGATCTCGACGGCGCCGTCGCCGGCGTCAAGCAGCGTCCGCGCCTGCGCCGCTGCGCTGCGCAGGTCGATGAGCGGCGGGCCGAATTCGCGCGAGTAGCCGCTCATCGCCATGGCAAAGTGGACACCGCGCAGCGCGTCGACCAGATCCGCATGCACGGCGGCGTCCGCGAGCACGTCGGCCGCGCCGGCCGCCAGCGCGACCGCATCCGCATGCGACTTGAACTCGCGCAAGCGCGGCGCGACGACCGCGAGCCGCGCGAACCCCATGGTCTTGAGCGCGCGCGCGGCCGCGCCGACGTTGCCGGGGTGACTCGGCGCAACCAGCACGAAGCGCACGCGCGCCGCGCGCCGGGCGAATTCGTTCGACGGATCGGGCCTGGGCATCGCGTGGGAATCATTACAATCCGCGCAGTCTAGCGATGCGAGGCCGGTCGGTCGCATCGCCCCGCTCCTTCCACAAGCCGACGCTGCATGCACCCGATGCTGAACACGGCCGTCAAGGCCGCCCGCAAGGCCGGCGCGATCATCAATCGCGCAAGTCTCGAACTCGACCTGATCCGTGTGGCGAGCAAGGGCCGCAGCGACTTCGTCACCGAGGTCGACCGCGCCGCCGAGGAAGCCATCATCGACGTGTTGAAGACCGCGTATCCGCATCACGCGGTGCTCGCCGAGGAGTCGGGCGCGAGCAATCCCGAAGGCGGTCAGGAGTACACCTGGATCATCGATCCGCTCGACGGAACGACCAATTTCATCCACGGCTTTCCGCAGTACGCGGTGTCGATCGCGCTTCAGCACGCCGGCCACATCACGCAGGCGGTCGTCTACGACCCGACCCGCAACGAGCTGTTCACCGCCTCCCGCGGCCGCGGTGCCTTCCTGAACGATCGTCGCATTCGCGTCAGCCGGCGCACGCAGCTGCGCGAGAGCCTGATCGGCACCGGCTTTCCGTTCCGCCAGCTCGAACATCTCGACGAGTACGTGCGGATGTTCAAGCGCATCACCGAGGAGACCGCCGGTATCCGCCGTCCCGGCGCAGCCGCGCTCGATCTCGCCTACGTGGCCGCCGGCAGGCTCGACGGCTTCTGGGAGTTCGGGCTGTCGCCGTGGGACGTCGCCGCCGGCAGCCTGCTGATCGTCGAGGCCGGCGGCATGGTCGCCGACTTCGACGGCGAGCAGAACTGGCTCGCGTGCGGACAGATCGTCTGCGGCACCCCGAAGGTGTTCGAGCAGCTTCTGAAGCTGGTGCAGGAAGTTCACGTCAAGGGCACGCGCGCCGACGCCTGATCTCCGCGTCGCGTCCGCGGCGCGCCCCGAGTTGGTCCTCCCGATGCCGACCCCGGTCGAACACACGCCCGTCATGCAGCAGTACCTGCGCATCAAGGCGCAGTATGCGGACGTGCTGTTGTTCTACCGGATGGGCGACTTCTACGAGCTGTTCTACGAAGACGCAGAGCGCGCGTCGCGGCTTCTGAACATCACGTTGACTTCGCGCGGCTCCTCGGGCGGTGCCCGGGTCGCGATGGCCGGCGTGCCGGTGGCGTCGGTCGAGCAGTATCTCGCGCGGCTCGTCAAGCTCGGCGAGTCGGTCGCGATCTGCGAACAGATTGGAGACCCGGCCACTTCGAAGGGCCCGGTCGAACGCAAGGTCGTGCGCGTCGTCACGCCGGGCACGCTGACCGATGCGGGACTGCTCGCCGACAAGGCCGACGCGACGCTGGCGGCGCTCGCGTTCGACGGCGCGGCGCGCGCGTCCGCGCGCGACCGGCGCGAGTCGGTCGGTATCGCCTGGCTGGTGCTCGCCAGCGGTGAGCTGCGCGCCACGGAAACGAGCCTCGAGCGGTTGCCGTCGGAGCTTGCCCGCATCGCGCCGTCGGAGATCCTGGTCGCAGACCATGCGCGCGCGCGTCTGGCCGCCGCCGCAGCGGTGCGCTCGGTGCCCGACTGGCACTTCGACGCGCAGCGCGGCGCTCAGCTTCTGTGCGAGCAGCTCGGTGTGGCCACCCTGCAGGCCTTCGGCGTCGACGACCGCCCCGCGCTGCTGGCCGCATGCGCTGCGCTGCTCGCGTACGCGCAGCAGACGCAGAGCGAGCGGCTGGCACACGTGACGACGCTGCGCGTCGAGTCCGAATCCGAGTTCGTCGCGCTCGACGCCGCGACCCGCCGCAATCTCGAGCTGACCGAGCCGCTGCGCGGCGACGACGGACCGACGCTTTTCAAGGTGCTCGATCGCTGCGCCACCGGCATGGGCAGCCGCCGCTTGCGTCGCTGGCTGCATCATCCGCTGCGCGACGCGGCGGCGGCCGCGGCGCGGCATGCCGTGATCGAGGCCTTGCTCGAAACGGGGCTGGCTGCGCGCGTCGCCGAGGGCCTGCGGCACGTACCGGATCTGGACCGCATCGCCGCGCGGGTGGCGCTGAAGACCGCGCGGCCGCGCGAACTCGCCGCGCTGCGCGACGCGCTGCCACGGCTGCAAGCGCTGCGTGCTGCGCTGGCGGCGCTGGAAGCGCCGCTGGCGCGCACGCTCGTCGACGCGCTGGCGTTGCCGCCCGAGTTGCACGAAGCGCTTGCGCGAGCGCTGCTTGCCGAGCCCGCGCACTCCCCGCGCGACGGCGACGTGATCGCCGCCGGGTTCGACGTCGAGCTCGACGAGCTGCGCGCGCTGCGCGACAACGCCGGGCAGTTCCTGGTCGATCTGGAGGCGCGCGAACGCGAGCGCACGGGCATCGCCAACCTGCGCGTCGAATACAACCGTGTGCACGGCTTCTACATCGAGGTCACGCACGGCCAGGTCGACAAGGTTCCCGCCGACTACCGGCGCCGGCAGACCCTGAAGAATGCCGAGCGCTACATCACGCCGGAGCTCAAGACCTTCGAGGACCGCGCGCTGTCGGCGCAGGAACGCGCGCGCGCACGCGAGAAGGAGCTGTTCGACGCGCTGCTGATGCAGGTGGGCGAGCACGTGGCGGGGTTGCTGCGCGCCGCCGACGCGGCCGCCAGTTTCGATGCGCTCGCCGCCCTCGCCGCGCATGCCGCGGCCGCGCGCTGGGTGCGGCCCGAACTGACCGCCGAGCCCGGCATCGACATCGCCGGCGCGCGTCATCCGGTCGTCGAGCGCGAGATCGAGGCCTACGTGCCGAACGACTGCCGGCTCGGTCCGGCGCGCCGACTGCTCGTCATCACCGGACCGAACATGGGCGGCAAGTCGACCTACATGCGCTCGATCGCGCTGATCGCGCTGCTGGCGTATTGCGGCAGCTTCGTGCCGGCCGCGAGCGCGCGGCTGGGACCGATCGACCGCATCCTCACGCGCATCGGTGCGGCCGACGATCTGGCGCGCGGGGCCTCGACCTTCATGGTCGAGATGACCGAGGCGGCGGCGATCCTGAACGCCGCGACCGAAGAAAGCCTCGTGCTGATGGACGAGATCGGTCGCGGTACGTCGACCTTCGACGGCATGGCGCTCGCCGCGGCGATCGCGCGCGAGTTGGTCGAGCGCAACCGCTGTTACACGCTGTTCGCAACCCACTACTTCGAACTGACGCAGCTCGCCGAGACGCTGCCCGAGGTCGCCAACGTGCACGTCGCCGCCGCCGAGTCGCGCGGCCGGGTGGTGTTCCTGCACGAGGTGCGCGAGGGCCCCGCCAGCCAGAGCTATGGGCTCGCGGTCGCCCAACTCGCGGGCGTGACCCCCGCGGTCGTGCGTCGCGCGCGCAGCCTGCTCGTGCAGCTCGAGGAACGCGCGGCCGGCACGCGGCCGCAGCTCGACTTGTTCGCCACGCCGCCGCCGACCGCCGCGCCGACCGCGGACCGCACGCACGATCCGCTGCGCGAGCGTCTCGCCGCGCTCGACCTCGACGCGCTTGCACCGCGCGACGCGCTCGCGCTGCTGTACGAGTTGAAGGACCTGGCGCGCGACTGACGCTCGCGAGCAGCGGGCGTCGCTGCTATTGACCATTGCTTATCGTCGTGACACGCGCCAACCGCTTGGGGTCCGCATGGCTGAGCCCTCGTCATTCCGAGCCAAGGGCGAGGAATCTCCGCTGCTCGCAGTGCCGAGATCCCTCGCTGCGTTCGGGATGACAGTACCGGCGACAGCCGGCACGAAGCGAACTCGCAAGGTGCCGTGTCACGAGGTTGCGTAATCATCGATAGAAGACCGGCGCGGCGCGCGGCCTTCGTCGTTCCGCGTGCCCGAATGCCTCCGTGGTGACCGCTACAGCCTTCGACGGCGGAGGCGTTCACCACAGAGAGCACAGAGGAAGACGAGGTCTTCGCTCCGTATCTGCATGTCGAATCGAGCACGTCGCCGATCGCGGCCCCGCTTCCCCGTAAGCGACCGCGGCTCGCGCGTCAGTGCTCGTGGCCGTCGCCGTCGTGCAGGTCGTGCGGCGCGACCGGGCGCAGGAAGTCCGGCGGTCGCGGCGCTTCCGCCTGCTGCAGTTCCTCGGCGCTGACCGGCTCGACGCCGAGCACCTTGATGTCGAAGTGCAGCGCCAGGCCCGCCAGCGGATGATTGCCGTCGAGCACCGCGACCTCGTCGGCGACGTCGGTCACCCGGTAGATGCGCTCATCGCCGGGCACGCCCGGCAGCCCTTCCACCTGCATGCCGACCGCCACATCGCGGCCGATGCGGTCGCGCTCGACGACGTGAACGAGCTGCGCATCGAAGTCGCCGAACGCCTGCTCGGGTTCGAGCCGCAGCGACACTGCTTCGCCCGGCGCTTTTCCCTCGAGTGCGCGCTCGACCGCCGGAAAGATGTCGTTGGCGCCGTGCAAATACACCAGCGGCGCTTCGCTCGCCTCGAGCAGATTGCCCTGCGCGTCGAACATCTTCACTGCCAGCGATACCAGCATCCCGCGCGCGATCTTCATCGGGCCCCTCGTTCGTGAGCAGCGAATTATCCGCGCAGTCGCGTTCCTATAATCCCGCCGCATGTGGCCGACTCGACCGCTGCGCGCGCTGGGCAAGCTGCCGGTCGAGGAATTCATGCGGCGCTACTGGCAGAAGCGGCCGTTGCTGGTGCGACAGGCGCTTCCCGCACTGCGCACGCCGGTGGCACGCGAGCGGCTCATCGAGCTGGCGGCGCGCGACGACGTCGAGTCACGGCTCGTCACTGCCTTCGGCGGCCGTTGGCAGCTCGCGCACGGCCCGTTTGCGCCCCACCGCCTGCCGTCGACGCGCCGGCGCCGCTGGACGCTGCTGGTCCAGGGCGTCGATCTGCACGACGAAGCGGCCGCCGCGCTGCGCGCGCGCTTCCGCTTCCTGCCCGATGCGCGGCTCGACGATCTGATGGCCAGCTACGCCACCGACGGCGGCGGCGTGGGGCCCCATGTCGATTCGTACGACGTGTTCCTGGTGCAGACGTTCGGGCGGCGGCGCTGGCGCATCGGCCGCCAGCGCGATCTGCGCGTCGTACCGGGGCTGCCGTTGAAGATCCTCGCCGAGTTCCGCCCGACGCACGAGTGGGTGCTCGACCCCGGCGACCTGCTGTACCTGCCGCCGGGCGTGGCGCACGACGGGTTGGCGCTCGGCGAGTGCATCACCTGCTCGATCGGCTTTCGCGCGCCGGCGTGGCAGGAACTGATCGATCCCTGGTTCGACGCGCTGGCCGAGCGCGTGCGCGTCGACGGTCGTTATCGCGATCCGCAGCTGCGGCCGACGCGCCGGCCTGCCCGGTTGCCTGCGGCGATGCGCGAGGCGGCCCTGGAGTCGCTTGGCCGCATCCGGCCGACGGCGCGCGATGCGGCGCGCGCATTGCTCGTGCATCTTTCCGAACCCAAGTCGAACGTCGCCTTCGATCGTCCGGCGCGGCCGTTCGGCGCTGCGCGCTTTGCCGCCGCCGCGCGCGTGCGCGGCGTGCGCCTCGATGTCCGCACGCGGATGCTGTACGACGGTGCCGACGCAGCGATCAACGGCGAACGCTTCGGGTTAGGTGATCGCCGCGCGGCTGCGGTGCTGCGTGCGCTCGCCGACCGCCGCGCCCTCGACGGCACGGCGCTGCGCGGACTCGAACCGGCGCTGATCGCGCGGCTGCACGAGTGGTATGTTGCCGGCTGGCTGCACCTGGGCCGCCAGACCCGCACGGACCCATGACGCTCGACGAACTGCGCATCGACGATCCGCGCCCGCAAAGGGCCTGGATCGCATCTCGCCACGACGTGCCCCGCGCGGTCGCGCTCGTGCTCGACGGTGCACAGCGCGTCGTCCGCGCAATGCAGCGCGACCTTGCGCCGTTTGCGCTGTCCACGGCCGCCGCGACCGATCGGATCGAACGCTTTCTGCTCGCGCAGCGCGGCGCGCGCGTGCGCTTGCTGGTCGACGACGCTGCGTGGCTCGAAACGGGAGCCGCGCGGCTGCGTCGGCTCCAGCGCTTCTTCCCGCACGCGATCGAGATGCGCATCGCCGCCGCCGACGATGCGGTCGGCGACGATGCCTGCCTGCTCGCCGACGTGCGCCACGCGCTGCTGCTCACGCCGACGGCGCAGGCACTCGGCGATCTGTGGCTCAATCACGAGCCGCACGCGCGAAACTGGGCAGCGCTGTTCGACCGCCGCTGGGAAGCGGCCGCGCACAATCTGCCGGTGGCGCCGCTCGGACTGTGATTCGGCGCTCATAGGAGTCCACGGCAGCCCTTCTGCTGCGACGCAGCAGCTATACTTCGCGCCGATCGCGCGCGCCGCGTTGACATGCAGCAGGCGCGCCGATCGGTTCTGAACCGTCCACTTGCTGCCATAAGAGGAAATCGAACATGAAGAAGTCGCTGTTGCTCGCTTCGATGGTTGTTGCTGTGCTCGCCGCCTGCGGCAAACAGGCGCCGGCCCCTGCACCCGCGCCCGCTCCGGCCCCTGCGCCCGCGCC
>JBBIQI010000085.1:0-14157 GCA_037442465.1 Burkholderiales bacterium
AGCACGCGGTAGCGCTCGTGGATCGCGACGGGCTCGCCGCTCGCCGCGCTGGGCCGTCACACGGTCGCAGTCGGCGCGCTGCTGCACGGTCATCTCGGCTTCTTCGGCGCCACGCTGGCCGCGCTGGCCGAAGCGTTCGCCCGTCCGCGCAAGCTGCGCGTCAGGGAGCTGGCGGCGCAATTCGAGCAGGTCTGCCTGAACGCAATCCCGGTCGTCGCGCTGGTGACGCTGCTGATCGGCGTGACGATCGCCTATCTGCTCGGGCTGCAGGCGGAAAAGTACGGCGCCAACATCTTCGTCGTCGACGGCGTGGCGATCGGCATGACGCGCGAGTTCGCGCCGATCATCGTCGCGACGATCGTCGCCGGCCGTTCCGGCGCGGCGTTCACCGCGCAACTGGGCTCGATGCGACTGACCGAGGAAATCGACGCGATCCGCACGCTCGGGCTGTCGCCGCTGCAGGTGCTCGTCGTTCCGCGCGTGCTGGCGCTGATGGTCGCGCTACCGCTGCTGGTGTTCGTCGGCGACGCGCTCGGGATCGCCGGCGCGATGCTGGTGGCCGACCCGTTGCTGGGGCTGACGCCTGCGACCTATCTCGCACGGCTGCGCGACGCGCTCGATCTGAAGCACTTCTGGATCGGACTCACCAAAGCGCCGGTGTTTGCGCTTTTCATCGCGGTGATCGGCTGCCGCATGGGCATGACCGTCGGCCGCGACACGCGCGCGGTGGGGCTGGCCACGACCTCGACGGTCGTGCAGAGCATCGTGTCGGTGATCCTGCTCGACGCCGCGTTCGCCGTGCTGTTTCAGGAACTGGGGCTCTGAGGGCGCATGCACGAACGCAGCGGGCGCGCGGCCGGGGCCGGCGAAGCGGTCGTCGAAGTCGATGGCATCGTCACGCGCTTCGGCGTGCAGACCGTGCACGACGGCGTCAGCTTCGCGCTCGCGCGCGGCACGCTGACCGCGCTGATCGGCGCCTCCGGCACCGGCAAGAGCGTGCTGTTGCGCGAGATCATCGGGCTCGTGCGCCCCGCCGGCGGTCGCGTGCGCGTGCTCGGCACCGACATGTGGTCCGCGCCCGCGGCCGAGGTGGCGGCGGTGCGGCGGCGCTTCGGCATGATGTTCCAGGACGGTGCGCTGTTTTCTTCGCTGACGGTCGCGCAGAACGTCGCGGTGCCGCTGATCGAACACACGCGCACGCCCGCCGAGCTGCTCGCGCCGCTGGTCGCGTTGCGGCTCGCGCAGGCCGGACTCGCGCCCGCAACCGGGGCCAAGATGCCAAGCGAGCTGTCCGGCGGCATGCGCAAGCGCGCGGCGATCGCGCGCGCGCTCGCGCTCGAGCCCGAGGTGCTGTTCCTCGACGAGCCGACCTCCGGACTCGATCCCGCGACCGCGCGCGCGTTCGACGCGCTCGTGCGATCGCTGGTCGACGATCTGGGCATCACCGTGCTGCTGGTCACGCACGATCTGGACACGCTGCTCACCGTCGTCGACCGCCTGATCGTGCTGGCCGAAGGCGGCGTGCGCGCCGACGGCAGCGTGGCCGAGGTCATGCGAACCGACGACGAGTGGATCCGCTCGTATTTCGCGGTCCGTACAATGGCCGCCGACGTTGCTCGCGCACGGTGATGGAAGCGGAAGCCAGATACACCTATGTGGGTGCCGGCGTGATCGTGCTGATCGCCGCGCTGGTCGGCGCGGTCGTCTGGCTCAAGCGCGTCGGCTCCGAGCAGGACCTGCGGCGCTACACGGTCTACTTCGAGCGGCAGCGGCTCGACGGCCTGCAGATCGGCGGCGACGTCGACATGCGCGGCATCAAGATCGGCCGCGTCGACAGCTATGCGCTGGCCGGCTATCGGGTTGCGGGCGACGAAGTCAATCGCGTGCGCGTGACGATCCGCGTCGACCGCGACGCGCCTGTGCGTACCAACACGGTCGCGGTCGTCACCCGCAACTTCGTCACCGGCATCGCGCAGATCACCCTCGTGACGCCCGAGCCGGCAGGGCTGCCGCTCGAATCCGCGCCGCCCGGCGAACCGTACCCGGTCATCGCCGAGGGCCGCTCTGACCTGGACGAGATCGCGGGTCGCGTCGGCCAGCTCGGCGACATGGCCGCCGAGGTCATGACCAATCTGAACCGCGTGATGACGCCGGACAATCGCGAGGCCTTCGCGCAGACGCTGAAGAATCTTCGCGAGCTGACGGCCGGGCTGAACCAGCGCCTGGCCCGCTTCGACCGCGCGCTCGATCAGGTCGGCCGCGCGGCGGACGGGGTCGTTCGCAGCGGCGATCGCATCGCCGGCGCCACCGAGCACGCCGGCGCGCGCATGGACGCGCTGATCGCCGACGCTCAGCGCAGCCTCGCACGCATCGACGCCGCGGCCGCTGCGATCGGCCGCACCGCGGAGTCGCTGCAAGACCAGACGCAGACAGTGACGCAGCGCGTCGATCGCACCGCCGCCGCGCTCGAAGACCAGCTCGCGGCAAGCCTTGCCGAACTGCGCGTCAGCGTCGACGCCGCCGCGCGTGCGCTCGACCGCCTGCAGGATCCGCGCCGCGCGCTGCTCGGACCCGACAAGGCCACGCTCGGTCCCGGGGAGTCGTTGCGATGAGGTGCAGACCGATCGCGGCGGTTGCCGCCATCATCTTCCCCGCCCTGCTCGCCGGCTGCGTGTCGGTTCAGCTCGCCAGCGACGGAGCGCGCCATGTCGGTCTCGTGCTCGCCGACGCGCGGCCCTCGATGAGCCGGCGCGACGCCCCGGCCGCCGCCGCGCTGCTGATCCAGGCCGTGCCCGCCGATCCGCTCGCCAACACCCGCTCGATCGCCTACGCGCGGGCGCCCGGCGCGCGCGAGTTCTATCAGCTCGCTTCATGGACCGAGCCGCCGCTCGCCGCAATCGTCCGGTCGCTGCAGCAGCGGCTCGAAGCGCGCGGCACGGCGCAGGCCGTCGGTCTGCTCGGCCAGCCGATCGCGGCCGACTGGCTGCTGGCGATCAGCGTCGAAGCCGTTTATCACGACGTCGCCGCCGAGCCGGGCACCGCGCGGCTCGCGCTGCGTGCCGAGCTGATCGACCGCCGTGCGCGCACGCTGGTGGCGCGCCGTACGTTCGAGGCGGCCGTGCCGGTCGAGCGTGCCGAATCGGCGGCCTTCGCGGCCGCGCTCGGCCGCGCGATGGCCGACGTCTTCGACGCGCTCGTGCCCTGGCTCGACGATCAGTTGACGCGGGCGGCGGCGGCGCCGCGCGCAACGACCGGCTGAGGCGCTCGATGGACGCGACGATGCAGGCGATGGTGCTCGACGCGCCCGGTGCGCCGCTGCGAGCGCGCACGCTGCCGATCCCGCAGCCGGGAGCCGGCGAGGTACTGCTGCGCGTGCATGCCTGCGGCGTGTGCCGTACCGACCTGCATGTGGTCGACGGTGAACTGCCGCATCCGAAGCTGCCGCTCGTGCTCGGCCATGAGATCGTCGGCCGCATCGTCGCCGTAGGCAGCGGCGCAGCCCGCTTCAAGCCCGGCGATCGCGTTGGCGTACCTTGGCTCGGCCACACGTGCGGGGCGTGCGACTTCTGTCGGATGCAGCGCGAGAACCTGTGCGATGCGCCGCGGTTTACCGGCTACGACCGCGACGGCGGTTACGCCGAATATGCGGTCGCCGACGCGAGCTACGTGTTCGCGCTGCCCGACGCTTTCGATGACGCGCACGCCGCCCCGCTGCTGTGCGCCGGATTGATCGGCTATCGCGCGCTGCGGCTTGCCGGCGATGCCCGGCGGCTCGGTATCTACGGCTTCGGTGCCGCCGCGCATCTGCTCGCACAGGTCGCGGTGTGGCAGCAGCGCGAGGTGCATGCGTTCACCCGACCGGGCGATGCCGAAGGCCAGGCGTTCGCGCGTTCCCTCGGGTGCGTCTGGGCGGGCGATTCGACGCGGGCGCCACCGCGGCCGCTGGACGCCGCGCTGATCTTCGCGCCGGTCGGCAGCCTCGTTCCGGCCGCGCTGCGCGCGGTGCGCAAGGGCGGTGTCGTCGTGTGCGCCGGCATCCACATGAGCGAAATTCCCGCCTTCGCCTACGAGATCCTGTGGGGCGAGCGCGTCCTGCGTTCGGTGGCGAACCTCACGCGCGCCGACGGCGAGGAGTTCCTCGCGCTCGCCGCCCGCATTCCGGTGCGAACGCACGTCGAAGTCTTCGACCTGCCGCGCGCGAACGATGCACTCGACGCCGTGCGCCGCGGCCAGGTGCAGGGCGCCGCGGTGCTGCGTTGCGCGTGAGCGCACAGGAGTGCTTCCCGCCGCGCGTGGTGTTCGACACCAACGTGCTGCTCGACTTCTGGGTGTTCGACGATCCGCGCGCCCACGCGCTGCGCGCCGCCTTCGACGACGGCCGCGTCGTCGCGTTGCGGTCGGCCGACTGCGACGCGGAACTGGCCGACGTGCTGGCGCGCCCGCGCTTCGCGCTGCGGGCAGATCGGCAAGCGGCGTTGCTCGCACGGTGGCAGGCCCGCGCGAAGCCGATCGCGCCCGACTCTCGCGCCCCGTTCGCCTGCAGCGATCCGCGCGATCAGAAATTCGTCGAACTCGCGCTGTGCGCGCGCGCGGCCGCGCTGGTCACGAAGGACCGCGCGCTGCTCGCATTGCGCCGGCGCGCCGCGCGCGTCGGGCTGAAGATCGTCACCCCCGCGGCTGCGCCGGTGTCGCTCGGGCTCGCCGGCGATGCCGCCGGCGCTTGACGTGAATGCGACAGTCCCCCGATGCAGTCTCGCGCAAGTGCGTTGCGCGACCGGGGATTGCGGATTCGACTGCGCTCACCCGGCGGGTGAAGCCGTGATCGGCCGGGTTGGCTCGCGCAGCCGCGAGGCGGCAGCCCGGAATGCCACGCCGGCGTTGAGCCCAGCGCCAGCGTGACGCCCCCGAGCGCCAACGTGACGCTCCGCGAGCGCCAGCGTGACGCTCCGCGAGCGTCGACGGTGCCGTCCGTAGCGCCCAAGTGGTCATCCCGAGCGCAGCGAGGGATCTCGGCGCGGCGAGCGGGTGAGATTCCTCGCCTTCGGCTCGGAATGACGAGGGGACACCAGCTCGAATGACGGGCGACGTCGACTCGAAATGACCGGCGACGCCGGTTCGAAGTGACCCCGCGGTGTCATCCCGAGCGAATGCGAGGGATCTCAGCCGCGCGATCCGACGAGATTCCTCTCCTACGGCTCAAAATGACGTGCGGAAGTCGGCGCGGAATGACGCCGGAAAAGCCCGCTCGGAATGGCGAGGACCTTCGGCTCGGAACGACGAGGAACGTCGGCTTGAAATGCTTCGAGGCGGCGGAGCGACCCGAGGACAAATGGCCACCTGCCGGACCTACATTTGCCTGACGCAGACTCAGGCGCGCGGCACCGACCGCGTCAACGCGCCGCGCCGAGCAGCGCGTGCCGCAGCGCGCGCGCATCGGCGAGCGCATGGTGGCGGCGCAGTCCGAGCGCGCGCGCGCTGTCGTCCAGCCGTTCGGCGTCGAGCGGCACGCATCGCCATTTGGCGCCGGCCGGCAAGTCCTCGCGCCCGAGCAGATCCGCCAGTGCCCAGCGGTCGAAGCCCGAGTCGGAGACGATCGTCACCGGCGCCGACTCGGCGCGCTCGGCGATCCAGCGCGCGAACGCGTCGGCTGCGACCGGATGCGGCACCGCTGCTCCTTCGAGCTGCGGCAGCACCGATTCGCGCACGAACTCGCTGCAGTGCTCCTCGGGCCAGTCGTTCAACTCGCAGTAAAAGGCGGCCGTATCGGTGGCGACGGCACCGACGCTGATCAGCCGCGGCTCGGCGAGGCTGGTGAACTCGCTGTCGACGAAGACGTAGATGCGATCGTCGGTCGGAACGAGTTGTGCGGGAGGCGGCGGCAGCACGCGAAACAGCAGCACCTCGTCGAAGTAGCGGCCGCGGGGTAACGCGAGCTTGCCGATCACTTCGGCCGCAGACAGATCCGTCTGCCTGAAGCCCGCGCGCCGCAGCGCACGCAGCGCCCGCACGTTGCGACGCGATGGACGCACGAGGAAGCGGTTGACGCCGAAGTTGACCTGCAGCCACTCGCACGCGAGCGCGAGCGCCTCCGAGCCCCTGCCCTTTCCGCAGTGACGCAGTCCGGCCAGCCACAGATCCAGTTCGACGACGTCGCGCAGCAAATCGATGCGGCGATGGCCAAGAAAGCCGATGTCGGCGCCTTCGGCCCGAACGATCAGCGCGCGGCCGTCGAAAGGGCGCGACCCCTCGAAGAAGTACGGCTCGTAATCGTCGCAGAAGCGCTCGTAGCTCGGCGGCGGAAAGTCCGGATACAGCGGCGGCCCCATGACGCCGGGCGCCAGATCGGAGTCGACCAGCCACGCATACGCGAGCGGGCGGTCGGCCAGCGCCGCCCGCCGCAGGGTGACTTTCCGGCCGCTCGCAATCGTCATCGCCGCGCCCGCTGCTTGCTCAGTTCGCCGCGCGCCGCAGCAGATGCCGGTACAAAGGGTCGAGCAGCGCGGCGCCGAGCCGCCGCGAGCGCGCCGCACTCCACCCGGTGCGCGGATCGGGCGCATCGGCATTGTCCTTGAACGGCATCTCCAGGGTCAGCGACAGGCAGCCGAACGTGTGGCCGACGTACTTCGAGGCGAGCATGAGCAGCTCTTCCCGGTACTTGTCGGCGGCGTAGCCGTACCGCGTCTGGAAGTCCGGGCTGGCCCGCATGAAGTCCTCGCAAAAGGCGTCCTGCTCGGCGCGTTGCCGGCTCCCGTAATCCGGCAGCATCTCGCAGCCGGCGGCGAAGACGTAGGGCAGGTTCTCGTCGCCGTGGATGTCGAAGAACGCGTCGACCCCGGTGGCGTGCAGCGTGTCGCGCACGCACGCTACCTCGGGGCTGCGGCCGAGCGACGGCGCGAGCCACTCGCGGTTCAGGTTCGCGCCGGCGGCGTTGCTGCGCAGATTGCCGATCACCGACCCGTCCGGGTTCATGTTCGGCACCACGTAGAAGGTCGCGCGTCGCCGCAGCTCGCGCGCGAGCGGATCGGCCGCATCGAGCAGCCGCTTGAGCAGGCCCTCGACGAACCACTCGGCCATCGTTTCGCCCGGATGCTGGCGCGCGATGATCCAGACGATGCGCTCGCCGTGGCCGGCGACGAGCGCATCGACGTCGCGCCCCTGCACGCTCGCACCGAGCCGGCGCAGCACGGCGCCGCGCGCGACCGCGTCGGCGAGCAGATCGAGATGACGCTCCCACGAATACGGCTCGAAGTACGCGACGTACAGCGGGTCCGGTGCGACCCCGGGGCGGATCGTCAGCACCTGCCCGTCGAACTGCGTCGGGACACGGTGCCACTGCTTGCGGTCGCCGCTTGCCAGCGCGGCGTAGCCTTCCCAGCCTCTCGGGTAGGTCGTCGCTCCCGCGTTAACGATGCGCAGCGTGAGGGCACGGCCCGCCGCGCCGCCGACGCGGAAGTAGAACCATTGCAGGAACTCGGACGCCGAACCGTCGGCCCGCAAGTCGTGCCGGATCGCCAGCTCGATCGCGTCGGGCGCCTCGCAGCGGACCACCTCGATCGCGCCGGCGTCGAATGCGCAGGACACGTGCAGCGTCATCGTCATCGGACGCGCACGGATCCGCGCCTAGCGAGCTGTCCGCGTGCCGCCCCGCGCCCAGGCGCGCGGGTCGCACCGGCCTTCTGGTGGACGATCAACAGGTCCCTCCGCGCACTGTGCGCCGGTGCGTTCACTGAAAAACGATCGCGCTCGCTGCACGCGAGCTTGCATCCGCCCCCAACGGATCGGGCACGCGGCGCACCGTTGACGCCGGTGCTGGCCAATACGAAGTCGACAACGTCGCTGTCGACTGGCCGCGCGCGTCGGCTGCCAAGGGCAAGCGACCCGCGAAAGTATAATTTGCGCGTGCTCCCGACCCCGCCGCGTCGCGCACCGCGCGATGACGACGCACCCGCGCCGCGGCTGCCGATGTCCAACGATCCCGCGTTGTCCGCACCGCGCCCGCCCGCATCCGATCTGGCCGCGCTGCTCGGCCCATCGAAGCTGCCGCGCGTCGGTACGACGATCTTCACCGTGATGTCGGCGCTGGCGGCGAAGCACGGCGCGGTCAACCTCGGCCAGGGCTTTCCGGACTTCGATTGCGACGTGCGGCTGCAGCGCTACTGCGCCGAAGCGATCGCCGCCGGCCACAACCAGTACGCCCCGATGGCCGGCGTGCCCGCGCTGCGGCACGCGATCGCCGCGAAGGTCGCGCGACTGTACGGACGCGCCTACGACGCGGAAACGGAGATCACGATCACCGCCGGCGCCACGCAGGCGCTGATGACCGCCGTGCTAGCGCTCGTGCGAGCCGGCGACGAAGTGATCGTGCTCGAGCCCGTGTACGACAGCTACGTGCCGTCGATCGAGCTGGCGGGCGCGCGACCGGTGTTCGTGCCGCTGGATGCCGCGCACGGTTACGCGCCCGACTGGGAACGCGTCCGCGCCGCGATCACGCCGCGCACGCGCGCGCTGATGATCAACTTCCCGCACAACCCGACCGGCCGCATCCTGCGCGCAGAAGACCTGCGCGCGCTCGAGGCGATCGTCGCATCGGCCGGGCTGTTCGTGATCTCCGACGAGGTCTACGAACACATCGTCTTCGACGGCCAGCCGCATCGGTCGGTCGCGACTTCGCCGCTGCTCGCCGAGCGCAGCGTCGTGATCTCCAGCTTCGGCAAGACCTTCCATACGACCGGCTGGAAGATCGGCTATGCATGCGCACCGCGCGCGCTGTCCGCCGAGCTGCGCAAGGTCCACCAGTTCATGGTCTTCGCGGTCAACACGCCCGCGCAGCACGCGCTCGCGCGTTACCTGGAAGACCCCGCGCCGTACGACACACTCGCGGCCTTCTACCAGGCCAAGCGTGATCTGTTCGCCGCCGGGCTGGCGCGCACGCGCTTCCGCCTGCTGCCGTGCGAAGGCACGTACTTCGTTCTCGCCGATTATTCGGCGATCTCGGATCGGCCGGAGGCCGAGTTTGCGCAGAAGATGATCGTCGACTATGGGGTCGCGGTGATTCCCGTGTCGGTCTTCTACGAGCGGCCGTTCGAGGCGCGTGTCGTTCGTTTCTGCTTCGCCAAGAAGGACGAAACGCTGCACGCCGCGCTCGACCGGCTGCAGGCGGCCTGAAGGTGTCGGGTCGATCCACGGGATCAGCATGAATCACGCACTGCCGCCGGCGGCGCCGGCGCTCGAAAACGTCAACGTCATCGGCTTCGACGCGATGCCCACGCCCGCCGAGGTCCACGCGCGCGCGCCGCTGACGGCGAAAGCCGCCGAGACCGTCGCGCGCGGGCGCGCCACACTGCGCGCGATCCTCGAGCGGCGCGATCCGCGCATCTTCGTCATCGCCGGCCCCTGCTCGATCCACGATCCAGTCGCCGCCATCGACTATGCGCGGCGGCTCGCGCGGCTGGCCGCGGAGGTAGCCGAGACGATGTTCGTCGTGATGCGCGTGTATTTCGAGAAGCCGCGCACGGCGACCGGCTGGAAGGGCTTCATCAACGACCCGCGCATGGACGACTCCTTCCACATCGAGGAAGGCATCACACGTGCGCGGCAACTGTTGCTGGATCTGGCGGAGCTGGGCATGCCGACCGGCTCGGAGGCGCTCGATCCGCTGTCGCCGCAGTATCTGGCGGACCTGATCACCTGGTACGCGATCGGCGCGCGCACGACCGAGTCGCAGACGCACCGCGAAATGGCGAGCGGTTTGTCGACGCCGGTCGGTTTCAAGAACGGCACCGACGGCGCGCTCGACGTCGCGATCAACGCGATCAAGTCGGCGGCGCATCCGCACAGCTTCCTCGGCATCAACGCCGACGGCCGCACCGCAGTCGTGCGCACTCGCGGCAATCCGCACGGCCATCTGGTGCTGCGCGGCGGCGGCGGTCGTCCCAACTACGACTCGGTCAGCGTCAAGCTTGCCGAGCGGGCGCTCGTGCAGGCCGGGCTGGCGCCGAACATCGTCGTCGACTGCTCGCACGCAAACTCGCTGAAGGATCCTTCGCTGCAGCCGCTCGTGTTCGCCGATTGCGTGCATCAGATCAAGGAGGGGTCCACTTCGATCATCGGCATGATGCTCGAGAGCCACATCAACCCGGGCAACCAGCCGATTCCGCGGGACCTTTCGCAGCTCGCCTACGGCGTTTCGGTGACCGACGCGTGCATCGGCTGGGATACGACCGCGGAGCTGCTGCGGCGCGCGCACGCGGAGCTTGCGCCGGTGATCGCGCGGCGGCGCGCGGCGCCGCGCTGAGGGTCAGATCGCCGCACGCGCGGCGCGCTTGGCCGCGTACATCGAGGCGTCGGCGTGCCGAACCAGCGCGTCGCAGTCCTCGCCGTCGCCCGGGTACAGCGCCACACCGATCGAGCAGGACACGCGCACCTGTGCGCCGCCTGCGTGCAGCGGTGCCGCCACTTGCTCGGCGATGCAGCGCGCGACTCGCTCGACCACCGCGACGTCGGTCAGGTCGGGCAGCGCGATGACGAACTCGTCGCCACCGTGGCGACTGACGGTGTCGGTGTCGCGCACGCAGTGCGCGAGCCGATGCGCGATCTCGCGCAGCAACGCGTCGCCGGTCTGGTGCCCGAACGAGTCGTTGACGCGCTTGAAGTCGTCCAGATCGACGAACAGCAGCGCCAGCTTCGTGCCGGTGCGCGCGGCGCGCGAGATGGCCTGGTCGACGCGGTCGCGCAGCAGCAGCCGATTCGGTAGCTCGGTCAGCGGATCGTGATGCGCGAGGAAGGCCATGCGCGCGTGCGAAGCCTTGCGCTCGGTGATGTCCGAAAACATCGCCACGCAGTGGGTCGGCGCGCCGCGGCCGTCGCGCACCGCCGACACGCTGAGCCAGCTCGCAAAACCGCCGCCGTCTGCGCGGCGCGCGCGCACCTCTCCGCTCCACTGCGCGCGCTGCGCCAGCGCCTGGCACAGGAGCGCCTCGAGGTCCTCCCCGCCGGCGTCGGCAGCGAACTCCACGAGCCGGCGCCCACTCGCGTGCGCCTGGGCGATGCCGGCCATCTCGGCGAACGCCGGGTTGACCGACAGGACCGTGAGCGCGCGATCGGTGATCACGATGCCTTCGGCCGCGCCCTCGAACACGCGCGCGGCCAGCCGCAGTTGCTCCTGAGCGCACCGCGCCTCGGTGATGTCGCGCGTCGTGCCTTCGACACCGATGACGCGGCCAGCGGCGTCGCGGCAATACTGGGCGTTGGTCGAAACCCAGATCGCCGTGCCGTCGCCGCGCCGCAGGCGCGATTCGAACTGCTGCACCGCGCCGCCATTGGCTTCGAGCAGGCGCAGGAACTCGTCGCGCTCGGCGGGCTCGCAATACAGGTCGGCGAGCCGGCGTCCGAGAAGCTGCTCGAGCGGATAACCGAGCAGCCGCTCGGCCGACTTCGACGCGCGCACGATGCGGCCTTCGATGTCGGTCCGATAGTAGGTGTCCTGCATGTTGTCCAGAATCGAGCGCAGTTCGCGCTCCGATGCCGCGATCGCCTGCTGCGCCTGCTCGATCTCGGACAGGTCGGTGACGAAGCCGACCGAGCCTTCGATCATGCCGTCGGCGTCGCGGTGAGTCACCGAACGCACGAGCGCCGGAAAGCGGCTGCCGTCCCGGCGCTGACCTTCGAACCGATAGCGCCGCCGCTCGACGCGGTCGATGCTCTGCCACTGCGCGCGAACGGCTGCGCGCGCCTCCGGCGCGGCAAAGTCCAGCGGATTGCGACCGAGCATCTCACGCCGCGCATAGCCGAACATCGCGCACAGCGTGTCGTTGACTTCGACGACGCGCAGGTCGCGGTCGATGACGAAAAAACCGTCGCCTGCGTGCTCGATCGCCTTGCGGTAACGCGACCAGCGCGCGGGGTCGTCGTGCTGCGGGTCGGCCTCGGCCATCGGGACGGAATAGGATGGGACTGCGGATGGCGCCGATTACACCGCGCCGCCGCGCGCCCGGGCAACGTGAATTTTCGGCATTCGCCGCGCGCACTTCGATCGACCGGCGCGTTCGACGGCGCCGTGGGCCAGCCGCCCACGGGACATTCTCAACCCTCGTTGTTGGGCTCGGCCGGCAGGACTCGCGCGGCCTGCTCGGCCGGCAGGGCTTCGACCGACCGCAGCGCGCGCCCCATCTGGCGCGTGCGCGTTTCCGCCTGATCGATCGTGTTCGAGGCGGTCGCCAATTGCGCCTTCAGTCGCGCCAGCACGTCGCCGAACTTGCCGAACTCGGTCTTCACCGCGCCAAGCACCTGCCAGACCTCGGCCGAGCGCCTCTCCAGCGCCAGCGTGCGGAAACCCATCTGCAGCGAGTTGAGCATCGCGAACAGCGTGGTCGGGCCGGCGATCACGACGCGCAGCTCGCGGTTCAGCGCTTCGGTCAGCCCCGGCCGGCGCAGCACTTCGGCGAACAGTCCTTCGGTCGGCAGGAACAGGATCGCGAAGTCGGTCGTGTGCGGCGGCTCGACGTACTTGTCGCGGATCGTGCGCGCCTCGTTGCGGACGCGCGACTCGAGCGCCCTGGCCGCGGCCTCGACGCCGGCCGGATCGGCCGCCTCGTGCGCGGCGAGCAGGCGCTCGTAATCTTCGGCCGGGAACTTGGCGTCGATCGGCAGCCAGACCGGTTCGCCGTCGTCGCGCCCGGGCATGCGCAGCGCGAACTCGACGCGCTCGCTCGAGCCGGGCCGGGTGGCGACGTTGGCCGCGTACTGGTCCGGCGCCAGCACCTGTTCGAGCAGCGCAGCGAGCTGCACCTCGCCGAAGGTGCCGCGCGTCTTGACGTTCGTCAGCACGCGCTTGAGGTCGCCCACGCCCTGCGCCAAGCCCTGCATCTCGCCGAGCCCGCGATGCACCTGCTCGAGGCGCTCCGATACGATGCGGAAGGATTCTCCGAGACGCGCTTCGAGCGTCGTCTGCAGCTTCTCCTCGACGGTGGCGCGCATCTGCTCGAGCTTGGCCTCGTTGCCCTGCTGCAGCGTCTGCAGTCGCGCTTCGAGCGTCTGCCTGACCTCCGCGAGCTGCTGCCGCATCGCGTGGCCCAGGTCGGCGACCTGCTGCTGCAGCAGCTGCGCGAGGCGCTTCAGTTGCTCGGCGCTTTCCTCGCGATTGGCGCGCGCGCTCGCTTCGGCCAGCTCCGACAGCCGCGCCACCTGCTGGCTGAAGCCGCCCAACTGCGTGGTCTGCACGCCGGCCAGACTGGCGAGCTGGCCGAGCAGCGCCGTTTGCAGCTCCGCGAGTCGGGCGCTGGTCTCGACGCGCACCTGGCTGGCCGCGCTTTCGACCGCGGCGCGCAACTCGCGCTCGAGGCGCTCGCCCTGTTCGTCGGATCGTCGCTGCAGTTCGTCGAGGCGCGCGCCGACGCGGGCGTCGCGGCGCAGCGCCAGTGCCAGCACGCCGAGCGCGACGAGCAGCGCGCCGGCAAGCGCGAGGATATCGAGGGTGATCAAGCGTCGGACCTCCGTGGCGCGATCATAGAAGGCCGCCTACCGAGGATTACGCAACCTCGTGACTCCGCCACCCTGCAAGTTCGCTTCGCGCTGGCTGTCGCCGGTTCCGTCATCCCGAGCGCAGCGAGGGATCTCGGTATTGCGAGCAGCGGAGATTCCTTGCCCTTGCCTCGGAATGACGAGGGCTGAAGCATGCAGACGCCAAGCCGTTGGCACGTGTCCCGAGGATAAGTAATGGTCAATCATCGGCCCGGTTGCGCATCCAGTCGGCGGTGCGAAAGAACGCTTGCGCAAGCTGCGCCTGCAGTTGCGCGTCCACGCCCAGCTCGCGCATCGCCTGCGCCATGCACGCGACCCACTGATCTCGCTCGACGGTGCCGATCGCAAACGGCAGGTGGCGCGCGCGCAGCGCCGGGTGGCCGAAGCGCTCGACGTACAGGTTCGGCCCGCCGAGCCAGCCGCTCAGAAACCAGTACAGCTTGTCGCGCGCGTGTGCCAGGTCGTTGCCGTGCACGCGGCGCAGTGCCGCGTAGGCGGGTTCGAGATCCATCAGATCGTAGAAGCGATCGACCAGCGCACGCACGCCGGCATCGCCGCCCAGCCGCGCGTAGGGCGTGTCTTCGGCGCGTCGGATGGATTCGGTGGGATTGGGAACGGACATCGTGATCTGTGTGCCTA
>JBBIQI010000086.1:0-14111 GCA_037442465.1 Burkholderiales bacterium
CATTCCGAGCCGAACTTCCTCGTCATTCCGAGCCGAAGGCGAGGAATCTCACCCGCTCGCCACGCGGAGATCCCTCGCTGCGCTCGGGATGACGACAACCTTGGCGCTGCGGACGGCAGCGTCGGCGCGTGGCTCGACGCCGGCGCGCATTCCGCGCCTGCGCCTTGCGCCAGCGCGTGATGCCCCGGCCGATCGCGGCTTCACCCGCTGGGTGAGCGCTGTCGAAACCGCAGGCCCCGACCGCGCAACGCACTTGCGCGAAACGGCATCGGCGGATTGCCGGATTCGGGACAAACGGTCGTACGAACAGGCTCGCTCACCCGGCCGGTGAGGCGTGGAATGCGAGCAAGGACCGGATTCTTGGGCTTTCTCTGTGCCTCTGAGTCTCTGTGTCTCTGTCGTGGGGACTCTCGGATCAGGTCGACGGCTTGGCATCCGGTGCGACGGTGTGCAACGCTGGCCGCACCGGGGCCGGGGTGGCGGGGCGTGGCAATCGGACGGCCGTCGGCGAGTCGGGTGGATCGCTACGCTGGGGCGGCGATGCGCTCGTAGTAGCGCGCGCGCAGGATCAGACGGCGGTGTGCCGCCGAATCCGTGAATGCCGCGCGGTCGTGCAGCACGTTGTTGCAGACCAGGCCCATGCCGGGCTCGAGCCGCACCCGCAACACGCGCGGATCCGTCTCCAGCACGCGCGCGAGCGCCGCAGCGGCGGCGTGCACCGACGGTTCGTCTTCCCACGCGATGCTGCGCGTGCGCGCGGTGTAGCGCATGTGCAGGTGGCCGTCGGGGTCGATCGAGAAAACGGGGCCGGTCTGGTCGCCGCGCTCGACTTCGCCTTCCTCGGCGCGCGCGGGAATCGTCATCGCGCGCGGCCGCATCAGCGCGCGGATGTGCTCCGGGTCTTCGTCGCGCAGCGCGATGTAGGCCAGTTCGTGGTCGAGCACGCGGTTTTCGCCGCCATTTTCGGCGCGCTGCACGCAATGCAGAAGCATCGCGCGGATCGTTCGCTCGGGCGGGTTGTAGTAGCCGTCGGTGTGCCAGCGGATCGCGCGGTCGGTGTAGGGGATGTACTGGGTTCGTTTGCCGTCGGCGGCCACCGCCAGCGGCGTGATGCCGTCGTCGTCGGCGAGATAGTTGATGTCGAGCGTGTGCAGGCCGAGCTGGGCGCCGATCGCGCGCAGCGCGTCCTGCCCGCCGTGCGCGTCCGCCGGCGCCGCGTACACGGCCATGTTGGCACGCGCGCAGCGCTCGATCAGCGCGCCGCGCTCGGCAGGCGTCAGCCGGGTTGGGTCGCGTACCTCGACCAGCAGGGCCTGCTCGTTCGCCGGGTAAGCTGCGAGCTTGCGCTCGCGCCAGGCCTCGTACGCGGCGTGGTCTTCGAGATCGAAGTGGCGCGGCACACGCGTTTGCATGCGACTCACCGGCGGCTCACTCAGGCGGAATCGGGTCGCCGACGGGTGCGTCGACACCGGGCATTTCGGGCAGCGGGCCCGGATCGCGCGGCTCTTCGTCGTTGGCGGCGCTGATGGCGCCCGCGGTCGACACCGCGCTGTCGAGCACGCGCCGCAGCGTGGCGATCGCATCCGGCGCTTCGTACGACATCAACTGGTCGGCGATCCAGGCGCGATCCTCGGGTGCGGCGACTTCGCGCAGCGCCTGGCTGCAGTAGCGCATGAACGCGTAATCCGGGCCGAGCTTGTCGTCGAATGGCAGCGCGGCGTAGTCGTCGGCGCGCGCGTTGTACAGGTCGATGAAATCGCGGCGCACCGCGTCGTAGTCGTCGCCGAGCAGGCGGGCGCGGTTTTCGGCGATCTGGTCCGCGAGCGACTTGACCAGCGCGATCGTAAATGCACGCCGCCGCGGTAAGGCCAGGCGCGAGAAGGCGAAGCGATCGGCGATCTGGATCAGGAACACGAGGTATTCGCCGAGGAAAGCGAAATACTGCGGGCTCGCTTCGATCTCGAAGTGCGCGCTGCGCATGCGCTTGATCGTGTTTAGCCCGAGCCGCCAGGCGTTGAACGCCGCCACGCTGGCGAGCACTTCCGGGTCGCGCGCCTTGGCGCGGTTGAACCAGCGGCTCTTCGTGCGGATCGAGCGCGTGCTCATGGAATCGGCGTCAGTAACCGCCCTTGCCGTACGGCTTGGTCAGGCCGGCGATGCGAACCCCCTGCTTGGCAGGGCCCAGCGGAAACAGATCGTACAGCCGCTTGTTGTCCCAGCCTGGGTGCAGTTCGCTCAACTCGCGCAGCATGTTGCGGTAGTTGGGCGTGTGGCCGTCCTCGCGGTACTTGTCGCGCAGGTAGCGGATCACCGTCCAGTGGTCGTCGGTCAGCGCGATGCCTTCGGCGGCGGCGATGACCGGGCAGACGTCGTCGGAGAAGTCCGCTTCCAGCA
Organism: Burkholderiales bacterium; assembly: GCA_037442465.1. Classification (GTDB taxonomy): domain Bacteria; phylum Pseudomonadota; class Gammaproteobacteria; order Burkholderiales; family Burkholderiaceae_F; genus DSNY01. The sequence continues at coordinate 2,395 of JBBIQI010000086.1, forward strand.
GATAGCCCTCGTCGTCGACTTCCAGCACCCTGCCGTTGACCTCGTATGCCATCGTGTCTCCTTTACTTTCTCCGCAGGTAGAACTCGAATTCGCCCGGGGTGGGCTCGTAACGGTCGATCAGTTCGACCGCGCTGTTCGCGGTCCACGCCTCGACGTCGGCGGCGATTCCGGGGCAGTTGCCGATCAGCACGAGCACCTCGCCGACCTGCATGCCGTGCAGCAGTCGCTCGGCTTCGACGATCGGCCCGGGACACGCCGCGCCGCGCATGTCCAACATCACGTTGCCGCCGAATCGAGCGGGGCCGGCGCTGCGCCGGATCGTGTACGCGACCCGATGCCCGTTGAGCCTCTCGGTTCGCACGACCTCGTGTCCTGTGATGTCGGCCCACGCGCGCAGATCGTCGCCGGTGCCCGGGCAGTCCGAGATCAGGACCATGTGCTGGCCGTCCGGCAGATCGTCGAGGATCTTCTTCGCGCCCAGCAGCGGCAGCGGGCACGACAGCCCGCTCATGTCCAGCGTGACGGCGGCGCGCGTATTCATCGGTCGGCTCCTTTTCCGCTCGGCTCACGCGCCCACGGCGGCAATCGACTTGTGCGGCACGAATAGCCCGCAGCCGAGCTTGCGATGCAGCCCGAGGCCGTGCGCTTGGACACGCAGCGAATCGTCCGCGGGCAGGCCGTGCAGCATCAGGCTGAAGCCGACCAGCCGGTGCCCGCCGGCCCGTACCTCGCCGCGCTTGCCAACGATCATCTCGCAATCGAGCGCCAGGTCGGCCAGGCTGCGCTCGATGTCGGCCACGAAGTTGGCCTCGTCCTCGGCGCCGGTGACCACGAGCCGCGCGTGCAGCACTGGATAGGCGAGCAACTGGCGCACGCTGACGCGCCCGATCGCCAGCGGCGCCGGCACTTCGATCTGCGCGCCCTGCAGCCTCTCGCACTCGGGCGCGCGCTGCACCGGGGCGCGCAGCAGCAGTCGAGTGCGCCCGCCGAGCATCAACCCGTCTGCGCATGGGGTCAATCCGCGGATCGGATGCACGCCGGCGAGCGGTTCGTCGTCGAGCCATGGCAGGGCGGCCGCCAGCGCGTGGTACAGCCCGTCCGCATAGTCGCGCGCGATGCGATCGCCGCTCACGGCGAAGGCGAAATCGACCGCGTTGGCGCCGTTCATCGCGTGGGCGAGGGCGCGCCGGCCTGCGCCTGGCCCCACCGCAGCATCGCCTCGCCCCAGGCCGCCGCGGTAGCGGCGTCGATGTCGAAGACGGTGTGCCGGCGCCCTTCGCGGATGCGCACGCGCAGCAAACTGAGGCCGCCGATCACGTAGTCGATCTGCTGCAGCTCGATGTCCTGACCGCCGATGGGCGCGCGCATCTTGGTGAGCGCGGTCACAGTCAGTTTGTCTTCGCCTATATCCCCGTTCGCGGACGGGTCGTGTCGGTCCATCGGTGTCTTCCATCGTCGCGGTTCGTTCGTCGCGGATGCATCGTGCATTCGCCCATGCTGCGGCGTCGGCTGCGATCGCCTCGGCGTCGTCCGCCGTGCATCTATAGCCCGCCCAACCGACAGCGTGCCATCACCCGGGTTGGCTGCGGACCCCTCCCTTTCGGGTTATCCGCGTAATCATCGCGGGTGATGGTTGGCCCTGACGGTGGACCGTAGGATGCTGCGGAGATTCGCTGCGCCCACACTGCGGAGGCGGTGAACGGCGGCGAGTGCGCACCCCGGTCGACGACGACCGCAATCCCCGGTCCCGCACGGACCGATATAGCAGGAGGCTTGAAGAAAATGGCGAAGCCGATGCACGAAACCCCGATGCTCGACGAGCTCGAAAGCGGTCCATGGCCAAGCTTCGTGACGGGACTGAAGCGACTGGCCAAGGACAAGGACTACATGGTCGACGTGCTCGGCCAGCTCGAGACCTCGTACGAGACCCGCAAGGGCTACTGGAAGGGCGGAACCGTCAGCGTGTTCGGTTACGGCGGCGGCGTGATTCCGCGCTTCACCGAACTGAAGGACGAAAATGGCAACCCGAAGTTTCCGGATGCGGCCGAGTTCCACACGCTGCGCGTGATGCCGCCGGCGGGAATGCATTACTCGACCGACATCCTGCGCAAACTGTGCGACGCCTGGGAGGAGCACGGTTCGGGGCTGATTGCGTTCCACGGCCAGAGCGGCGACATCATGTTCCAGGGTGTCAAGACCGACAAGGTGCAGGACGCCTTCGACGCGATCAACGAACTCGGCTTCGATCTGGGCGGCGCCGGTCCCGCGGTACGTACGTCGATGTCGTGCGTCGGGCATGCGCGCTGCGAGCAGTCGTGCTACGACGAGGCCAAGGCGCATCGCACGGTGATCAACAACTTCCTCGACGACATTCACCGTCCGGCGCTGCCGTACAAGTTCAAGTTCAAGTTCTCCGGCTGCCCGAACGACTGCATGAACTCGGTGCAGCGCGCGGATCTGGCGGTGATCGGCACGTGGCGCGACAACATCAAGACCGACGAAGCGCTGGCGAAGAAGTGGTTCGCCAAGCACGGCATGAACGAGCTGGTCAACGACGTCGTCGCCCGCTGCCCGACCAGGGCGATCCAGGTCAAGGAGATCAAGGATGTCCGTAAGGGTGACTCCATCTCCAGTGTGGCGCTCAACGACACGCAGGCGCTCGAAATCGACAACCGCGACTGCGTGCGCTGCATGCACTGCATCAACGTGATGACCGGCGCGCTGGCGCACGGGGACGACACGGGGGCGACGATCCTGTGCGGCGGCAAGCGCACGTTGAAGATCGGCGACCTGATGGGCACGGTGATCGTGCCGTTCATGAAGCTCGCGACCGACGAGGACCGCGAGGCGCTGGTCGACCTGGCCAAGCGCATCGTCGACTTCTTTGCCGAGAACGCGCTCGAGCACGAGCGCATCGGCGAGACGATCGAACGCATCGGGCTGGTCAACTTCCTCGAAGGCGTCGGGCTGGACGTCGACCCGAACATGGTGTCGGCGCCGCGCACGAACCCGTACGTGCGTACCGACGGCTGGGACGAGGAAGTGGCCAAGATGAAGGCCAAGAAGAAAGCGGCTTGAGAGGAACGAGGATGACGCAAGTCGAAGCACCTGTCGCCCCGGCCAAGCCGGCGGCGCCGAAGACACCCCGGCGGGCGATCGAAAGCGGCGTGCCCGACAACTGGCAGTTCCTGCACCCGCTGATGCGGAAGAACTACGGCCAGTGGAAGTACCACGACCGTCCGCGCCCCGGCGTGCTGCATCACGTCGCCAAGTCCGGCGACGAACTGTGGACGGTGAAGGCCGGCACGCAGCGGCAGATGGACGTGTACACGATCCGCAAGCTGTGCGACATCATCGACAAGTTCGGCGAGGGCCACGTCCGCTTCACGATCCGCAGCAACGTCGAGATCGGCGTGTCGAAGTGGGACAAGGTCGAGCCGCTGATTGACGCGCTCGAATCGGCCGGCTTCCCCGTCGGCGGCACCGGCAACTCGGTGTCGATGATCGCGCACACGCAGGGTTGGCTGCACTGCGACATCCCGGGCACGGACGCCTCCGGCGCGGTCAAGGCGCTGATGGACGAACTGATCGACGAGTTCCGCAAGGAGGAGATGCCCAACCGCGTGCATCTGTCGACTTCGTGTTGCGAGATCAACTGCGGCGGACAGGCCGACATCGCGATCATCGTGCAGCACACCAAGCCGCCGAAGATCAATCACGACCTGGTGGCCAACGTGTGCGAGCGGCCCGCGGTGGTCGCGCGCTGCCCGGTGGCGGCGATCCGGCCGGCGCTGGTCAACGGCAAACCATCGCTCGAAGTCGACGAGAAGAAGTGCATCTGCTGCGGCGCCTGCTATCCGCCGTGCCCGCCGATGCAGATCAACGATCCGGAGCACTCGAAGCTGGCCATCTGGGTCGGCGGCAAGAACTCCAACGCGCGCGGCAAGCCGACCTTCATGAAGATGGTCGCCTCCGGTCTGCCGAACAATCCGCCGCGCTGGCCAGAAGTGAGCGAAGTGGTCAAGCGCATCCTGCGCGTGTACAAGGAAGACGCGCGCTCGTGGGAACGCATGGCCGACTGGATCGAGCGAATCGGCTGGCCGCGCTTTTTCGAGAAGACCGGGCTGACGTTCACCAAGTACCTGATCGACGACTGGCGCGGTTCACGGGTCAATCTCAACGCGTCGACGCACATCCGCTTCTGAGGCGCGCCGGGATCGAACGTGAAGATCGCAGTTCTGGTCAACGAAGGGCCGTATCAGCATCAGGCGAGCGATTCGGCCTACCTCTTCTGCATGGCCGCGCTCGCCAAGGGGCATGAGATCCAGCGGGTGTTCTTCTATCACGACGGCGTGAACAACGCCTCGAAGTTCACCGAGCCGCCGCAGGACGATCGCAACATCGTCGGCCGATGGAGCAAGCTGGCGGAGGAGCACAAAGTCGATCTGGTCGTGTGCGTGGCCGCCGGCTTGCGGCGCGGCCTGGTGGCCGACACGCTCGCGCCGGGCTTCCGCATCTCCGGGCTCGGGCAGTTGATCGACTCGGGCATCAAGGCCGACCGGGTCGTCACCTTCGGAGACTAGCGATGAAAAAGTTCATGCTGGTCAACCGCAAGGCGCCGTACGGGTCGATCTACGCGCTGGAAAGCCTCGAGGTCGTGCTGATCGCGGCCGCTTTCGAACAGGATGTATCGCTGGCGTTCATCGACGACGGCGTCTACCAGTTGAAGAAGGGCATGCAGACCAAGGCGATCGCCACCAAGAACTTCTCGCCGACCTACCGCGCGCTGGAGGACTACGACATCGACAAGCTGTACGTCGAGGCCGAGTCGCTGGCCGCGCGCGGGCTGACCGCCGAGGACCTGATCGCGGAGGTCAAGGTCGTCGACACGCGGGCGCTCGGCGAGCTGATGGAACAGCAGGACGTGGTGCTGAGCTTCTAGGGGCGCGTGATGCTGCACATCCTGAACAAATCCCCGTTGGAAAGGACCTCGCTCGACACCGTGTTGCGGCTGGCGCGCTCGGGCGCGCTGCTGCTGATCGAGGACGCCGTGTACGCCGCCACGCGCGGCAATGCCGCCGAGCCCAAACTGCGCCAGGCGATGTCCAAATTGAAGGTATTCGTCCTCGAACCCGATCTGCAGGCGCGCGGCGTGGCCGATCGCGTGATCGACGGTGTGCAGACCGTCGGCTACGACGGCTTCGTCGACCTGGTCGTCGAGCACCCCAACTGCCAGTCGTGGCTGTAGACAGCCCGCATCACTTTCGCGAAGGAGAATCCGATGCCCACCATCGAAGTCAATGGCAAGACCTACGAAACCGACGAGGAGGGCTACCTCGTCAACCTCGGCGACTGGAACGAGGAGCTCGCCAACGCGATCGCCAAGGCCGAGAACATCGAGATGTCCGACAACCACTGGGAAGTGGTCAACTTCCTGCGCAAGTACTACGAGGAATACCAGATCGCGCCGGCCGTTCGCGTTCTGACCAAGGCGATCGGCAAGACGCTTGGACCGGAGAAGGGCAACAGCCAGTACCTGTACGAGCTGTTCCCGTACGGCCCGGCCAAGCAGGCGTGCAAGATCGCCGGCCTGCCCAAACCGACCGGCTGCGTCTGACGGTTCGATCGCGCGGGGTCGCGCCCGTGGCGGCCCCGCACTCGCCATGTCCGCCGCGACCGTAGCGTTCGCCTTGTTGTTTTACGCCGCGACCGTGGTGTTGCTGGCGGGACTGGCGCTGCGCATCGCCGACTACGTGCGTACGCCGGCACCGCTGAAGATCCCGACCACGCCGGCGCCTGTCACGCGGGGCGGGGTGGCGCTGCGCATGCTGCGCGAGGTGGTGCTGTTCGAGAGCCTGTTCAAAGGCAGCCTGTGGACGTGGCTGTTCGGCTGGCTGTTCCACGCCTCGTTGGCGCTGGTGCTGGCGCGCCATCTGCGCTACTTCACCGAACCGGTGTGGTCGTGGGTCGTGCTGGTGCAGCCCGTCGGCATTCTGGCCGGCTTCGGCATGCTGATCGGGCTGGCGGGACTGCTGGCGCGCCGCATCGCGGTCGAACGCATCCGCTACATCTCGACGCCGTCGGATTACCTGATGCTCGTGCTGCTGGCGGCGATCGCGGCGTCGGGGCTGGCGATGAAGTACGTGCTGCACACGGATGTCGTCGCCGTCAAGAAGTTCTTCCTCGGCTTGATGTATTTCGACTGGCAGCCGCTGCCTGCGGACGGCGTGCTGTACGTGCATCTGGCGCTGGTGGCGGCGCTGATGATCGTATTTCCGTTCTCCAAGCTGCTGCACGCGCCCGGCGTGTTCTTTTCGCCGTCGCGCAACCAGGTGGACAACCCGCGCGAGACGCGGCATCTGGCGGCCTGGGCCGCACAACTGGAGCGCCGCTAGATGGCTGCCGACGTCACCGCCCCGCCGCTGCGCGAGTTTCCGGCACCGCCGCCGCTGGTGCCCGGCGCGATGGAAAAGTCGCGGCCGTACGTCGCCAGCGACAAGATCCAGCAGGCGATCGGTTTCCCGGGCCAGCTTGCCGACGGCTGGGAGCGCCGCGCGATCGAGCACATGGGCACGCTGCTCGCCAAGTACCGTTCGCTGAAGGTCTTCATGGACTCTTGCGTGCACTGCGGCGCGTGCGCGGACAAGTGCCACTATTTCGTCGGCACGCAGGATCCGAAGAACATGCCGGTCGCGCGCCAGGAGCTGATGCGCAGCGTGTATCGGCGCTACTTCACGCTGCCGGGCAAGCTGTTTCCAAAACTCGTCGGCGCGCGCGACCTGACGCGCGACGTGCTCGACGAGTGGTACACGTACTTCAACCAGTGCTCGGAGTGCCGGCGCTGCTCGGTGTTCTGCCCGTACGGCATCGATACCGCTGAGGTGACGATGGCCGCCAAGGAAATCCTGGATGCGGTCGGCTACGGGCAGAAGTACACCAACGAGATCATCGGCAAGGTCCACAAGGTCGGCAACAACCTGGGGCTGCCGGGTCCTGCGCTGGCGGACACGCTGACCGGGCTGGAAGAAGACGTCAAGGAAGACACCGGCGTCGACGTGCGCTTCCCGCTTGATGAAAAAGGTGCGGAAGTACTGCTGGTGACGCCGTCGGCGGATTTTTTCGCCGAGCCGCACGTCGACAGCCTGATCGGCTACGCCAAGGTGTTCCATGCCGCCGGCATTCGCTGGACGCTGTCGTCGAAGGCGTCCGAGGCCGGCAACTTCGGCCTTTTCATCGGCAACTACGAACAGTTGCGCGCGATCGCGCTGCGCATCCGCGAGGCCGCCCTCGAGCTCGGGGTCAAGCGCATCGTCGTCGGCGAATGCGGCCACGCATGGCGGGTCGCGTACTCGTTCTGGAACACGCTGGTCGGCATCGGCGCCGGCGGCAAGGATCCGTTCGCGGTGCAGTTGCAGCGTCAGCTCGATCCGAGCGTGCGCCAGCCCACCCATATCTGCGAATTCACCTGGGATCTGATCCGGCGCGGCGCGCTGAAGTTCGACAAGGAAAAGAACGATCACCGGGTAATCACGTTCCACGACTCGTGCAACGTCGCGCGTGCCTCGCGCATGGGCGATACGCCGGGCGGCCAGTTCGAGATCCCGCGCGCGATCATCCGCGCAGTCGCCAACAAGTACGTCGAGATGGCGCCGGAAACGACGCGCGAGAAGACGTTTTGCTGCGGCGGCGGCGGCGGGCTGCTGACCGACGAGCTGCTCGATCTGCGGGTCAAGGGCGCGCTGCCGCGCATGGAAGCGCTGCGCGCCGTGGCGGATCGACACGGCGTCAACTTCATGGCGACCATCTGCGCGATCTGCAAGGCGCAGTTCACCAAGGTGCTGCCGTACTACGGTTTCAAGATGAACATGGTCGGCGGCGTGCATCAGCTCGTCAGCACGGCGATCCGGCTGAACGCCGCCCCGCATTGACATCCACCTGGAATCCACCGCATCGGAGACACGATGTCGACCACCGCTGATACCGAAGTCAGGCCGCTGACGTTCCGCCGCTTCAAGGACGGCGACAACAAGTGGAAGGATCTGCACCAGAAGATCTTCAACGCCGATCACTCGCACAAGTGCCCGACCTACATCCAGTCGACGCCGCCGTGCCAGGGCAGCTGCCCCTCGGGCGAGGACATCCGCGGGTATCTGAATATCGTGCGCGGCATCGAGAAGCCGCCGGTGGGCGCCGACGGCAAGCCGACCATGACCTGGCAGGAGTACGCGTGGCGGCGCCTGACCGAGGCCAATCCGTTCCCATCGATCATGGGGCGCGTGTGCCCCGCGCCGTGCGAAACGGGTTGCAACCGCAACGAGGTCGAGGATCACGTTGGCATCAATTCGGTCGAACACTATCTCGGCGAGTGGGCGATCCAGCACGGTTTGAAGTACAAGGCGCCGGAGAAGCGGACGGGCAAGAAGGTCGCCGTGATCGGCGGCGGCCCGGCCGGTCTGTCGTGCGCGTACCAGCTTGCGCTGAAAGGCCACGAGGTCACGATCTTCGACGAGCGGGAGCACCTGGGCGGCATGATGCGCTACGGCATCCCGGGCTTTCGCACGCCGCGCGAGGTGCTCGACGCCGAGATCCAGCGCATCCTCGACCTGGGCGTCAACGTAAGGCTGAAGTGCCGCGTCGGCACCGATGTCACGGTCGAGCAGTTGCGCAAGGACTTCGACGCGTTGTTCCTTGCCATGGGCGCGCAGGCGGGGCGCGCGCTGCCGGTCAAGGATGCGGCGGCGCCGAACGTCGTGACCGCGACCGCGTTTCTGCGCGCGTTCAACGACGGGCGGCTGAAATACGTCGGCAAGCGCGTGGTCGTCGTCGGCGGTGGCGATACGTCGATCGACGTGGCCACGGTCGCGCGTCGGCTCGGGCACATCGAGCACGCCAAGCCGACCGACTTCGAGGCGGCCATCGCCGGCCACATGGCGCACGACGTGGCCGAGATCTCGGTCAAGCAGGGCGCCGAAGTCGTGCTGACGACCGTGTTCCCGATCGACAAGATGCAGGCCAACAAGCACGAGGTGGAGCAAGCGCTGGCGGAGGGCATCGACATTCGCGGCAGCCTCGCCCCGGTGGGCATCGTGCGCGGTCCCGACGGCCGCGCCACCGCGCTGCGCGTGGCCGAGTGCGAGGCCAGGATGGTCGGCGGACGACTCGAGATCAAGATCAAGGAGGGCACCGAGCAGGATCTGCCGGCCGATCTGATCGTTTCCGCGATCGGGCAGGCGGTCGACTTCACGGGGCTCGAGGAATTCGACAGCGGCAAAGGTGCGGTTGCCGCCGATCGCAACTACCAGGTCAACGGCAAGCCGGGCATCTTCGCGGGCGGCGACGTGCTGCGGCCGCATCTGCTGACCACCGCGATCGGCCATGGCGCGATCGCCGCCGAAGGCATCGACCGCTTTCTGCGCGGCGAGGAGCTGGAAAAGCGGCCGAAGATCGACGTGCATCAGTTCGATCTGATGCGCAAGTATCTGGAGAAGGGCGTTCAGCTCCCCGAGGTGAAGGAACCGCTGCGCGGCACCGACAAGACGCCGGGGGCGATCCACAACTTCGACAACCGTTCGGACCGCTATGTGATCCCGCACACGGCGCTGTTTCTCGGCCACTTCACGTTCACCGCGCGCAACAAGCGCAAGTTCATCACGCTCGATCGCGAGTCCGCGCTGGGCAATTTCGAGGAACGTCTTGGCGTGCTCAGCGAGCCCGAGGCGATCGCCGAGGCCAAGCGCTGCATGAGCTGCGGGCTGTGCTTCGAGTGCGACAACTGCGTCGTCTACTGCCCGCAACTGGCGGTCAAGAAGGTGCCGAAGAAGGAAGCGACGACCGGCCGCTACGTGTTCACCGATTACGACCGCTGCGTCGGCTGCCACATCTGCGCCGACGTCTGCCCGACCGGCTACATCCAGATGGGCCTCGGGGAGTAGGCAGGACATGGCGCGGTTCGCACGCTGCGTGCTCGCCGCCGTGCTGGCGTCCGTGACGCTGACCGCGGGCGCCGAAGGTTCGCGCGTACCCGCGCCCAGCCTCACGGTCGACAAGAGCACGAGCTGCGTCGCGCCGCCGGACGTGATGCGTCGCACGCACATGCAGATGCTCAAGCATCGGCGCGACCGCACCGTGCATCTGGGCGTGCGCGGCGGCGACGAGGCGCTGACGCGTTGCATCGAGTGCCACGCGAGCAAGACCACGGGTGCCGCGATCGGCGCACCCGATGCGTTCTGCCAGTCGTGCCACCAGTACGTCGGCGTGCAGCTCGACTGCTTCGACTGCCATCAGGGCCGGCCAGGCGCAGTCGCCAAAGTCACGTCGAAAGCGCCATGAGCGAGTCGAGCCGCAACGAGCGAACGCTCACGCGCCGCAGCCTGCTGGCGGGCGCGGCCGCGCTGGCGGGCGCTGCGCTCGCACCCGGCGTGCACCTGATCGAGATCGCGCGCGCCAAGACGGGCGAGCCGGTGTCGTCGAGCGTGCGTTGGGGTCTGCTGATCGACGCCAACCTGTGCCAGGAGGGCTGCCAGGAGTGCGTTCTGGCGTGCAACCGCGAGAATGGACTCGAAGGCGGCACGCGACCGACCGACTCGCAGTGGATCCGCAAGGTGGAGTTGAAGGACATGCGCAGCGGCCGCAAGGCGTCGGCCCCCGTGATGTGCCAGCACTGCGCCAAGCCGCCGTGCGTCGACGTCTGTCCGACCGGGGCGTCGTTCAAGCGCGCCGACGGCATTGTGCTGGTCGATCGCCACACCTGCATCGGTTGCCGCTACTGCATGATGGCCTGCCCGTACAAGGCGCGCAGCTTCGTGCACGAGCCGCTGACACAGCAGAAGCCCGAAGTGCCGCGCGGCAAAGGTTGTGTGGAGTCGTGCACGCTGTGCGTGCACCGCATCGACCGCGGCGAGCGCACGACGGCCTGCGCGCAGGCCTGTCCGACCAAGGCGATCGTCTTCGGCGATCTGAACGATCCGGAGTCCGAGATCTCGCGACGGATCGCAGCGATCCGAACCACCCAGCTACGGGCCGACCTGCGGCTCGATCTCGGCGTGCGCTACGCGGGGCTCTGAATGTCGGCACTGCCTGTGCTTTCGCCCGCCACCGTCGAGCGCCGTTTCTGGTGGCTCGCCGCCGCCGCCGGCGCGTTGCTCGCGGCCGCACTCGGCGCGGCCTACGTGATGGAGCATCGCGGGCACATCGTCACCGGCATGACCAACGAGATCGTGTGGGGCACGCCGCACGTGTTCGCGATCTTCCTGATCGTCGCCGCCTCGGGCGTGTTGAACGTCGCCTCGGTTGGCAGCGTGTTCGGGCGCGCCGAATACAAGCCCTACGCGCGGCTGTCGGGGCTGCTGTGCATCGCGCTGCTGGCGGGCGGTCTGATGGTGCTGATGCTCGACCTCGGCCGGCCGGAGCGGGTGATCGTCGCCGCCACCCACTACAACTTCACGTCGGTGTTTGCGTGGAACGTGTTCCTGTACACGGGGATGTTCGCATTCGCGGCGCTGTACCTGTGGATGCTGATGGAGCGGCGCATGAACCGCTACGCGAAGCCGGCCGGCATCGCCGCCTTCGTCTGGCGTTTCGTGCTGACGACCGGTACCGGGACGATCTTCGCCTTCCTCGTCGCGCGGCAGGCGTACGCGTCGGCGGTGCTGCCGCCGCTGTTCATCGCGATGTCGCTCGCCTGGGGCACAGCGGTGTTCATGCTGGTCGAAGCCGC
>JBBIQI010000087.1:0-13976 GCA_037442465.1 Burkholderiales bacterium
TGCCGTGCGTCCGGCGCTGACGGCCTGCCCCGTTCGCGTCAACGCGACCGCGCCAGCGCCCGCCAGACCAGCGCCAGCACGGCGATCGCCGCCGCTGCGACGAACACCGCCCAGCGCTGCGCGGCGGCGGCTGCGAGCGCCGACAGACCGCCGATCGCGAGCGCCCATACGACGATCGCCAGATACGTCGCAGTCAGCACCACCGCGACGATGACTCTCGACCTCAGACCGAGCAGGAAGCCGACGATCGCGCCGACCACTGGGCCGGTCATCCAGAACGGCACGAAGACGAACGCGAACAGACCGGCGACTCCGAACCGCTGCGCCCAGCCCTGGCGCGCGTGGGCGTCGACGCGGATGCGTTCCAGCCACGGCCGCAGCCGCGGCAGGTTCGGAAGGTGGCGCCAGCCGATGACCACGAGCGGGTAGACGATCAGCACCTGGATGGTCTCGACCAGCATGTTGACCAGCACGACCGGCACGGGATCCAGTTCGACGGCGAAACCGTAGGACAGACCTGCGGCCCGACCGATCAACAGGTTCAGCCCAGTCATCGCGGCCAATCGCAGCGTGACCTGCGGCTCGACGAACCAGCCGACGCCGAACGCGACGAATGAGGCGGCCGCCAGCGCGATGCCGATCGCGAGCCAGCGCGCCTCCGCGCTCAGGCGGGCGGCGTGCGAGCGCTGCGCGGCGAGCGCGTTGCGGAGGCTCACGGCGCGCGCAAGTGCCACGCCTTCGGCCGCGTGAACGTCTCGATGCCGTAAGTCGACAGCGTGAGCCCCACGCCGGAGTGCTTCACGCCGCTCCACGGCAGCCGCGGGCTGACGCGGTCGCAGCAGTTCCAGTAGACGCTGCCGGCGGCGATCTGCGCGAGGATCGTCTTCGCGCGCGCCTCGTTGTTGGTGTAAACGCCTGCCGTCAGGCCGTAGTCGCTGTCGTTCATCAGCCGCACGGCTTCGTCGTCGCTCGCGACCTTTTGAATGCCGATGATCGGGCCGAAGCTTTCCTCGCGCATCAGCAGCATGTCGTGGTTCACGTTCACGAGCACCGTCGGTTCGAACCAGTGCCCGCCGGGCCGATCGATCGGCTTGCCGCCGACGAGCAGACGCGCGCCCTTGGCGACCGCATCCGCCACCTGCATCTGCAGCACCTTGACCTGCTGCGCGCGCGCGAGCGGCCCGATGTAAGTGTCCTCGGCGGTCGGCTCGCCGACCTTGAAGTTCTTCACCTCGGCGACGAACGCGGCGACGAAGGCGTCGTGGATGTTCTCGTGCACGTAGATCCGTTCCACGGAACAGCAGCTCTGCCCCGTGTTGTACATCGCGCCGTCGGCGAGCGAAGCGGCTGCCGCAGCGACGTCGACGTCGTCGCACACGTAGGTCGGATCCTTGCCGCCGAGTTCGAGCTGCAGCTTCACCATGCGGCCGGCCATGGCTTCGGCGATGCGCTTGCCGGTCGCGTACGAACCGGTGAAGAACACGCCGTCGACCGGTTCCTTCAGCAGCTCGATGCCGACGCGGCCGCCGCCGACCAGCACCTGGAAGATCTCCTGCGGCACGCCGGCGGCGTGCAGCAGGCGGCCGATCTCCAGCCCCGTAAGCGTGGCGTACTCGCTCGGCTTGTACAGCACGGCGTTGCCCGCGGCGAGCGCGGGCACGAAGACGTTGGCTCCGACAAAATACGGGTAGTTCCACGCCGAGATGTTGGCGATCACGCCGAGCGGCTCGTGCTCGATCACCTCGCGCATGCCGCCGTCGTCGAAGACCTGCCGCGGTGCGAGCGCGCCTGTCGTCTCGTTCAGAAAGAAGTCGAGCCGGCCCAGCAGTCCGGCGAGCTCGTTGCGCGATTGCCGGATCGGCTTGCCGACTTCGGACGTGAGGACCGCGGCGAGCTTGTCCATGTCGCGCACGACGCCCTCGCGAAACCGCCGGATGCAGGCGAGCCGATGTTCGAGCGTGGTCGCGGCCCACGCGGGCTGGGCCGCGCGCGCGGCGCGGTACTTGGCGAGGACCGATTCGTGCGTGTCTTCGGGCAGTTCGGCGATGACGCTGCCGTTGGCGGGGTTGGTGACAGTGAGCATAGGCTGGGATCCCATGGACATCGGTTGTGGGCGGCCGCCGGCTCGGCGCGCGGCCTGCTGGCCCTATTTCGTTGTGGCCCCTTCGAGCGAACGGCGCGGCCGGGGCGGAATGAACGGCACCGTCTTACCCCATCGTCGCCGTCGCGGCTCGCTTCCCGAAGGGCAGGGCATGATCGCGGACGCGCTCGCGCCGGCGGGCGACGGTTCTTACTCGCCGCGCAGCTCCTTCGCCAGCCGTCGTGCTTCGTCGCCTTCCGGGATCGGTCGACCGGAGTCGCGCCATTCGACGGCGGAGTGGAAACCGTGCTTGGCGGCATGCGCGCGGAACCACATGCCTTCGGGATTGTGCCGCGTGATGCCGTCGAAGACGGTCGCGATCAGCTGCGTCGTCGCCAGTCCCATGTTCTCGTAGGCCTGGTTGATCGCGAGCTTCTGCATCATCAACTGTCCGCGCGGCACGCCACTGATGCGTTCGGCGAGCGCGTCCACGGCGCCGTCGAGTTCGTGCGGCTCGACCGCGTCGATCGCCAGGCCCCATTCCTTCGCGGTTGCGCCGTCGATCGTGTCGCCGGTGAGCAGCAGCCTTTTCGCGCGCTGCATGCCGACCCGGTACAGCCACAGCGCCGTGGTCGGACAGCCCCACACGCGGGTGGGCATGTAGCCGATGCGCGCCGTCGTCTCCATCACCAGCAGGTCGCAGGCGAGCGCGATGTCCGAGCCGCCGGCGACCGCGTACTGCTGCACGCGACAGATCGTCGGCTTGTAGCTGCGCCACAGGCTCATGATGTCGTCGGTCGCACCCTTCATCCACTTGTAGTCGACCATCGGGTCCCACGGCATCTCGTTCTGCAGCCACTCGTGCGCCGCGGGCCGCTCGGCGGACTCCTTCATGTCGTAGCCGGCGCAGAACGCGCGTCCCGCCCCCTGCACGACGATCACGTGCACTTCGTCATCGTCGTTGGCAAGCTGCACCGCACGGCGGATCTCGCCCGGCATCGCCGGGCTGATCGCGTTCAGCCGCTCGGGCCGGTTCAGCGTGATGCGCGCGATGCGCGGGTTGCGCGCATCCTTGCCGTACAACAGCGTTTCGAAGGTCGCTTGCATGATCGTCTCCGGGCGTTGCGGGTCACGCGGCGGCTTTGCCGCGCGCGCGAATCGCCGCGACGAAGTCGCGCAACAGCGGGTCGCCGTCGAGCAGCGCGCGATCGTCGCGGTCGTGGAACTCCGGGTGCCACTGCACGCCGGCGACGTACGACGGACCGTTCCAGCGGAATGCCTCGACGATGCCGTCGTCGGGGCAGCGCGCCTCGACCGTGAAGTCGGGCGCGAGCTCCTTGATGGCCTGGTGGTGCACGCTGTTGACAACGGCCCGCGGCGTGCCGCGATACAACCGCGCGAGCCGGGTGCCGGCGACGAACTCGATCGCGTGGAAGTTGCGGTCGTACAGCGCGGCGTCGCGGTGCTTGAGCGCATCGGGCCTCTGTGTGGCGATGTCCTGGTACAGCGTGCCGCCGAAGGCGACGTTCAGCACCTGCAGTCCGCGGCAAACGCCGAGCACCGGCTTGCCGCGCGCCACGAACGCGCGCAGCAAGGCGATCTCGTACTCGTCGCGCACGCGGTCGCCGCTCCATTCGGGACGCAGCGGCGCTTCGCCATAGCTGCCCGGCCACATGTCGGAGCCGCCTTCGAGCACGAGCGCGTCGAGCACGTCGGCGTACTCGGCGAGCGACACGTCGCCGCGCTTGGTCGGACCTTCGGGCGAGGGGATCAGAAACGCGATCGCGCCGGCGGACTGCACCCAGTGCACGATCGACTGCTCGACGTACTGCAGCGTCTTGCCGGTGAAGATCGGTCGCTGCGCGTCCGGATGGAAGAAGCAGGCCGAAATGCCGACGTGCGGCCGCCGCGCCATCACATCGCCTGCTCGAAGAAGCGCTCGAAGTCTGCGCGCCCGCAGGGCCGCGGGTTCGTCAGATGGCAGGTGTCGCGCAGCGCGAGGTCGACCAGGCGCGGAATCGCCGCGCGAGTGACGCCGTGGGCAGCGAGTCCGCCGTCAATGCCGATCTCGGCTTTCAGCTTCGCCAGCCATGGCACGAAAGCTTCGGCCGAGCCGGCGCCGGCCACGCGCGCCAGTTCCGCGAACTTGGTGGGCGCGGCTTCGAGGTTGAACCGCATCACCGGCTCGATCATCAAGGCGTTCGCCAGCCCGTGGTGCAGGTCGCACACGGCGCCGAGCGCGTGCGCGCACGAGTGCACGGCCCCCAGATCCTTCTGAAACGCGATCGCGCCCATCATCGAGGCCATCATCATGTCGCTTCTGGCCTGCAGGTTTTTCGGTTCGCGCACGGCAGCGGCGAGCGCGCGCGCGGCGATGCGCGTGCCTTCGAGCGCGATGCCGTCGCACAGCGGGTGATACGCGGGCGACAGATACGACTCGACGTTGTGCGTCAGCGCATCCATGCCGGTGGCGGCGGTCAGATTCGGCGGCAAGGCGAAGGTCAACTCCGGGTCGGCGAACACCACGCGCGCCAGCAACCTGGGAGAAAAGATCACGCGCTTGACGTGCGTGTCGTCCTCGCTGACCACGCTCGAGCGGCCGACTTCGGAACCGGTGCCGCTGGTCGTCGGCACGGCGACGAAGTAGGGCAGTTCGCCCGCGATCGCGCGCGGGTTCGGATGGTCCCACGCGTACTCCAGCACGTGGCCGTCGTATGTGGCGAGCAGGCCGACCAACTTGGCGACGTCCAGCGCCGCACCGCCGCCGAAGCCGATCACGCTGTCGGCGCGATGCAGACGGTACGCATCCGCGCCGGCCATCGCCTGCGCGGCGGTCGGGTTGCCGGCCACGCCCGAGTACACGCCGACGTCCAGCCCGGTGGCCAGGTGCGACATGAACTCCTTGAGCAGCGGCAGCGTCGCGAGCGACCGATCGGTCACCAGCAGCGGTCGCTTCAGCCCCCGCTCGCGCAGGTGCACGCCGACCAGCTTGCGACTGCCGGCGCCGAAGTGAATCGTGGTGGGAAACGACAAGTGGGCGATGGTCATGGGCGTTGAATCGTCATCGAGAAAGGGTATCGGCCTGCGTCAGGTCGCTGTCCGCGCGCGGTCCTTCCGGTGCGACGCCCCGCGCGATACCGAGCCGAAACGCTCGTCATTGTGAGCCAAGACGCTCGCCATTCCGAGCTATTGATGATTACCCAACCTCGTGACACCACCAGCTTGCGAGTATTTTCGGCTCTAAGCGAACCGGTTCCGTCATCCCGAGCGTACGCGAGGGATCTCGGGTGCTCGGATAGCTGAATCTCTCACACGGAGAACACGGAGGACAGGGCTTGCGGTTTCGAGTCTCTCTCCGTGCTCTCCGTGTTCTCGGTGTTTGACAATGGTCGCGCAAAGTCAGCGCTGGTGGATCGGCGGGCTGCAAGCAAGAGAGCCGTGTTTGCGGGCGGCCGAGATTCCTCGCCTTCGGCTCGGAATGACAAGGGTGGGTGCGGCTCGGAATGACGAGGCAAGAAGCGGGTCGGAATGACGTGGGGCTGCGGGCGCGGGGCGGTGGCCACGTGTCGCAAGGATTTGTGGGGCTGAATAACGACACTCGTCATTCCGAGCCGAAGGCGAGGAATCTGTCCCGTTCGCAACGGGGAGATCCCTCGCTTTGCTCGCGATGACAAGGCTGGCGTCTCGGATGACAATGCCGATCCGGGATGGCAACGCCAGCGTCCGGGATGACCGGGCCCCTTCGCGATCACAGAGCCACGCCATTTCGAACTGCGCCACTGCGCCGGGGCTCGGAATCTCGGCCAGGCCGGGGCGCATCCGACGCGGCCACGAGATCGAGTCCGCAACCCCGGTAGCGAAATGCATGTTCGCGAAGCGGCCAACTGCCGGGTGCGGGTTCAGTCGATGCGTACCCAGCGCAGCTCGAGCACGTCGTTCGGCCACTGAACGACGTGCACATTGGACCGCATCACCCAGGTCAGGGTGCGGCGGTACAGCGGAATCAGCGGCAGGTCTTCGTGCATCAGCCGCAGCGCGTCGCCGACGAGCCGGCGGCGGCGCGCGAGGTCCGGCTCGATGCGGATCGCGTCGATCAGCGCGTCGAGCTTCGGGTTGGAGTAGCGCCCGCCGTTGAACGCGCCGCTGCCTGCGCCGTCGTAGGTGCGCACCGTGTTCTGCAGCATCGCCCACGGGTCGGTGCCGGGCGACCAGCCGAACTCGAAGAAGCTTGCGGTCGCCTGCGTGAGCTTCGGAAAGAAGATCGCGCTCGGCGAAGGCTGAAAGTTCACGCGGATGCCGACCTGCGCGAGCATCGCCGCGATCGCCTGGCACACCGCCGCGCGGAACGTGACGTTGACGCAGTCGAGCGTGACGCCGAAGCCTTCGCCATAGCCGGCCTCCTTCAGCAGCGCGCGCGCGCGGGCTGGGTCGTACGGCAGGCGCGGCTCCACCTCCGGCGTGTAACCGTCGACGAGCTTCGACAGATGAGAGCCGGTCGGGGTGCCCTGACCGCGCAGCACCTTGCCTACGATCAGGTCGATGTCGATCGCGTGGTAGATCGCGCGCCGAATGCGCAGGTCCTTGAACGGATTGGTGCCGCGCTTGCCGGGCGGCAGTTCCACGAACTGCGGCTCGTCGCGCTGCTGGTCGAAGCCGAGGTACTGCGTGCCGATGTCGGCAATCTCGGCGAACTTGAGCTGGCGGTCCTTCGAGGCTTTCAGCCGCGCGATGTCCTGGAATGGCGGGTCGATCACGAAGTCGACCTGTCCCGACGCGAGCGCGGCGAGCCTCGTCGCGTCGGCCTGGATCACCGAATAGATCGCCTCGGTCACGTTGCCGCCGTCCTGCGCGCCGCGCCCCCACCAGTCGGGATTGGCCACGAGAACGAGCCGTTGGTCCGGGTCGTAGCTCTTCAGCCGGAAAGGGCCCGTGCCGTTGGCGTGGCGCACGGCGTACGTTTCCTGCCTGGCGTTGTAGTCCTGAGGCGCAAGCACGCCGTGCTTTTCGGCCCACGGCTTGCTCATCATCGCGATCAGCCACAGCTTCTCCGGCAGCACCGCGTCGGGCGCGGAAAGCAGCACGTCGATCGTCAGCGCATCGACCTTGCGCACGCCAGCGACGCCGCGCAACTGATTGGCACGCTGCGAGGTCTTGGCCAGCGCGCGCTCGATCGAGAACACCGCGTCGTCGGCCGTGAACGGCGCCCCGTCGTGGAACTTCACGTTCGGCCGCAGCTTGAAGCGCCAGCGCTTCGCGCCGTCCAGCGGCTCCCACGACAGCGCGAGCGATGGCTCGAGCTTGAATTCCTTGTCGCGGTTGACCAGGCCTTCGTAGATCTGCGTCACGACGCGCGTCTGATACAGCAGCGCCAGCGAGTGCGGATCGAGCGAGTTCGGATCGAACGCGCTGGCCAGCCGCAGGGTCTTGGCGTCGGTCAGGCCGACGAAGATCGTCAGCGTGACGGCGCATAGCAGGCGAACGGTTCGGCCCATGGCGGGGTCAGACGATCTCGAAATAGCGCTTCAGTTCCCAGTCGGTCACCCCGTCCTGCCACTGCCGCCACTCCCATTCGCGGGTGGCGGCGAAGTGATCGACGAAATCGTCGCCGAGCCAGTCGCGGGCGACGTCGGAACGCTGGAAGATTTCGGTCGTCGCGGCGAGCGAGCGCGGCGCGCGCGGGATGTTTTCGGCGCCGACGTTGGTGCCGGTGATCGGCGCCGCGGTGAGCTTCAGGTTTTTCTCGATGCCGTACAGGCCCGCCGCCACCAACGCAGCGATCGCCAGGTAGGCATTGATGTCCGAGCCCGGGCAACGCGTCTCCAGCCGCGTGCTCTTGGGCCCGGACGGAATGACGCGAAAGCTCGCCGTGCGGTTGTCCACGCCCCAGGTGGGTTTCACCGGTGCCCAAAAGCCGTCGACCAGCCGCTTGTAGCTGTTGATCGTCGGCCAGAACATCGGCGCGAACTCCAGCGCCACCGCGATCTGCCCGGCAAGGTAACTCTCGAACAGCTTGCTCATGCCGTGGCTGCCCTTCGGGTCGTAGAAAAGATTTTTCTTGCCGTCGGACAGCGACTGGTGCAGATGCCCGCTGCAGCCCGGGTACTGCTGGCTCCACTTGGCCATGAAGCTGGGCATGATGCCGAAACGCGCACCGATTTCCTTGGCGCCGGCCTTGAACAGCGCGCCGCGGTCGGCGGCTTCGAGCGCTTCGGAAAACTGGATCGCCGCCTCGTACACGCCGGGCCCGGTTTCGGTGTGCAGCCCTTCGATCGGCACCCGGAACGCCAGCAGTTCGTCGAGCAGCGCGTTCATGTACTCGCGGTTGGCGTTGGCGCGCAGCAGCGAGTAGCCGAACATGCCCGGCGTGATCGGCTCCGGCCCCACGCCTTTCTTGTCCGCCCAGCTTTGCGGCGTCTCGCGGAAGTTGAACCACTCGAACTCCAGCCCGCACATCGGGATCACGCCGAGTTTCTCCGCGCGCTTCAGCACCCGCTTCAGGACCTGGCGCGGACAGATCGGATACGGACTGCCGTCGGCGCGTACGAACTCGCCGAGGAAAAACGGGATGCCGCCGTCCCACGGCACCTGACGGAACGTGGCCGGATCGAGCCGCACCTGTGCGTCGGGAAAACCGTGGTGCCAGCCGGTCAGCCGGGTGTTGTCGTAGCAGGCGTCCATCATGTCCCAACCGAACACGACGTCGCAGAAGCCGAAGCCGCCCGCCGCCGCCGACTCGAACTTGTCCTTGTGCAGGTACTTGCCGCGCAGCACGCCGTCGATGTCGCTGACCGCGACCTTGACCTTGGCGGACTGCGAACGCGCAACGGCGTCAAACGCGCGCCGATCGGTCGCGGCCGCGGTCTTCTTTGTGGCCATGCGTTGTCTCCTGGTGGTGTTCTTGCCGTGCGCCAGCCGGTGCCACGCTCGAGCGTCCGCCCTGCACCGCTGCCCCAGCCCGCGCGCGAGTCTGCAACAGGACGCCGCCGCTGTCCAAGCGCGCGGCGCGGACGCGACGGACGGCTTGATTCCGCCGCCGATCTCCCCAATTTCCGGCTTCGGGCCCGTCGCGGTCGGCCCATATAATTCAGCCAGTTACGCATCGGAGAGGACCCATGCCGATCTACGCCTACAAGTGTTCGACCTGCGGGCACGCGCAGGACGTGCTGCAGAAGATTTCCGATGAACCGCTGACGGTGTGCACTGCCTGCGGCGCGGCGACCTTCGCGAAGCAGTTGACCGCAGCGGGATTCCAGCTCAAGGGCAACGGTTGGTACGTGACGGACTTCAAGAACGGCTCGTCGGGCAAGAAGGATTCCGGCAACGGCGAGAAAAAGCCGGATACGGCGCCGACCGGCGGCCAGCCGGCCGCGCAGCCCGCGGCCGCGTGTGGCAGCGGGGCGTGCCCGGCCTGTTCATAGGCCGCACGACTTCGGCGCAGGAAAAAGCCGCGGTACGCGCCGCGGCTTTTTTGTCGCAATGCTCAAAAAGTACTTCATCGCCGGCCTGCTGATCTGGCTGCCGCTCGCGGTCACGCTGTGGATCCTGGACATCATCCTGACCACGCTCGACCGAACGCTGCTGCTGCTACCCGCGGCCTGGCGGCCGGATCAATGGCTCGGCGTGCACGTTCCCGGCTTCGGGCTGATCCTGTCCGTGCTGGCGATCCTCGTGACCGGTGTGCTGGCCGCGAACATCATCGGCGAGCGGCTGCTGCGCTGGTGGGAGGGGCTGCTGGCGCGCATCCCGATCGTGCGGTCGATCTACTCCAGCGTGAAGCAGGTCTCCGACACGATGCTCGCCTCGCAGGGCAACGCGTTCCGCAAGGCGGTGCTGGTGGAGTTTCCGCAGCGCGGGCAGTGGGCGATCGGGTTGGTGGTCGGCGCCCCGGGCGCGGCGATCGGCCGCCACCTGCACGGCGAGATGTTGACGGTGTTCGTGCCGACCGCCCCGAATCCGACTTCCGGCTACACCATCATCGTGCCGCAGTCGGAAGTCAAGGAGCTCGACATCAGCGTCGACGACGCGCTGAAGTTCATCATCTCGCTGGGCGTGGTCGCGCCGGGCGGGGCGCGGGCGCATCGGCCGGCGGCGCTGACCAGCGAGGATCCGCGCCCGCTGACCGACGAACGATCATGACCCCGGCAGCACGCTCGAGCGCATGAAAGTCATCCCCGTTGCGCGCGCCCGCGCCGCTGTCCCGCACCGCGGGCAGGCGCTGTTTGCGGAGTCGCGGCGCGGCTTTCGACCGGTGAGGCGGCGATGATCGACCTCGGCGCGCTTCGCGCGGACGAGCTCGGCATGCTGCTGTCGGCGATCGTCTGGCTGCTGGCGGTCGGTGGCGGGTTCGCGTTCTTCGCGACGCATCGCGACGCGGCGCTGAAGCGCCGCCTGTGGCCATGGGCCAATGTACTGGCGGTCGCCACGTTCGTCGCGCTCGCACTGTGGGCGAGCGCACTGTCGATCGAGCTCGCCCCGCTGCTGGCCGTCGGTGCGGTCGGCCTCACCGCGTTCGGCTGGCGCATCGCGCAGTTTTGCGGACGTTGCGGGGCGACGGTGCTCAACGCCAACCCGTTCGTGCGCGAGCGCTTCTGCCCGCGGTGCGCGGCGCGGTTGCACGCGGACGCCGGTTGAGGCGGGCGATGAACCGCTTTAAGCTCCGCCCCGTGACGAAACCGGCGCATCCCGAGCCGACTCGCGCGCCGCGCGTGACGGGCCTCGTCGCCCCCGCCGCGGCCCGGCGCCACGACCGAAACCGCTAGGGTCGGACGCCGCACGTCCGGCCCGCCCCGCCTGCAGCCGCGCGTTTGCCCCGCAAACGCGCCCGTTACCCCCGAGTCCCTGGAGTTTTCATGCGTACCGAATATGCCGGCCTGGTGGACAGCAAGTTCATCGGCCAGACCGTCACCCTGTTTGGCTGGGTGCATCGCCGCCGCGACCACGGCGGTGTGATCTTCATCGACCTGCGCGACCGCGAAGGCATCGTGCAGGTGGTCTGCGATCCCGACCGCGCCGACGTCTTCGCGCAGGCCGAGCGCATCCGCAATGAATACTGCGTGCAGATCGTGGGCGAGGTGCGGCGCCGGCCCGAAGGCACGGTCAACCCGAACCTGGTGTCGGGCGAGGTCGAGGTCGTGTGCCGGCAACTGACGATCCTGAACCCGTCGGTTCCGATACCGTTCCAGCTCGACGACGACGACCTGTCCGAAAGCACGCGGCTGACCCACCGCGTGCTCGACCTGCGGCGCGCGCCGATGCAGAAGAACCTGCGCCTGCGTCACCGGGTGACGATGGCGGTACGCAAGTTCTTCGACGCGGCGGGCTTCGTCGACATCGAAACGCCGATGCTCACGAAAAGCACGCCGGAAGGCGCGCGCGACTACCTGGTGCCGTCGCGCGTGCACCCGGGGCAGTTCTACGCGCTGCCGCAGTCGCCGCAACTGTTCAAGCAACTGCTGATGGTCGCGGGCTTCGACCGCTACTACCAGATCGTCAAGTGCTTCCGCGACGAAGATCTTCGGGCCGATCGCCAGCCCGAGTTCACGCAGATCGACGTCGAGACCTCGTTCCTCACCGAGCAGGAGATCCGCGACCTGATGGAGGAGATGATCCGCACGGTCTTCGACGAAGTGCTCGGCGTGAAGCTGCCCAAGCCCTTCCCGGTCATCGGCTACGCCGACGCGATGCGGCTGTACGGCTCCGACAAGCCGGACCTGCGCGTGAATCTGCAACTCACCGAGCTGACCGACGTGATGCGCGACGTCGAGTTCAAGGTGTTCAAGGGTGCGACCGAACTGAAGGACGGCCGTGTGGCGGCGCTGCGCATTCCCGGCGGCGGCGAGATGCCGCGTTCGGAGATCGACGGCTACACCGAGTTCGTCAAGATCTACGGCGCCAAGGGGCTCGCCTACATCAAGGTCAACGACGCTGCGCGTGGCCGCGAAGGCCTGCAGAGCCCGATCGTGAAGAACCTGCACGACGCGGCGCTGGGCGAGATCCTCGCGCGCACAGGCGCGCGCAACGGCGATCTGATTTTCTTCGGCGCCGACCGCGCGAAGATCGTCGCCGACAGCATGGGCGCGCTGCGCGTCAGGATCGGCCACAGCGAATTCGGCCGCAAGCACGGGCTGTTCGCCGAAGGCTGGCAACCGCTCTGGGTCATCGACTTCCCGATGTTCGAGTTCGACGAGGACGAGCAGCGCTTCGTGGCCGCGCATCACCCGTTCACGAGCCCGAAGGACGAGCACATCGACTACCTCGAATCAGATCCGTCCAAGTGCCTGGCCAAGGCCTACGACATGGCACTGAACGGCTGGGAGATCGGCGGCGGCTCGGTGCGGATCCACCGCGAGGACGTGCAGAGCAAGGTGTTCCGCGCGCTGAAGATCGGCCCCGAGGAGGCGCGCGCCAAGTTCGGCTTCCTGCTCGATGCGCTGCAGTACGGCGCGCCGCCGCACGGCGGCATCGCCTTCGGGCTGGACCGCATCGTCACGATGATGGCCGGCGCCGAATCGATCCGCGACGTGATCGCGTTCCCGAAGACGCAGCGCGCGCAATGCCTGCTGACCCAGGCGCCGAGCGCGGTCGACGAGCGGCAGTTGCGCGAGCTGCACATCCGGCTGCGTGGCGAGCCGAAGGCGGAGGCGAAGGTCGTCTCGGCATGATCGTCGTTGCGACGCCGGACCAATGCCGTCGTTCAAGATCCCGGAATCGGTCCTTGTCGTGATCCACACCCCCGCGCTCGAGGTGCTGCTGCTCGAGCGCGCGGATCATCCGGGGTTCTGGCAGTCGGTGACGGGTAGCCTGGCGCGGCCGGAAGAGCCGCTGGCGCAAGCCTGCGCGCGCGAGGTGCGGGAAGAGACCGGCTACGACGCGCCGCCGGCGGCATTCGACGACTGGCAGCTCACACATCGTTACGCGATCTACCCGCACTGGCGGCACCGCTACGCGCCCGGCGTTACGCATAATACGGAGCATGTCTTCGGGCTGCGCGTGGTATCCCGGTTCGAGCCCCGCCTCGACCCGCGCGAACACACGGCCTGGCGCTGGCTGCCGTGGCGCGACGCCGCCGACGCCTGCTTTTCCTGGACCAACGCGCAGGCGATCCGGCGGCTGGCGGATCGCTGAACTGGCTGCGGCGCTGGTGCTCGCTGCGCCGCTGGCGGCGACGGCCGCACCGCTGCAGCTCGAAGTCCAGCGCGATGGCGACCGTTTCGAGATCCACGCCGCCGTGCGCTTCGCCGCGCCGCCGAAGTTGGTCTGGGACACGCTGACCGACTACGAGCGGCTGCGCGATTTCATGCGCGGGGTGTCTTCTTCGCGCGTGCTCGAACGCGACGGCAACCGACTGACGGTCGAGCATCACGGCGAGTTCGAACTGCTGTTCTTTACGCGCCCGGTGCGTGTGCGGCTGGCAGTCGAGCACCGCCCCTTCACGACGATCGTCGCGCGCTCCTTGCCGCAGCTCGCCGACGGCGGCCGGCCGACGCTGCGCGACTTCGTGGGCCGCTACGAGCTGGCGGTCGTGCGCGACGGCGAGGTGCGGCTCGCGTACGACGCGCGCTTCGAGCTGGCCGATCCGCTGCCGCCGCTGCTCGGGCCGCTGTTCGGCACGCTGGCGATGCGCAGCGCGATCCGCGCCGACTTCGAGGCCCTGATCCGCGAGGTCGAGCGCCGGCGCGCACGGCTCCGACCGATCGAGAAGAGCGGATGAGGCGTGCCCGCGGCGCAGTGCTGCTCGCGGTCGCGCTGGCGGCCGCAGGCTGTGCCACGATCGATCCGTACGCGCGCGCGCCGATCGCGCAGCACCTCGAACGCAGCGACGCCGCGGGGGACTGCGCGCGGCTGTTCCGCGATGTCGACGCGCGGATCGACGCGCTCGGCGTGCGCGACGCGCAGG
>JBBIQI010000088.1:0-13953 GCA_037442465.1 Burkholderiales bacterium
CGGCTCGGAATGACGAGGGACGTCGGTTCGGAACGCCCCGAGGCAGCAGAGCGAACGGATGGCAAATCGTCAACTGCCGGATTTAGGGTGAATCTTTCTGCTGCGCGGCCCGCTGGCGTCGTTGCGCGGTGTTGGCTGCGGCCGCTTCGCTTCACATCGGCTCTGCCGATGTGAGCCTGCGCCGAAACTGCGTTTTCGGGCCTCGCCTATCCGTTTGATATGCCTCGGTGCTGCGGCTGCGTGCGCCTGGCCAGCGGCCCGCTCGCGACGAAATCTTCACAGCTTCTCAGTGCACGGTCGCGCTCAATTCACCCTTGGCGTACTTCGCCGCCATCTTCTCCAGCGGCAGCGGGCGGATGCCCGCTGCGCGGCCGGCGCAGCCGAACGCCTCGAAGCGCGCCTTGCAGATGTCGCGCGCGGCAGCGGTGGCGGCCTTGAAGAAGGCGCGCGGGTCGAATTCGTCGGGCTTTTTCGCCATCAACTCGCGCATCGCGCCGGTCATCGCCAGCCGGATGTCGGTGTCGATGTTGACCTTGCGCACGCCGTTGCGGATGCCTTCGACGATCGCCTCGACCGGCACACCGTAGGTTTCCTTGATGTCGCCGCCGTACTTGCGGATGATCGCCAGCCACTCCTGCGGCACGCTCGATGAGCCGTGCATCACCAGGTGCGTGTTCGGGATGCGCGCGTGGATCGCGCGCACGCGGTCGATCGCCAGGATGTCGCCGGTCGGCTTGCGCGTGAACTTGTAGGCGCCGTGGCTGGTGCCGATCGCGATCGCCAGCGCATCGACCCCGGTGGCGCGCACGAAGCGCGCGGCCTCGTCCGGGTCGGTCAGAAGCTGCGAGTGGTCGAGCTTGCCTTCGGCGCCGACGCCGTCTTCCTTGCCGGCGGTGCCGGTCTCCAGCGATCCGAGGCAGCCAAGTTCGCCTTCGACGGAGACGCCGACCGGGTGCGCCATCTCGACCACGCGGCGGGTCACCGCGACGTTGTAGTCGTAGCTCGCCGGCGTCTTCATGTCCTCCAGCAGCGAGCCGTCCATCATCACGCTGGAAAATCCGCTGCGGATCGATTGCTGGCACACCGCGGGCGACGCGCCGTGATCCTGGTGCAGGCACACGGGGATGTGCGGATACATCTCGACGGCGGCTTCGACCATCTTGCGCAGGAACGGCTCGCCCGCGTATTTGCGCGCGCCGGCCGAGGCCTGCAGGATCACCGGGCTGTCGGTCGCATCCGCGGCCTGCATGATCGCGTGGATCTGCTCCATGTTGTTGATGTTGAACGCGGGCAGTCCGTAGCCGTGTTCGGCGGCGTGGTCGAGCAGTTGCCGCAGCGATATGAGCGCCATGGGTCGTTCTCCAAAAAGGGTTGAAGAGTTCAGGCTGCCGCGCGTTCGTTTTCGAGCGAACGCGCGACGGCAGCAATCGAGTCGATGATGCGGTCGGCGCCGGCTTCGGCGATCGGGCGGCCGCGGTTGTAGCCGTACGGCACGGCCCAGACGCGCACGCCGGCGGCGCGCGCGGTCGCGACGTCGATCTCCGAGTCGCCGACCAGCAGCGTGCGCTCGGGCACGACGCGGAACCGGTGCATGCAGTGCTTGACGGGCAGCGCATCGGGTTTCTTCGCCGCCAGCGTGTCGCCGCAGATCACCAGATCCAGGTAATCGCGCAGCCGGTGCGCATCGAGCACCGCGTACGCGTAGCGCTCTTCCTTGTTGGTGACGACCGCGGTGCGCACCCCGGCGCAGCGCAGCGCATCCAGCGTCGGCTCGACGTCCGGAAACACGCGGCTGCGGCGGCCGCAATGGGCGAGGTAATGGCGGTCGAACGCGGGCAGCAGCGCCTCGAGTGCGGGCGCGCACGGCGCTGCGCTGCCGGCGGCGCGCAGGCTCGCCGCAAGCGCGGCGCGCAGCAGTTCGCGTGTGCCGTGGCCGATCCAGTCGCGCACGAGCCGTTCGTCGACGCACGGCAGACGCTCCGCGGCCAGCAGCGCGTTGACCGCGTCGGCGATCTCGGGTGCGGTATCGATCAGCGTGCCGTCGAGATCGAACAGGACGAGGTCGAACATCATCGTTGCAGCGTTCATTCGGCGGCGACCGCGTCGGCGCGCGCGACGCGCCGGATGGCCTGCGCCAGCGCGGTGGCCGTCACGCCGAAGTGCTCGTACAGCGCCGCCGCCGGCGCCGACTCGCCGAAGCGCGCGACACCGACCACCTCGCCTTCGAGGCCGACGTACTTGCGCCAGAAATCCGGATGCGCCGCTTCGATCGCCACGCGCGGCACGCCGCGCGGCAGCACCGACTCGCGCCACGCCGGGCTCTGGCGGTCGAAGACGCTGGTCGACGGCATCGACACGACGCGCACCGCGATGCCGTCGGCGGCGGCGAGTTTCTGCGCGTCCAGCGCGAGCGCCACCTCGGAGCCGGTGGCGATCACGACCACGTCGGGCGCGCGCTCGGCCTCGCGCAGCACGTAGCCGCCGCGCGCGATCGTCGCCGCGTCGACGGCCGCCACCTGCGGGAGGTTCTGCCGCGACAGCAACAGCGCGCTCGGCCCCTCTGCGCGCTCGAGCGCGGCGGCCCACGCGACCGCGGTCTCGACACCGTCGCACGGGCGCCAGACGTCGAGGTTGGGAATCGCGCGCAACGCCGTTGCGTGCTCGACCGGCTGGTGCGTCGGGCCGTCTTCGCCCAGCCCGATCGAGTCATGCGTGAGCACGTAGACGACGCGCTGGCGCATCAGCGCGCTCATGCGCATGCCGCTGCGCGCATAGTCGGAAAACACCGCGAAGGTGCCGCCGTACGGCACGAACCCGCCGTGCAGCGCGACGCCGTTCATGATCGCGGCCATGCCGAACTCGCGCACGCCGTAGTGCACGTAGTTTCCGTCGGCGTACGAATCCACGCCGCGCGACGCCTTCACGGCCGTGAGATTCGACCACGTCAGGTCGGCCGAGCCGCCGAGCAGCTCGGGCATGCGCGCGACCAGCACCTCGAGCGTCTGCTGCGAGGACTTGCGGGTGGCCGTCGGCGCGCTCACCGCGCGCGCCGCATCGACGAGTTCCTGCGCGAGCGCGTGCCAGTCAGACGGCAGCTCGCCGCGCATGCGGCGCTCGAACTCGGCCGCCTCGGCCGGATACCTGGCGCGATAGCGTTCGAACAGCGTCTGCCAGCGCGCTTCGGCGGCGGCACCCTGCGCGCGTGCGTCCCACTGCGCGCGCAACGCCGGCGGAACTTCGAAGGCGGGATGCGGCCAGCCGAGCGCCTCGCGCGTGGCCTTCGCCTCGGCGGCGCCGAGCGGCGCGCCGTGCACCTCGTGCTTGCCGGCCAGCGACGGCGCGCCCCAGCCGATCGTCGTGCGGCACACGATGAGCGTCGGCCGCTCGCTGCAGGCGAGCGCCTCGCGCGTGGCGCGCTCGATCGCGGCCGGATCGTGGCCGTCGACCGGACCGATCACGTTCCAGCCGTACGCCTCGAACCGCTTGCGCGTGTCGTCGCGAAACCAGCCGCTGACGTGGCCGTCGATGGAAATACCGTTGTCGTCGTAGAAGCACACCAGCTTGTTCAGCCCGAAGATGCCGGCCAGCGAGCAGGCTTCGTGGCTGACGCCTTCCATCAGACAGCCGTCGCCGAGGAACACGAACGTGCGGTGATCGACGAGCGGAAAGTCCGGCCGGTTGAAGCGCGCGGCGAGCAGCTTTTCGGCAAGCGCCATGCCCACGGCGTTGGCCAGCCCCTGGCCGAGCGGGCCGGTCGTCGTCTCCACGCCCGGGGTGGCGCCCGCCTCCGGATGACCGGGGGTTTTCGAATGAAGCTGGCGAAAACGCTTCAGTTCCTCGAGCGGCAGGTCGTAGCCGGTCAGATGCAGCAGCGCGTACAGCAGCATCGAGCCGTGGCCGTTGGACAGCACGAAGCGGTCGCGATCCGGCCAGCGCGGATTGGCCGGGTTGTGCTTGAAGTGGCCGCGCCACAGCACTTCGGCGATGTCGGCCATGCCCATCGGCATGCCGGGGTGTCCGCTCTTGGCGGCCTCGACCGCGTCGATCGCCAGAAAGCGCAGCGCGTTGGCCAGTTCGCGGCGCTCGCTCGCCTGGGCCGCGGGAAACTGCGGTGCGTTCATCGCAACGTTCCTTGGTTGGCTGGATGGGTGAATTCCGTCCTTCGCGCGCTCGCTTCAAGCGCGCTTTTTCAGATCCATCAGCCGCAGGATCATCGGCGTGAAGATCAGTTGCATCGCCAGCCCCATCTTGCCGCCCGGCACGACGATGTTGTTCGGGCGGCTCATCCACGAGTCGTGCAGCATCGACAGCAGGTACGGGAAGTCGATGCCCTTGGGGTTGGCGAAGCGGATCACGACCATGCTCTCGTCCGCACTCGGGATGTCCTTGGCGATGAACGGATTGCTCGTGTCCACGGTCGGCACCCGTTGGAAATTCACGTGCGTGCGCGAGAACTGCGGACAGATGTGGTTCACGTAGTCGGGCATGCGCCGCAGGATCGTGTCGACGACCGCCTCCTGCGAGTAGCCGCGCAAGCTCTGGTCGCGGTGCAGCTTCTGGATCCACTCGAGGTTGATGATCGGCACCACGCCGACCAACAGGTCGACGTGCCGCGCGACGTTGGCCTCGGGGCCGACATAGGCGCCGTGCAGGCCCTCGTAGAACAGCAGATCCGAGCCCGGCTCGATGTCCTGCCAAGGCGTGAACGTACCGGGCTCCTGCTTGTAGGGAGCCGCTTCGTCGGCATCGTGCAGGTACTTGCGCACCTTGCCAGTGCCCGTCGCCGCGTAGGTCGCGAACAGCGCATCGAGTTCGGACAGCAGGTTGGCCTCGGGGCCGAAGTGGCTGAAGTGGCGGTTGCCAGCGGCCTCGGCCTCCTTCATCGCCGCGCGCATCGCCTTGCGGTCGTAGCGATGGAACGAATCGCCTTCGACGATCTGCGCGCGGATGCCCTCGCGGCGGAAGATGTGCTGGAAGCTCTTCATCACCGTGGTGGTGCCGGCGCCGGAGGAACCGGTCACGGCGATGATCGGGTGTTTGGTGGACATGGCAGGGTGGCTCGCTATCGGTGTTCGGGTTCAGTGCGGCGATCGCCGCGCTCGCCTCACAGCCGCGCTTCGGGCCGGTACAGCGAACGCTCGTTGAACAGCGGCGAGACGTAAGGCTTGTCCTCGCCGCGGTCGTACTCGGCGTGGTAGCGCTCGATGCGCTCGACTTCCGCCTTCGAGCCGAAGATCACCGCGACGCGCTGGTGCAGCTCGGTCGGCACGACTTCCAGGATGCGGCCGCGCCCGGTCGAGGCGGCGCCGCCCGCCTGTTCGATCAACAGGCTCGCCGGATTGGCCTCGTACAGCAGACGCAGCCGGCCGGGCTTGCTCGGGTCCTTGGTGTCGCGCGGGTACATGAACACGCCGCCGCGCATCAGGATGCGATGCACGTCGGCCACCATCGACGCGATCCAGCGCATGTTGAAGTCGCGCCCGCGCACGCCCGTCTTGCCCGCCTTGCACTCGCTCACGTAGCGCGCCACAGGCGGCTCCCAGAAGCGTTCGTTCGACACGTTGATCGCGAACTCCGACGTTTCCTCGGGAACGCGCAGGTCGGGGTGCGTCAGGATGAAGTTGCCGATCTCGCGGTCGAGCGTGAAGCCATGCGTGCCACGGCCGACGGTCAGCACCAGCATCGTCGCCGGGCCGTAGATCGCGTAACCGGCGGCGACCTGCTCGGTGCCGGGCTGCAGGAAGTCCGCCGTCGTCGGCGCCTGGTCGCCGCGGTGCCGCAGCACCGAGAAGATCGTGCCGACCGCGACGTTCACGTCGATGTTGCTCGAGCCGTCGAGCGGATCGAACACCAGCAGGTAGCGGCCGCGCCGGTACTGCGGCGGAATCGCGTACGGCGCCTCCATCTCTTCGGAGGCCATCGCCGCCAGCAGCCCGCCCCACTCGCAGTGACCGATGATCGCGTCGTTGGTCAGCAAGTCCAGCGGCTTTTGCACGTCGCCGCCCGCGTTACGCGTGTCCAGTGTGCCGATGCCGACGCCGAGCGCGCCGCGGCCGACCATCGCCGAGATGGCCTTGACGGCGGCGGCGATGTCGACCAGCAGCGCGGCGAGGTCGCCGTGGTCGGGCAGGTCGCGCAACTGTTCGATCAGGAACTTCGACAGCGTGGTCCGGCGCAGGTGCATGGTCGTCTCACTGGGGTGCGGAATCCTTGGCGGCATCGAACACGCGCGAGGCGCGGATGTCGGCCGCGCTGATCAGCGTCAGCTCCTCGGGCGAAGCCAGCGCGCCGCCGCCGAGCGCGGCCTCGAAGACGCGGTTGGCCTGCCGCAGCCGCGCGCGGTCGAGCGCGTTGCGTATCGAGCGGGCGTTGGCGAAGTGCGGCTGGCGGATGCGGTATTCGATGTACTCGCGCAGCGCGGCGAGCGACTGCTCGTCGAAGCGGTAGTTCATCTGCGCCGCCATCTTCTGCGCGATCTGCACGAGCTCGTCGGGCGTGTAGTCGGGAAAGTCGATGTGGTGCGCGATGCGCGAACTCATGCCGGGATTGGACTTGAAGAAGGTGTCCATCCGGTCCTTGTAGCCGGCCAGGATCACGACCAGGTCGTCGCGGTTGTTCTCCATCACCTGCAGCAGGATCTCGATCGCTTCCTGGCCGTAGTCGCGCTCGTTCTCGGGGCGGTACAGGTAGTACGCCTCGTCGATGAACAGCACGCCGCCCATCGCCTTTTTCAGCACTTCCTTGGTCTTGGGCGCGGTGTGGCCGATGTACTGGCCGACGAGGTCGTCGCGCGTGACGCTGACCACGTGGCCCTTACGCACGTAGCCCAGGCGGTGCAGGATTTCGGCCATGCGCAGCGCCACCGTGGTCTTGCCGGTGCCCGGATTGCCGGTAAAGCACATGTGCAGCGAGGGCGCGCTGCCCTCCAGGCCGAGCTGCGCGCGCGCGCGCGACACCACCAGAAAGGCGGCGATCTCGCGAATGCGCCGCTTCACGGGCGCCAGCCCGACGAGATCGCGGTCCAGCGCGTCGAGCACGTCCTGCACCTGCGCCAGCTGCAGGATCGCGCGCAGGTCGATGGCGGGAGATTCGGTCGCGTTCATCGTCGGTACGGCCTTTTTTCAGCGCCCACGCGGGCAGACGCTGGAAAAAGGCCCGCGAACCCGGAGGAAGGAGGAGAAGACGGGGTCACGGGCACGAGGAGACATCGGTCGGGGAAGGACCGCGCACCGCGGCGTTCAGCCGCCGTAGCGTTCGCCTTCAGGCTTGTCGGTCGCGTACGAGTGGACCGTGTAGCGGATGCGGCGGTCGTCGACTTCCTGGCGCACCAGCCCGAAGCCCGGCTCGGACTTGGGCCGATTGACGATGAAGCTCATCGCGATCGACTCGACGCCGCGCGTCGAGTCGAAGGCCATCAGCCGGATGTAGTGGTTCGGGAACGTCTTGCGGCAGTTGTTCAGCTCCATCATGACGCCGGCGGCGTCCTTCAGGTCGAACATCGGCATGCCGAACATCTCCCAGTACGTGTTGCGCGGATGCGGGTCGTCGGTGTACTCCACGCTCCACGCGTAGCCCTTCTGCAGGCCGTATTCGATCTGCAGACGGATCTCGTCGTCGGTCAGGTCCGGCAGGAAGCTGAATTGGCCCTGCGTGATCCGCCCGGTCGGATTGGTCATCATGGTCGCTGATCCTCGTCGCGTCGTTCAGGAGACCGTCGGCGTGACGGCGTAGTCGCTGGTGTCGGTCGGCGTGTAGTTGAAGCTGACCTCGCCCCAGGTGTCGAGCGCGGCCTTCAGCGGCGTGCACCACTGCGCCGCGCGGCGCAGGATCTCGGGGCCCTCGTTGCGGATGTCGCGCCCCTCGTTCCGCGCCTTGACCATCGCCTCGAGCGCCACGCGATTGGCGGTCGCGCCGGCCTGAATACCCATCGGGTGCCCGATCGTGCCGCCACCGAACTGCAGCACGACGTCGTCGCCGAACAGATCAAGCAATTGGTGCATCTGCCCGGCGTGGATGCCGCCGCTGGCCACCGGCATGACCTTCTTCAGGTCGCACCAGTCCTGGTCGAAGAACAGTCCGCGCGGCAGATCCTGCTTCGTGTAGGCGTCGCGGCAGACGTTGTAGTAGCCCTGCACGGTGAGCGGATCGCCCTCGAGCTTGCCCACCGCGGTGCCGGTGTGCATGTGATCGACCCCGGCCAGGCGCAGCCACTTGGCGATCACGCGGAAACTCACGCCGTGATTCTTCTGCCGCGTGTACGTGCCGTGGCCGGCGCGGTGCAGGTGCAGGATCATGTTGTTCCTGCGGCACCATTCGCTCAGGCTCTGGATGCAGGGCCAGCCGACGATCAGGTCGATCATGATGACCACGCTGCCCAGCTCCTTGGCGAACTCGGCGCGCTCGTAGATGGCCTCCATCGTGCCGGCGGTGACATTGAGGTAGCTGCCCTTGACCTCGCCGGTCGCCGCGCTCGCCTTGTTCACCGCGTCCATCACGTACAGGAAGCGGTCGCGCCAGTGCATGAAGGGCTGCGAGTTGATGTTCTCGTCGTCCTTCATGAAGTCCAGGCCGCCCTTGAGGCCCTCGTAGATCACGCGTCCGTAGTTGCGGCCCGAAAGCCCCAGCTTGGGCTTGGTGGTCGCGCCCAGCAGCGGGCGGCCGAACTTGTCGAGCCGCTCGCGCTCGACGATCAGGCCGGTCGGCGGGCCCTTGAAGGTCTTGACGTACGCCACCGGCACGCGGATGTCTTCGAGCCGCGCGGCTTTCAGAGGCTTGAAGCTGAAGACGTTGCCGATCAGGCTCGCCGTCATGTTCGCGATCGAGCCCTCTTCGAACAGGATGATGTCGTAGGCGACCCACGCGAAATACTCGCCGGGCCGGTTCGGCACAGGTTCGACCTTGTAGGCTTTGGCGCGATAGTTCTCGCAGGCGGTCAGCCGGTCGGTCC
This sequence comes from Burkholderiales bacterium, assembly GCA_037442465.1. GTDB lineage: Bacteria > Pseudomonadota > Gammaproteobacteria > Burkholderiales > Burkholderiaceae_F > DSNY01. The sequence continues at coordinate 8,948 of JBBIQI010000088.1, forward strand.
AGACCACGGTCCAGGTGGCGGTCGAAGACTCGCCGGCCACTGCGGCCGCCGCCTCGACCGGATCGACGCCTTCCTGCGGCGTGATGCGGAACAGGCAGATCGTGTCCGTGTCCTTGGGCTCGTAATCGGGCTGCCAGTAGCCCATCTGCCGATACTTCAGGACGCCAGCGCTGTAGCGCTTCTTGGCGTCCTTGACTTCGGTGGGGCTGGTCGCAACCCCGGCTTCCACGACCTTGTTCATGCGCTGGGCTCCTCTGTCGCCATCTCGGAACGTGTGGCGGCAATGTAGGCACTGGGCAAATTAAGGTAAAGTGAGATTTGTTGAGTCGATGGTTAAGAATCGCTTATGCGCTCGGTGACCCTCAAGCAGCTTCGGGCGTTCGCGGCGGTGGCCCGGCACGCGAGCTTTGCGCGCGCGGCCGCCGAGCTGAATCTCACGCCACCGGCGGTTTCGATGCAGATCCGGGAGCTGGAAGGGCAGGTCGGGCTGCCGCTGTTCGATCGCAGCGACAAGCAGGTTGCCCTGACGGTCACCGGCGAATACATGCTCGTATACGCGCGCAAGATCCTGGCGACGCTGAAGGACGCGGAGGACGCGGTCGCGCGCTTTCGGGGGCTGCAGGGCGGGCGACTGGTGATCGGCATGGTGAGCACCGCCAAGTACTTCCTGCCGCGTTTGCTGGCGCGCTTCCGCGAGGAGCATGCCGAGGTCGAGATCCGGCTCGTCGTCAGCGGCAACCGCGAGCAGTTGGTCGCCGCCATGCAGAGAAACGAGGTCGATCTGGCCGTGATGGGGCGGCCGCCGCGCGAGATCGCCACGCGTGCCGAACCCTTCGCCGCGCACCCGCACGTGATCATCACGCCGCCCGACCACGCGCTGGCCAAGGCGATGGGTCATGCACCGGCGCAGGCGCTCGCCAACTTTCCGTTCATCGTGCGCGAGCCGGGCTCCGGAACGCGCGCGGCCATGGAGAAGTACTTTGCCGACCACCGCATCGAGCCGCGTATCGCGATGGAGATGGCCAGCAACGAGTCGATCAAGCAGGCCGTGATGGCCGGGCTGGGGATCGCCTTCCTGTCGTTGCACACCATCGGGCTTGAGCTGAAAGCGGGCCTGCTGGCCACACCGGACGTGGAGGGCCTGCCGATCGTGCGGCGCTGGTACGTCGTCAACAACCTGGCGAAGGTGCTGTCGCCGGCCGCGGAGGCGTTCCGCTATTTCATCCTCGAGCAGGGCGAGGCGTTTCTTGCCGGCGAGTTCGGCGCCCTGCAGCCGACCGACGCGCCGGCCTGAGCAACCGCCGGCTCAACGGGGCGGATCCGGCACGAAACCAAGCTGCGAGCCCGGGAACGGGTCGGGTTGCGGTCGCGGCGCCTGGATCACGCCCATCGCGACCAGGTTCGCGTAGCTGTCGTAATGGATCGTGACGATCTCGTCGGGCGTCGGGCGCGCGCGCTCGAACTCGGTATGGGTCACGTGAGAGGTTTCGCTGCGGCCGTGCCCGGTGCCGAGTCGCTCTTCCTTCGCGAGCGCACGCGGCTGGCCGCCGGCGCCGTCGCCGCGCGCCGCCGATGCAGCGGCGGCTGCGTCGGCAGTCGACTCGTTCGAGCGCGCTGGCGGCGCGATCGACAGCGGTTTCGGCTTTTCGCGGAAGATCGCCACGCCGATCACGCCGACGTGCGCGGGGCGGCCCGTCCGCGCGGCATACGAGTCCGGCAGCGCGACGAACTCGAAAGCCGCCACCTGCGAGGTGCTCTTGCGCCAGCCGGTGATACGGGCGCGCTGTGCGCGTTCGAGCACGTAACCCAGCTGATCCCACGCCGCAGTTTCGCCCGATACGGCATTGATGCCGTCGACCGAAATCACCGTCAACACGCGCGCGCCGCTGCGATTGGCAAGCGCGATCGCGTAGCGATTGCCGGGTTTGCCGGCGACCCACCAGCGGCCCTGGTGCCGGTACAGCGGCAGGGTCTGTCCGGTCGTGCGGTCGACGACCTGCACGTCGGCGATCGAACCGGCGGAAGCCGCCGGGCCGGCGATCGACAGCAGCGCGGCACAGGCCGCGGCGTACTTCGGCTTGAACATCTTCGTCTCCTCGATGAGCGGGCGGACCACGCGATGAACGACGCGCTCGGCCGCAGAGGGTTAACCGCCCGTCGGTTCAGGCGCAGAATGCGGGCGTGCGCTTCGAACACCTGGTTCAGATCAACGACCCGCTGATCCCGCTGCTCGACCCGCTGACGCGCGAGCAGCTCTGGCGCGGGCTCGTGCGACGCGCCGAGGAGCCCACGCTTTTCGTGTTCGCGCTCGAGCGCGCGACCGTGCACGCGCGCGAGCGGTCGGGCGAAGTCGTCGAACTGGTCCGCACGCTGGACTTCGGCAGTTTCACGGTCGACGACCGGGTGCGGTTGTATCCGCTCGACCGAACCGAAACGCGGACCGCCGCGACCGAACGCTGGCCGGCGAGCCGGCTCACGATCCGCATCGAGGAGCCGCGGCCGGACGCGCTGTTCCTGCGCTTCACGTACGAGTCCGACGAGGGCGAGGGCAGCGGCGAGCTCGACACCCTCACGGCGACGCTGCGCCGGCGCGCTTACGAAAGCGCCGACCTGGACACCGTACAGCGGATCCGCGAGCTGGCGCAGCGGGGCGAGCTCGGTTGACCCGCGCTGGCCGTCCAACGCCACCGAGCGTGCCGCGCAGCGGGACGGACCGAAATGCTCCGCATCGGCATCGCCGCCGCTTGGCCGCGCCGACCGTTCGCTGCAGATGACGCTCAGCCGCTTCGGCGCCGCACGTCCTCCGGTGGCACACCGGCGCGCCGACGCGTGTCCAACTGACGCTATCGCACTGTGATCTCGGTCACATAACGATGGGGGACGAGGTCGTCGCCTTGACCCCTCGCAACCGGCGCCGCTACTTTCGCCCTACTTTCGCCCCGGTCGTGTCGCGCATGCGCGGCGCGCTGCGGGCGCACGGGTGGCCTGTGGCAGGCGCCCGCAGCAGAACAAGACCGTGGAGGAGACGCCCCGGCACGTGCCACCCCGATTGGCGCGATGCCTTGCGTAATGGAAACGCATGTCCCGACCGTTCGCTTCGACCGCACCGTGCACGTGCCGCCGGGCCGGCGCCGCGCGCTCAGATGCTTCCGCTTTCCGCACCCACTCCCCCAGGAGGCTTTCGTCATGACCATGAGATCGCTTGCCATCGCCGCTGCCGTCGCGGCTGCATTTGCGTCGCCCGCCGCATGGGCGACCAACGGCTACTTCCCACACGGACAGGGAATCAAGGCCAAGGGCATGGGCGGTGCGGCGATCGCGCTGCCGCAGGACGCGATCGCGGCCGCGTCGAATCCGGCGGGGATGTTCTTCGTCGGCAACCGGCTCGACGTCGGGCTGGACTGGTTCAAGCCGACCCGGGAGTCCGAAGTCGTCGGTAGCCCCGCGCCGATCAACGGCACCTACGACGCCAACGACAAGAGCAACTTCTTCGTGCCCGAATTCGGCTACAACCGCCTCATCAACCCGAACCTGTCGCTGGGCGTGACCGTCTACGGCCACGGCGGCATGAACACGTCGTACACGACACCGTTCCCGCTGTTCGGCACATCGAAGCCCGGCGTGGACCTGTCGCAGCTTTTCATCGCACCGACCGTCGCCTGGCAGGTCGCGCCGGGCCAGTCGATCGGCGCGTCGTTGAATCTGGCGTACCAGCGCTTCAAGGCCACAGGACTCGAGAACTTCACCGGCACCGGCGGCCCGCCGAATCAGTTCTCGGCCTTCCCCGGCAACGTGACCAACCAGGGCTACGACTCGTCGACCGGCATCGGCGTGCGGATCGGCTGGATGGGCAAGCTCGCGCCTGCGTGCGACTTCGGCGTGACGTACCAGACCAAGACCAAGATGAGCGAGTTCGACAAGTACAAGGGCCTGTTCGCCGAGAACGGCGGCTTCGACATCCCCGCCAACTACGGCGCGGGCGTCGCGTGCAAGGTCGCGCCGCCCGTGACGGTCGCGTTCGACGTCGTGCGCATCGAGTACTCGGGCATCCGCTCGATCAACAACCCGCTGCTGCCCAACCTGTTCAACGCCCTGCTCGGCACCGCCAATGGCGCCGGTTTCGGCTGGGAAGACGTCACCGCGTACAAGCTCGGCGTGCAATGGGCCGTGAACCCGACGACAACGCTGCGCGCCGGCTACAACTACGGCAAGCAGCCGATCCCGGCGAGCGAGACGCTGTTCAACGTGCTCGCGCCGGGCGTGGTCGAGCAGCACTTCACGGTCGGCGGCACCTGGGCGATGCCGGGCAACAGCGAATTGAGCGCCTTCTTCATGTATGTGCCCGAGAAGACCGTCAACGGCTCGAACTCGATTCCGGCGCCGTTCGGCGGCGGCAACGTCAACCTGAGGATGAAGCAGATGTCGCTCGGCGTGGCCTACGGCTGGCGGTTCTGAGCGCGTACGGCACGATCCTCGACCAAGAGGGCGCTGCGGCGCCCTCTTTCTTTTGCCACCGCGCCGGGGGTCCAAAAGAAAACGGGCGGGGAGATCCCCGCCCGGCTTCATTCGATGCGACGCGCGACGTCGCTCAGCAGCCGCCTTTTTTGGGCTTGGCTTTCTTCTCTTCTTCTTTTTTCTCTTCTTTCTTGGCCTGGGCCTTGGTGTCTTTCTTTTCGGCTTTCTGGGCTTCGGCCTTTTCTTCCTTCTTCGCGGCTTGCGCGAATGCCGGCGCCTGCACCAGCACGAAAGCGCTGGCGAGCAGCGCGGCGAACAGCTTGGTCATGATGCTTTTCCTTCTCGAGAAGTGACGTGACAGAAAACAGCGCTGCCGCGCCAGCGCGCATCTTAGCTGACGCGCTCCGCCGCAGCGGCGTGGCCGAACAACGCCCGGCGCGCGCCGGCGTTGACGGACGGCGGGTGGCTGCCGCGACGACCGAATCAATTAGCCCGAATCCGGCAGTTGGAGATTTGCCATCCGTTCGCTCTGCTGCCTCGTGGCGTTTCGA
>JBBIQI010000089.1:0-1588 GCA_037442465.1 Burkholderiales bacterium
AGCGCGCCGGCGTCGGCAGCGCGCTCGTGGCGCAGGCGCTCGCGCTCGCCCGCAGCCGCCGGCCTGCGCTCCGTCTATTTGCTGACGACGGCGGCGGCGCCGTTCTTCGAGCGGCTCGGTTTTCGCACCGTCGACGCCGGCGCGGTGCCGGCGACGGTGCGCGCCTCGGCCGAGTTCAACGGCGCCTGCCCGTCCTGCGCGACCGCGATGGACTTCGCGCTCGCGGCGGCCGACCAGCCAAGCGCCGCCGCCGACGCGCTGCCGATTGCGGTCATCGGCGCCGGCCCGGTGGGGCTGGCGGCGCTCGCGCATCTGCGCGAGCGCGGCCTGGACGCCATCGTGCTCGAAGCGGGCTCGACGGTCGGCGCCAACCTGCTCGACTACGGCCACGTGCAACTCTTTTCGCCGTGGCGCTACAACGTCGATGCCGCGATCGCGCGCCGCCTGCGGGCGGCCGGCTGGGTCGCGCCGCCAGACGACGAGCTGCCGACGGCGCGCGCGATCGTCGAGCGCTATCTGCAGCCGTACGCGCAACTGCCGGACGTGGCGCCGCGCGTGCTGCTTGCGCGGCGCGTGGTGGCGATTGCGCGCGAAGGCTTCGACAAGGTCAAGACCGAAGGCCGCGAACGCGCGCCGTTCGTTCTGCGCATCGCGTACGCGGGCGGCGTCGAGGAGGTGCGGGCGCGCGCCGTGATCGATGCGTCCGGCACCTGGACGCAGCCCAATCCGCTCGGCGCCAGCGGCCTGCCCGCGATCGGCGAGGAAGCGGCGCGCGATCGGATCGCCTACGGCATCCCGGATGTGCTCGGCGCCGAGCGCGCGCACTACGCGGGCCGCCGCGTGCTGGTGGTCGGCAGCGGGCACTCGGCGGCGAACGTGCTGCTCGCACTCGCGCAGTTGGCGCGCGCCGCACCCGGCACGTCGATCGTGTGGGCGATCCGCGGCGACAACCTCGCCCGCATCTACGGCGGCGGGGCGGCCGATGCGCTGCCGGCACGCGCCGCGCTCGGCCTGCAACTGAAGCGCCTGCAGGAGGCAGAGGCGCGCTCGAACTCGTGCGCGGCTTTTGCACCACGGCGCTCGCGCGCGACGGCGATCGACTCACGGTGCACGGGCTCGGTCCGCGCGGCGAACCGATCGCCATCGAAGGGGTGGATCGCATCGTCGCGGCCACCGGACAACGGCCCGACCTTTCGCTCGCCGCGGAGCTGCGGCTGAGCCTCGATCCGTGGCTGGAGTCGACCGCAGCGCTCGGCCCGCTGATCGATCCGAACGTGCACAGTTGCGGGACCGTGCAGCCGCACGGCCACCGCGAGCTGGCGCATCCCGAGCCGGGCTTCTACACGATCGGCGTCACGAGCTACGGCCGCGCGCCGACCTTCCTGATGGCCACCGGCTATGAGCAGGCGCGCTCGGTCGCCGCCGCGCTGGCGGGCGATCTCGCGGCTGCGGACCGCGTCGAGCTCGAGCTGCCGGAAACGGGCGTGTGCGGCGTTTCGTTCGCGGCCGACGCGGCAGGAGCGGCCTGCGGCCCGGGTTGCGCGCCGGCGCCGAAGCGGTCGCTGCGGGTCTCGGTCAAGGCCGCGAC
>JBBIQI010000089.1:1688-13917 GCA_037442465.1 Burkholderiales bacterium
CGGGTTGCGCGCCGGCGCCGAAGCGGTCGCTGCGGGTCTCGGTCAAGGCCGCGACTGCGTGCTGCGGGTAAGCGCCGCCCCGACCGCAGGCAACGATCCCGCGGCCCGCTGGCCGCTGATCGTCGCGCTCGGAATCACGCAGATCATCGCGTGGGGCTCGATCTACTACGGCTTCGCGCTGCTGCTCGAACCGTTGCAGCAGGCGCTCGGCGCCGAGCGCACGACGGTCGTCGGCGCGTTTTCCGCCGCATTGCTCGCCTCGGGCGTGCTGGCGACCTTCGTCGGCCGCACGATCGACCGCGTCGGCGGCCGCGCGGTGATGACGGCGGGATCGATCGCCGGCGGCGTACTGCTGGCGCTGCTCGCGCATGTGGAATCGGTCGCTGCGCTGTACGCGGTGTGGATCGGGCTCGGCGCGGCGATGGCCGCCACGCTCTACGAGCCGGCCTTCGCAGTGCTGACGCAGGTGTTTGCCGCCGGCTACCGGCGCGCGATCACGCTGCTGACGCTGTTCGGCGGCTTTGCCAGCACCGTGTTCTGGCCGCTTTCGACCGCGTTGATCGAGCGCTACGGCTGGCGCGATGCGCTGCTCGTGCTCGCCGCGCTGAACCTCGCCGTCTGTGCGCCGTTGCATGCGTGGCTGCTGCCGCGCGGCGGCCGGCGCGACAGCTCGTCATCGAGATCCTCCCGTTCGGATTCGCGCACGCTCGGCCAGGTGCTCGCCGAACGCTCGTTTTACCTGCTTGCCTTCGCCTTTCTCGCCCACGCGCTGGTGGTGGCCGCGCTCGGCGTGCACCTGATCGCGATGCTCGTCGCCAAGGGGCTGACACCGCTGGCGGCCGCCGGCGTCGGCGCACTGGTCGGGCCGATGCAGGTGCTGGGGCGGCTGACCGAATTCGCGGCGAGCCGGCGCATCAGCGCAGCGCAGGTCGGGCGCGTCGCGGTGCTGCTGCAGCCGCTCGCGCCGCTTGCGTTGCTGTTCGCCGACGGAGCAGGGTGGATGCTGGCGCTGTTTGCGCTGCTGTACGGCGCCGGCAACGGCGCGCTGACCATCGTGCGCGGCACCGTGCCCGTGGAGCTGTACGGCCGCGAGCATTACGGCGCGGTCACCGGCGCGCTCGCCACGCCGGGACTGCTGGCACGCGCGGCCGGCCCGCTGATGGCCGCCGCGATCGCCGCACTGCCCGGTGGCTATACGGCGGCGTTGTGGACGTTGGTCGCGCTTGGCGCCGCCGCGGCGGCGGCGTTTTACGCCGCGCTGCGCGCGGCTCGGCTCACGGCTTGACCACCGCATAGCGCGCGAGCGTGCGTTCGCGCGCCTGCGCGTGGTCGACGATCGGCGCCGGATAGTCCACGCCGATCACGCAGCCGGCGGCGCGCTGGCGCGCCGGCGGCACGCGCCACGGGGCATGGATTTCGTCGGCCGTGAAGCCGGCCAGTTGCGGCAGATAGCGCCTGATGAACTTGCCCTCGGGGTCGAACTTCTGCGACTGCGCGACCGGATTGAAGACGCGGAAACACGGTTGCGCGTCGCACCCGGTCGAAGCGGCCCACTGCCAGCCGCCGTTGTTCGATGCCAGGTCGTAGTCGTTCAGATGGCGCGCGAAGTAGCGCTCGCCGCGCCGCCAGTCGATGCCCAGATCCTTGGTCAGGAAGCTGGCCACCACCATGCGCAGCCGGTTGTGCATGTAGCCGGTGCGGTTGATCTGCGCCATCGCCGCGTCGACCAGCGGATAGCCGGTGCGCCCTTCGCACCAGGCGGCAAAAAGCGCAGGGTCGTCGTCCCAGACGATGCGGTCGTACGCCGGTTTGAACGCGCGCTCGACCACATGCGGGTGGTGAAACAGCAACTGTTGGTAGAACTCGCGCCAGATCAACTCCGACAACCACACCTCGGCGCCGCGCGACCCGGTTTCGCGCCAGCGCCGCCATACCCAGCCGGCCAGCGCGCGGATCGAGACGGTGCCGAAGCGCAGGTGCACCGACAGGTACGACGGACCGCGCACGGCCGGGAAGTCGCGTGCCTGCGCGTAGGCGTCGATACGCGACTTGAACTCCTCGAACAGCCGTTCGGCGCCGCTGGCGCCAGTCGGCAACGCCAGCGCGGCGAGATCCGTCGTGCGAAATCCCAGCGCTTCGACCGTAGGCACGGATGCCGCCTGCGGTGGCGGCACCAGCGCGCCCGCGTAACGCTCGACCGGGTATGGCCGCACGTAAAACGGCGCGAGCTTCTTGAGCCAGGCGATCTTGTACGGCGTGAAGACGGTATAGGGTTTGCCCGCAGCGGTCAGCAGCTCGTCCTTGTCGAAGATCACCTGATCCTTGAAGGTGCGCAAGTCTCGTCCGGCAGCCGCCAGCGCCGCCGCCACGCGCGCGTCGCGTTCGATCGCCGCGGGTTCATAGTCGTGATTGGCGAACACCGCCTCGACCTGCAGCTCGGCCGCCAGCCGAGGGATCTCTTCGACGGCGAAGCCGTGCCGCACGATGAGCGCACTGCCGCGTTCGCGCAGCGTCGCGTCGAGCTCGACCAGCGCGGCGCGGATGAACTCGACTCGGCGGTCCGCGGTCTGGCCTTCGGCCAGCAGTTCGTCCAGGATCGCGCGGTCGAAGACGAACGCGCAATAGACCCGGCGTGCCTGCTGCAGCGCGTGGTACAGCGCCGCATGGTCGCGCCAGCGCAAGTCGCGCCGGAACCAGACGAGGGCCGAGTCCATGACGGCAGGATCCAGGATTCAGGGTTCGGCTTGGAGCGGATCGCCGCGGCGGCGGCCGGTGCGCCGATGGTGGACGACCTGGCCGAATCCTACCGAGGTCGGCGCCGACGGCCGGCCCGTTCGCGCGCAGCCGTCTGCGCCCTCACGGACAACGGGGCGGTGGCGCCGCGGCGTCGCCCCGATCCGGGCTCCCGCCATCGAAAGCCGCGCGTCCCGAATTCCGGGCCGCCGAACGGATCGAACGATGCGCGCCACGCGACTACAATGCCCTCATGACCGACCGTCCGCAGTTGAATCTGACGCACCAGTTCCTGATCGCGATGCCGACGATGGCGGATCCGAACTTTGCGGGCTCGGTCGTGTACATCTGCGAACACAACGAACGCGGCGCGCTCGGACTGGTCATCAACCGGCCGACCGAGCTGACGCTCGCCCACCTGTTCGACAAGATCGATCTGAAGCTGGAGATCGCGCCCTGGAAGGACGAACCGGTCTACTTCGGCGGACCGGTGCAGACCGAGCGCGGTTTCGTGCTGCACGTGCCGCGCGGCGAATACGGCTCCACGCTCGCCGTCGGCGAGGAGATCGGGCTGACCACCTCCAAGGACGTGCTCGAAGCGGTGGCCGAAGGCAACGGCCCGCAGAAGCTGCTGGTCACGCTCGGCTACTCCGGCTGGGGGGCGGGACAGCTCGAGAACGAAATCTCGCAGAACGCCTGGCTGACAGTGGGTGCGAAGACGAGCGTGATCTTCGAAACGCCCGTCGAAGAGCGTTTTGCCGCCGCGCTGGCGCTGCTCGGTATCGACAGCACCCAGCTGTCGATGCTGGCGGGGCACGCCTGAGCCGATGCGGGCCGCGGCGTTGCCTTCGCTTGCCGCCCGCCGTACCGCCGTTTCCGTCCCTGTTCCGATGAGCGACGAAGTCGTGCTCGGCTTCGATTTCGGCGCGCGTCGCATCGGCGTGGCGATCGGCAACACGCTGACGCGCCGGGCCCGCCCGCTGGCGGTCATCGACGCCCGCAGCGAAACTCGCTGGACGCGCATCGCCGCACTGATCGCCGAGTGGCAGCCGGCGCGGCTGGCGGTCGGCATCGCCCGACACCCCGATGGCGCCTCGCACGAGATGACGCAGCGCTGCGAGCGCTTCGCGCGCCAGCTCGAAGGCCGCTTCCGGCTGCCGGTGGCGCGCGTGGACGAGCGGTACTCGTCGGCCGTCGTCGAAGACGGGCGCGACGACCAGGCTGCGGCGGTGATCCTGCAGCAGTACCTGCTGAGTGCCGAGTAAATGACCGCGCGTTCGAAGCCTCAACTCGCCGTCCGCGACGCCCGTTTCGTCAGCGCAGACGGAACGCCTCGCGCAGCGCGTGGCCGGGCGCGGAGTGCCAGTGCGGGGATCCGATGACCATCACGCTCGACGCCGAGGCCATCTATCGGACGCTGGCGCAGCACGTGCGCGAGGAAGTCGCCGGCCGGCACGTGAAGCTCGTAGGCATCCACACCGGCGGCGTGTGGATCGCCGAGCGGCTGAAGGACGAACTGAAGATCGCGCACCCGGTCGGCGTGCTCGACATCTCCTTCTACCGCGACGACTTTGCGCGCGGCGGACTGAACCCGAGCGTGAAGCCATCGCGCATTCCGTTCGACGTCGCCGGCGCCGACATACTGCTGGTCGACGACGTGCTGTACACCGGGCGCACGGTGCGCGCGGCGTTGAACGAGCTGTTCGACTACGGCCGGCCGGCGCGCATCGAGCTGGCGGTGCTGATCGACCGTGGCGGCCGCGAACTGCCGATCGCCGCGCAGATGGTCGGCGCGACGGTGCAGGTGCCCGCGGACGTGAGCATCGTGCTGTCGCGCGACGAGGCCAACAAGCTGCATCTGACGCTGGAGCAGAAGCCGCGCGACTCATGAGGATGACCCAATCTCGTGACACCGCCACGTTGCGAGTGGGCTTCGCCATCGCGGGGGCGCTGCTGCCGTCATCCCGAGCAGCGCGAGGAATCTCGGTGTTGCGATCCGCTGAGATTCCTCGCCTTCGGCTCGGAATGACGAGGGGGTTGGCTCGGAGTGACGAGGGGGTTGGCTCGGAGTGACGGGGGTTAGTCGGCGTGGAGTGACGAGGGTTGGTTCGGAGTGACGAAGGGGCGGCCGGAGTGACGACGGGTGGTTCGCTCGAGATGACGACGCGTGCTTGGCTCCGAAGCGCGTTCTGTCATCCCGAGCAACGCGAGGGATCTCGGCGTTGCGAGCGGGTGAGATTCCTCGCCTTCGGCTCGGAATGACCAGCCGTGGTCGGCTCGGAATGACAAGCGGTGGTCGACTCCGAGTGACCAGCGGTGGTCGACTCGGAGTGATGAGGGTGTTGGCTCGGAGTGACGAGGGTTGGTTGTTTCGGAATGACAAGGCGCGGTCGGCTCGAAGTGGCAACGGGTGATTGGCCTGGAGTGACCACGGCCGAGGGATGCGCACGTCAAGTGGCTGGCACATGTCACGAGGACGAGTAATGGTCGATCGGTGCGAGACATCTCCCCGGCCTACGGCCGACCCCGTTTCGCGAAGGGGGCCGGCCGCCCGCTTTCGACAAGGCGGCGCGCGCGGCGCGCAGGGGATTGGGCGATGACGGCAGGCATGAGCCGCAACCCGCAACTGAACGCCCACGGCGAGCTGCACCATCTGCTTTCGATCGAAGGGCTGCCGCGCGAGATCATCGAGCGCATCCTGGCGACGGCCGACAGCTTCATCAACGTCGCCGAGCGCGAAGTGAAGAACGTGCCGCTGCTGCGCGGGCGCAGCGTCTTCAACCTGTTCTTCGAAACGAGCACCCGAACGCGCACGACCTTCGAGATTGCCGCGCGCAGGCTGTCGGCCGACGTGTTCAACCTCGACATCGCGCGCTCGAGCACGAGCAAGGGCGAATCGCTGCTCGACACGATCGACAACCTGACCGCGATGCAGGCCGACATGTTCGTCGTGCGGCACGCCGCCAGCGGCGCACCGTACCTGATCGCGCGCCACGTCGCGCCGCACGTGCATGTGATCAACGCCGGCGACGGGCGCCACGCGCATCCGACGCAGGGCCTGCTCGACGTCTACACGATCCGCCACTATAAGCGCGACTTTACGAATCTCACGGTCGCGATCGTCGGCGACATCCTGCACTCGCGCGTGGCGCGCTCGGACATCCACGCGCTGACCACGCTCGGCGTGCCCGAGGTGCGCGCGGTGGGGCCCTTGACGCTACTGCCCGCAGGGCTGGAGCAGCTCGGCTGCCGCGTCTTCACCAAACTCGAAGACGGCATTCGCGGCGCCGACGTCATCATCATGCTGCGGCTGCAGAACGAGCGCATGCGCGGGGCGCTGCTGCCGAGCGCGCAGGAATACTTCCGCAACTACGGGCTCACGCCGGAGAAGCTCGCGCTCGCCAAGCCCGATGCGATCGTGATGCATCCCGGTCCGATGAACCGCGGTGTGGAGATCGATTCGCGCGTGGCCGACGGCGGCCAGAGCGTGATCCTGCCGCAGGTGACCTTCGGCATCGCGGTGCGCATGGCCGTGCTGTCGATCGTCGCCTCTTCGAAGGTGATGCAATGAAGGTCGCGATCCGCAACGGCCGCGTGATCGACCCCGCTTCAGGGTACAACGGCACGGCCGACGTCTTCATCGCCGACGGGCGCATCGCGGCGGTCGGCACCGCGCCGGCCGGCTTCGCCGCCGACCGCACGATCGACGCGCGCGGATTGATCGTCGCGCCGGGACTCGTGGACCTGTGCGCGCGCATGCGCGAGCCCGGTGCCGAGGGGGCGCTCAAGCGCGAGATGCGCGCCGCGCTCGCCGGCGGCGTCACGGGGGTCGTCTGCCCACCCGACACCGATCCGCCGCTCGACGAGCCGGGGCTCGTGCGCATGCTGCGCCAGCGCTCGCGCGAGGCGGCGGGCGCCCGCCTGTATCCGCTGGGCGCGCTCACTGCGGGGCTGAAGGGCGAAGCGCTGGCGGCGATCGAAACGCTCGCCGAAGTCGGTTGCGTGGCCTTTGCGCAGACGGGCAGCCTGCCGCACGACAACGGCGTGCTGTTGCAGGCGATGCGCTACGCAAAGACCTTCGATCTGCCGATCTGGCTGCGGCCGGTCGAGGACACGTTGGCCGGCAACGGCGTGGCCGCTGCCGGCGCCGTGGCGGGCCGGCTTGGCCTGCCGTCGATCCCCGTGGTGGCCGAGACCGTCGCGCTGGCCACGATCTTCGAACTGCAGCGCGCCACCGGCGCCCGCGTGCACGTGTGCCGGCTGTCGTCGGCACCGGGCATCGAACTGGTGCGCGCCGCCAGGCGCGAAGGGCTGCCGGTGACCTGCGATGTCGGCGTGCATCACGTGCACCTGGTCGACGTCGACATCGGCTACTTCGATCCCGCGTTCCGTCTCGATCCGCCGCTGCGCGGCGATCGCGATCGCGACGCCATCGTGCGCGCGCTCGCCGACGGCACGATCGACGCGATCTGCTCCGACCATGCGCCGATCGATGCCGACGACAAGCAACTGCCCTTCGGCGAAGCCGTGCCGGGCGCGACCGCGCTCGAGACGTTGCTGCCGCTGGTGCTCAAGTGGGCGCGCGAGCGCGACGTGCCGCTGGCGAAGGCGCTCGCCAAGGTGACCAGCGAACCCGCGCGCGTGCTTGGCGAAGACACCGGGCGGCTGGCCGTCGGCGCCAAGGCCGATCTCGTGCTGATCGACCCGGACGAGCCCTGGCGCGTCACACCCGACGCGCTCGCCAGCCACGGCAAGAGTACGCCGTTCGCCGGCTACGAACTCCAGGGCCGCGCCCGCGCCACCATCGTCGGCGGCGAACTCCGCTTCCAACGCTGACCCAAAAAAATGGGGTCAGACACCAATTTCGAATCCCGATGCGTCGTTTGATCGCGCCGCTGCGCATGTTGGCGCTGCTCGCGCACATCGTCGCCGGACTGGCGATCACCACGCTTGCCTTTCCGTGGCTCGCGCTGCCCGCGCGCAACCGCATCGTGCGCGGCTGGTCGCGCGTGTTGCTGGCGATCTGCGGGGTGAAGCTGCGCGCGAGCGGGCGCGCGCTCGGCGAGGCGCTTGCTCGCACGGGTATCGAACGCGTCGGCGCCGGGCGCCTGATCCTTGCGAATCACATCTCGTGGATCGACGTCTTCGCGATCCTCGCGTGCGTGCCCGGCCGTTTCGTCGCCAAGGCCGAGATCGGGCGCTGGCCGCTCGTGGGCTGGCTGGTCACGCTGGTGGGGACGCTGTACATCGAGCGCGGCCGGCGGCACGCGGTCGCGGCGATCAACCACCGCGTGCGCGACAAGCTGGCCGCGGGCGAAACGGTGGCCGTGTTTCCCGAAGGCACGACGACCGACGGCGACAAGCTGTTGACCTTCCACTCCAACCTGATCGCGCCGGCGATCGAAGCCGGCAGCGAGGTCTGGCCCGTCGCGTTGCGCTACACGGAGCGCGGCCAACCCTCGACCGCGACCGCCTTCGTCGGCGACATGGCGCTTCTGAACTCGCTGTGGAACACGCTGGCCGCGCGCGCGCTCGAAGTCGAGGTCGCGTTTCTGCCGCCGGTGTCCGCGCGCGAACTCGGCAACCGCCACCGCATCGCGGCCGCTGCGCGCGCGGCGATCGCGCAGCATCTGCGCGTGCCGCTCGACGATGCGCGCGCGGCGTTCAGCGCGCTTTCCCCGGCGGCACCGCCCGTGGATCCCTCGCTTGCGGACAGTCGACCTGAACGATCCGGCGCGCAGGCCAGCTCATCGCGGTGAGCCGGCCGCCCCAGACGCAGCCGGTATCGAGGCAGATCGCATCGTCGCGCGGCAGCAGGCCGAGCGTCGACCAATGGCCGAACACGACCGGCGTGCCGCGCGTGCCGCGCTGCGGATGCTCGAACCAGGGCACGAAGCCCGGCGGCGCCGCGGCCGCGCCTTCCTTCACCTTGAAGTCCATCGTTCCATCCGCGGCGACGAAGCGCAGCCGCGTCAGCGCGTTGATCACGCAACGCAGCCGGTCCGCGCCTACGAGTTCGTCGTCCCAGCGTGCCGGCGCATTGCCGTACATCGTGGCCAGGAACGCACGGCAGTCGTCCGCGCGCAGCCGTGCCTCCACCTCGCGCGCCAGCGAAAGCGTCTTCTCGACCGTCCACTGCGGCAGCACGCCCGCATGCACGAACAGCGCGCCGGCCTCGAAATGCGCAAGCGGCCGACGCCGCAGCCAGTCGATCAGCTCGTCGCGGTCGGGTGCGTCCAGGATCTCCTGCAGCGTGTCGTCGGCATGCAGCGGGCGGATGCCTGCGGCCACCGCGAGCAGATGCAGATCGTGATTGCCCAGCAGCACGATGGCGCGGTCGCCGAGCGCACGCACGAAGCGCAGCGTTTCGAGCGACTGCGGCCCGCGGTTGACGATGTCGCCGACGAACAGCAGCCGCTCGGCGTCCGGTACCCGCGCCAGCAGCGCCTGCAGGCTGTCGAGACAGCCTTGGACGTCGCCGATGACGAGCAGCTGGTCCTTCACGCGCGGCACCTCACCCCGGTAGCGGCTCGAACAGCGCCTGCAGATCCTCCGCGGTCAGCACCTTGGCGAGCGCGGCATCCTCGTCGAGGATGCCGCGCGCCAACGCGGCCTTGCGCGCCTGCAGTTCGCGGATGCGCTCCTCGACGGTACCGGCGGCAATCAGCTTGTGCACGAACACCGGTTTGTCCTGGCCGATTCGATGCGCACGGTCGGTGGCCTGATCCTCGACCGCCGGGTTCCACCAGGGGTCATAGTGGATCACGGTATCGGCGGCGGTCAGGTTCAATCCCGTGCCGCCGGCCTTCAGGCTGATCAGGAACAGCGGCACCTCGCCGCGCTGAAAGCGAGCCACCGGCGTGGCGCGGTCGCGGGTGTCGCCGGTGAGTTTGACGAAGCCGATGCCCAGCGCGGTCACTGCCTCCTCGATCAGCGCCAGCATCGACGTGAACTGGGAAAACAGCAGCACGCGCCGGCCCTCGGCCGCCAGCTCGGGCAGCAGCTCGCGCAGCCGCTCGAGCTTGGCCGATTCGCGCACCTTCTTCGCGGCGTCGCTGCGCACCAGGCGCGGATCGCAGCAGACCTGGCGCAGCTTCAGCAGCGCATCGAGCACGACGATATGGCTGCGGGCCAGCCCTTGCTTGGCGAGCACCTCGCGCACGCGCGCGTGCATCGCCGCGCGCACCGTTTCGTACAGGTCGCGCTGTGTGCCGCCCAGCTCGACCGTGTGCACGATCTCGGTCTTCGGCGGCAGCTCGCGCGCGACCATGTCCTTGGTTCGGCGCAGGATGAACGGCCGGATGCGCCGCGCCAGATGCGCGCGCCGCGCGTCGTCGCCGCGCTTTTCGATCGGCGTGCGATAAAGCTGCGCAAAGCGCCGGCTGTCGCCGAGAAAACCGGGCAGCAGCAGGTTGAACTGCGACCACAGCTCGCCGAGGTTGTTCTCCAACGGCGTGCCGGTCAGCGCCAGCCGGTGCCCCGCGCGCAGCCGCGCGGCAGCCTGCGCGGTCTGCGTGCGCGCGTTTTTCAGGTTCTGCGCTTCGTCGAAGACGACCAGGTGAAACTCGTGCTGCGCCAGCGTTTCGATGTCCCGCGGCAGCAGCGCATAGCTGGTGAGCACCACATCCTGGGCGTCGATGTCGCCAAACGATTCGCGCCGCGCCAGCCCATGCAGCACCAGCACCTTCAGCGGCGGCGCGAAGCGCGCGCATTCGGCCTGCCAGTTGTGCACGACCGAGGTCGGCGCAACCACCAGCGCCGGTCGCGCCAGCCGCCCGGCCTCCTTTTCCAGCAGCACGTGCGCGATCGCCTGCACCGTCTTGCCGAGCCCCATGTCGTCGGCGAGGATCCCGGCCAGCTCGTGCGCGCGCAGAAACTGCAGCCACGCCAGCCCCGCGCGCTGGTACGGGCGCAGTTCGGCGCGCAACGCGCTCGGCGGCGCCACGTCCTCGATCGCGGTGAAGCGCGCCAGCCGCTGCGCCAGCGCGCGCAGCCGCTCGCCGCCGCGCCACTCGAAGCCGGCGTCGACGAGCTCCAGCAGCCGCGCGCTGTCGGTGCGCGCCAACCGCAGCTTTGCGCCGGCGACGGCGGGATCGTGCAGCTCGATCAGCGCCCGCAGAATCGTACGCAGCCGCGCCGCCGGCAGCGTGACGATGCGGCGCGCGTCGATGCGGACGTTGACCGTGTCGGTCTCGCGCCCGCCTTCGGCGAGCAGCCAGTCGCGCAGGTGGCGATCCGCCAGCAGGTGCGCCAGCAGAGGTTGCAGCGAGACGCGCTGGCCGTCGACCTCGACGCCGAGCTCCAGCCCGAACCAGCGATCGTCGGACTCGGGCTCGGTGTCGACGAAGAACGTGCCGGCGGCCACCGGCTGCCAGGCGAAGTCGGGATCGACATCGATCACCCAACCCACCTTGCGCCAGTGAGGAATCGACTCGTGCATCAACCGCAGCACCAGCGATTCGTGCAAAAAGAACGCGCTTTCGTACGGCGCCTGCGCACGCGTATCGGGCATCTCGTGGCAGCCGGCCGATCGCAGCCGGTTCAGCGTCTTCGCGTGCAGCGCGGGGTCGAGGGTCGGTGCGACCAGCATGCCTTCGTGCATGCGCGCACCGCCGGTGTCGTCCAGCGCCACCGGTACGCCGTCGTAGCGGACGTGCACGAACAGCGCCGCGCCCTCGAGCGGATGCGGCGAGTAACCCGACGGCGATACGGCTGCAGCGTTGGCGAGCCGCAGATGCACGACGCCACGGCCGCGGACCGTGCGCGTCTCGATCGGCGCGGGCAATGGCGGGCGCGCGACCGTTGGCGGCGCGGTGGCCAATGCCGCGGCGAGCGCGCTGCTCACCGCAGCGACCTCCGCGGGTGCGATCGGCGGCGCCGCCAGCAGCTCCGCGGCCAGCGCGGCGTCGACGTCCGGCTTCAGTTCGCCGAATTCGCCGCGCTCGGCATCGAGATACCACAGCCCTTCGAGCGCGAGCGCCTCGGCCCTCGGTTCGACGTGAAGCTCGAAGCGCTGGCGGCCCTGTGCGTCGGCGACCCAGCGCGCGGTCGCCGCGCGCGGCTCGCCGATGCGCAACGGCACATAGTCGTTCCAGTTTTCCGAGCGCTTCGCCACCGCCAGACCCAGCGTGACGATCCTGCGCAGCAGTGCGGCGTCACGCGTCAGAACCTTTCCGTGCATGCCGGAATCGCTCGCCAATGCGAGCGCTCGCAACAGCGGCTCGTCCTCGTCGCCCACGTACTGCGGCCGATTGCGCAGGATCGTCGCCGCGTCGTCGGGCGCACGGCGCAGCGATCCGAGCGTGCCGTCCTTGCGCACGTTGCCGATGAGCGGTCGGACCACGGGCCGGCCGCCGTACGGCTCGCGCTCGATCGCGTACGCCAGCCGCTGCTTGCGCGCCGCCGGCGGCGCGGGCGGCGCGTACAGCGCGCGTACGCGTTCGATCCAGTACGCGTGAGACGCGGCGCGCGGATCGGCCGTCGGCTGTCGCGGCGG
>JBBIQI010000090.1:0-13647 GCA_037442465.1 Burkholderiales bacterium
CCGCGCCGGTTGTCGCGCAACTCGCCCGGCGCATCGGCGATGCGAACGAAAGACGCGTTGCCGAAGATCGCCGGCGAGCCGTACGCGAGCTGAAAGTCGAGCTTGCGGCCGACGGTGACGACGACGTCGGCTTCGCCGAGCACGGTGCCGCGCATCGCGGCGACCACCGACGGATGATCGTCCGCCACCAGACCGCGGCTCTCGCCGGTATCCAGATACGCCGCGCCGAGCGCGTCCAGCAGCGCGACCAGCTCCGCACCCGCGCCGCGCGCTCCGCGCCCGCTGATCACGAGCGGGCGTTTGGCGGACCACAGCAGCTCGACCGCCGCCTCGACCGCCGCCGGATCCGGCGCCAGCGCGGCGCGCGGTCGGGCGGCGAAGAACTCCGGCAACTGTGCCGCGCGCGGCACGCGAGCCCGCAGCGTATCGGTCGGAAAGTCCAGATACGCGGGCCCTGGGTCACCGCCTTCGCCGCAGGCGCGCGCAACGGCCTCGGACAACTCCTGCGGTACGAGTGCCGGTTCGCGCACGGTGCGCGCGTAGCGCGTGATCGGAGCCACCAGTTGCGTGTGCGGCAGATCCTGCAGCGCGCCGCGGTTGTCCTGCGGGCGCGGCGGCGTGCCGGAAAGCACCAGCAGCGGCGCACGCGCGACGTGCGCGTTGGCGATCCCGGTCATCGCATTGGTCACGCCCGGCCCCGCGGTGACCAGCGCCACGCCCAGCGTGCCGGTCAACTCGCCGTAAGCGTGCGCCATATACACGGCGGCGCGCTCGTCGCGCACGTCGACGATGGCGATACCTTCGGCGTGCAGCCGCATCCAGATCGGCATGATGTGCCCGCCGCACAGCCCGAAAACGCGCGTCACCCCGCGCGCCTTCAAAAAACGCGCGATTACGGCGGCGCTGCAGTCGGCAGTCAGCGTGGGCGGTCTCATCGCGGTGATTGGTCGAAACGACGTATCCGGCAATGCGATGCGCTTGTCATCCCGAGGAGCGACGCGACGAGGGATCTCGGCGCCGCCAGCCGGTGAGATTCCTCGCCTGCGGCTCGGAATGACGAGTACTTTGGCCTACGTATCACGAGGCAAGGGCAGCGCGGAACTGACGGAGACGAATCGAGTCCGAAAATCGCGGCAGGCGGGGCTCGCAAACGCGGCACCGTAGGGGCTCGTACGCCGGGCGCGGCGCCTGCGGGCGGCAACCTCCGATTCAGTACACCGGTGTTTCGCGATACGTGCCCCACAGCGCTTTCAGTTTCTCGACGATGTCGCCCATCGTGGCGCCGGCTTTCACCAGCTCGATCGTGACCGGCATGATGTTTTCCTTTTCGTCCTTCGCGACTTCGACCAGTCGTTCGAGCAAGCGCGCCACGCGCGCGTTGTCGCGTTCGTGGCGCACGCGCTGGGTGCGAGCGATCTGGCGCTCGGCGGTGGTCGGGTCGTACGGATGGATCTCGATGTCGTGCCGCTCTTCGGGTTCGACGAAGCGGTTCACGCCGATCACCGGCTTCTCGCCCGATTGCTTGCGCAGCGCGGTTTCGTAGGCAAAGTCCGCGATCTGCTTCTGGAACCAGCCCTGTTCGATCAGCTTGATCGTGCCGCCGCGCTCGTCGACTTCTTTCAGGACGGCGAAGATGCGGCGCTCGTATTCGGTGGTCAGCGCTTCCACGTAGTAACTGCCGCCGAGCGGATCGATCACGTTGGCGACGTTCGACTCCTCGGCGATGATCTGCTGCGTGCGCAAGGCCATTTTCATCGCCGCTTCGGTCGGAATCGCGAACGCCTCGTCGTAGCCGTTGGTGTGCAGCGACTGCGCGCCGCCGAGCACGGCCGACAGCGCCTGTAGCGCGGTGCGCACGATGTTGATCTGGTACTGCGGCTTGGTCAGCGTAGCCGCCGCCGTCTGACAGTGGAAGCGCAGCCGCATCGACTCCGGATTGCGGGCGCCGAAGCGCTCCTTCATGATCTTCGCGTAGCAGCGGCGCAGGGCGCGGAACTTGGCGATCTCCTCGAAAAAGTCGCCCTGCGAGACGAAGAAGAACGCCAGCCGCGGCGCGAAGTCGTCGACCTTCATTCCGGTCTTCAGCACCTCCTCGACGTACACGATCAGATTGGCGAGCGTGAACGCGGCCTCCTGCAGCGGCGACGCGCCCGCCTCCGAGATGTGATAGCCGGAGATGTTGATCGGGTTGTAACGCTTCAGATTCCTGGCGCTGAAGGTGATGATGTCGCGCACGATGCGCACCGACGGCGCGATCGGATAGATGTATTCCTTCTGCGCCATGTATTCCTTCAGGATGTCGGCCTGCACGGTGCCCGACAGCTTGTTCAGGTCGTAGCCGCGCTTTTCGGCCAGCGCGACGTACATCGCCAGCAGGATCCAGGCGGTCGGGTTGATCGTCATCGACACCGAGATTCTCTCCAGGTCGATGCCGTCGAACAGCGCCTCCATGTCGGCCAGCGTGTCGATCGCCACGCCTTCGCGTCCGACTTCGCCGTCGCTCATCGGGTGATCGGAGTCGTAACCCATCAGCGTCGGCATGTCGAAGTCGGTCGAAATGCCGGTCTGGCCCTGCGCGATCAGGTACTTGAAGCGCTTGTTGGTGTCCTCGCCGGTGCCGAAGCCGGCGATCTGGCGCATCGTCCAGAAGCGGCTGCGGTACATCGTCGGGTAAGGTCCCCGCGTGAACGGATAGCGGCCCGGCAGACCGATGTCTTCGAGCGGTGTGTCGGCGATGTCGGCCGCCGTGTACACGCGCTTGACGGGGATGTCGCCGGTGGTGAAGAACTGCTCCTTGCGCTCGGGCTGCCTGGCGAGGAAGGCGGCGAGTTCGTTGGCCTCCCAGTCCTTGCGCTCGGCCTCGAGGCGCGCGGCGGCAGCGGGGTCAAGCCAGGTCATCTTGATACTCCTTGCGAAACGCGGCGGCGACGAGCTCGCGCGCGGCCGCGTAGGGATCGGAAGCGCGCGCCGCCAGTCGCGCGGCGAGCGGCGCCGCCGTGGTGGCGGCGGCGGCGCGGAAACGCTCCAGCAACACCGTCTCGGCGGTTTTTTCCAGGCGGAAGGCGGCGATGCGCTCGCGTCGCTGCGCGCCCAGCGCGCTCGCGACCAGCACCTGGCGATGGCGGTGAATCGCGTCGATCAACTGCGCGATGCCTTCGCCGGTGACCGAACTCGTGGCAAGCACCGGAATCGACCACGCCTCCCGCGCGCGCAGTTGCACGCCCAACGCCAGCATCTGCTTCAGATCCGCCAGCGTGCGGCTGGCGTCGTCGCGATCGCACTTGGAGACGACGTGGATGTCGGCGATCTCCAGGATCCCGGCTTTGATGGCCTGGATCTCGTCGCCCAGCCCGGGCGCGGAGACGACGATCGTGGTGTGTGCCGCCTGCGCGATCTCCACTTCGTCCTGACCGACGCCGACTGTTTCGACGATCACGGTGGTAAAGCCGGCGACATCCAGGATGTCGACCGCGTCGAGCGCCGCCCGCGCCATGCCGCCGGTGGCGCCGCGCGTGGCCATGCTGCGGATGAACACGTGCGGGTCGTTGGCCAGCTCCGTCATGCGGATGCGATCGCCGAGGATTGCGCCGCCGGAGTAGGGGCTGGACGGATCGATGGCGACGATGCCGACCCTTTCGCCGCGCGCGCGCAGCGCCGCTGTGAGCTTGGCCACCAGGGTGGACTTCCCGCTGCCGGGCACGCCGGTCAGCCCGACCACGTGTGCGCGCCCGGCGCGCCGATAGATCTCTGCCAGCGCCGGTCGCGCTTCGGCCACGCCGGTCTCGGCACGCGTGATCAGGCGGCCGATCGCGCGCACGTCGCCGGCGGCGACGTGCGCGAGCAGCTCGAGCGACGGCGCGTAGCTCATGGGCGCGTGCGCGCCAGCTCGGCGTTCAGTTGCCGGAACACCTCGCGGTCGTCGATCACGCGCCGCGCCTTGAAGTCGGTGCGCGGCAGCGAATTGGGCGCCACGATCTCGACCTGGGTGCGAATGCCGAGCATCTGCTGCAGGCGCCTGGCCACCTCGTCGCGAAACGCGGCGATCGCCGCCGCGCCGGCCTGGTGCGTCGCTGCGTCGGCTTCAACCCGCAGCAGCAGCTCGTCCATCGCCGCCTCGCGCGTGATGACGATGCGGTGTTCGCCGCCGTAGTGCGGGAGCTGATTGAGCGCGGCGTCGATCTCGCTCGGATAGATGTTTTCGCCGCGGATCGTGAACATGTCGTCGATGCGGCCGAAGATGCCTTGCGGCAGGCGCGGGTAGGTGCGGCCGCACGGGTTCGGTTCGTTCACCCACAGCGTGAGGTCGCCGGAGACGAGCCGGATCATCGGCTGGCTG
This sequence comes from Burkholderiales bacterium, assembly GCA_037442465.1. Classification (GTDB taxonomy): domain Bacteria; phylum Pseudomonadota; class Gammaproteobacteria; order Burkholderiales; family Burkholderiaceae_F; genus DSNY01. The sequence goes on from JBBIQI010000090.1 coordinate 4,337, forward strand.
GTGCGCTCCAGATGCGTGTAAACGGGCGTGCCGCGGCTGCCGTACGGCACGCGCCGCATCGTGTGCGGATCGCACACTTCGGTGTAGACGATGTCCTGCCAGCACAGCATGCCCTGGTTGCTCTGCTCGGTGCCGGCCACGTGCATGAACGGCGTCATCTCGGCCATCGAGCCGCAGTCGTAGACACGGGCACCGTACGCCTCTTCGATGCGGTCCTTGACCCCGGGCACCGAGGCGCCGGGCTCGCCGGAGAAAAAAAGACACTTGAGCCCGAACTCGCGCGGATCGAGCTTTTCTTCCCGCGCCACCTCGGCCAGATGGATCGCGTAACTGGGGGTACCGTAGAACGCCTGCGGCTTCATCAGCGCGAGCCAGTGCGCCAGCCGGGCGCTCATGCCGGGGGCGCCGGCGCCGAACGGAAACGCCTTGGCGCCGAGCCGCTCCGCGCCGGCCAGCGCGCCCCAGCTGCCCAGGTACAGACTGAAGATGGCGGCGATGCAGATCATGTCGCCGGGGCGCAGCCCCATGCCCCACAGGATGCGGGCGTGCGCGTTGGCGATCGCGCGCCAGTCGGCGCGGCCGATCGCGAACGCGGTCGGCCGCCCGGTCGTGCCGCTGGTGCCGTGGATGTGAAAGATCTCGGTCTCGGGCACGCACACATAGTCACCGAAGGGCGGATGCGCGGCCTGCGCCGCGCGCAGGTCCTTCTTCGTGACGACCGGGACCTTCTGCTCGAAATCCTCGAGCGACTTCAACTGACTTGGATGAAAACCCGCGTCGTCCCACTTGCGGCGATAAAACGGCGCGTGCTCGTACGCGTACGCGCACACCTCGCGCAGGCGCTGCAAGATCGCGCGTTCGCGCTCGCCGGCGGGCATCGTTTCGCGCACGGCAAACCAGTAGCGGCTGTCGCGCGGCGGAAAGTAGCCTTCGTCGTAGCGCGGCGGAAACGACCACTGCTCCATCGACATAAAGCCTCCTCAGCGCGGGCCGCGTTCCTGCACCAGGCGCGTCAGGGTGTCGACGATCGCCTGCGGCGGCGTGTCCTGCAGCAGCACTTCGCGCACGCCCATGCGCTTGATCGCGGCGGCGTCTTCGTCGGGCATCACGCCGCCGGCGACGACGATGATGTCGTGCGCGCCCTTTTCGTGCAGCAGCTTGAAGAGTTTGGGGAACACCGTCAGTTGCACGCCGGACAGCAGGCTGACGCCGAGGATGTCGACGTCTTCCTGCACGGCGGTGTTGACCACTTCCTCCGCAGTGCGGTGCAGGCCTGAGTAGATGACGTCCATGCCGGCGTCGCGCAGCGCGCGGGCGACGACCTTCACGCCGCGGTCGTGACCGTCGAGGCCGACCTTGGCGAGCAGCACGCGGATCGGAGGGTTCATCGGCTTGTATGAATTCCGTATACGGTATACGATAGCGCGCAGTTTGATCCGCTTTGCGCCGACCTGTCAACCGCGACCCGATGCAAACCCTGCGCCCGCCGAAAACCCTGGTCGAACAGGCCTACGAGACGATCCTCGACGCCATTTGCAGCGGCACGCTGGCGCCCAACGAGCGGCTGACGCAAGACGAGCTCGCCGCGCGGCTGAACGTCTCACGCCAGCCGGTCATGCATGCGCTGGCAGCGCTCAAGGCGCAGGGTTTTCTCGCCGAAGCGGGGCGGCGCGGCCTGCTGGTAGCGCCGATCGACCCGGCGCGATTCGAGGCGATCTATCAACTTCGATCGGCCATCGAGCCGCTGGCCGTGCGACTGGCCACGACGCGCATGACGGCGGCCGATGCCGCGCGCGGCCGCGAGCTGGTCGCGCAAGGAAAGCGGCTGGCGGAGGCGGGCGACGCCAAGGCGATCCTGCAGGCCGACGTCGACTTTCACGCGTGGATCTACGCGCTGTCGGGCAATCCGCTGATCGCCGAAACCATGCAACTGCACTGGCATCACCTGCGCCGCGCAATGGGCGAGGTGTTGCGACAGCCGGCCATGTCCAAGCCGGTCTGGGACGAACACGAACGCATCGTCGCGGCAATGGTGACGGGCGATGGCGAGCGCGCGGCGCAACTGATGTACGACCACATCGTCGTCGCCTATCAGCGCGTTCGCACGCAGCTCGAAACGGGTCGCCCCACTGTGCGGGCCGCCGCCTAAGTCCTTTCAAGACCGGGGTTCGAAGGCGTGACGATCTCGTCGCGCGCGGGCTGGTCGCACGCTGCCTTAGGGCCGAGGCGTATCTGGTAGGTAGGCGAAACGCGAAAGGGCACTCGCCTTGCGGCGGGCAGCCGAAGTCAGCACTGCGCGGCGACGCCAGCGGGCCGCGGTAAGAAGACTCGGGCCTCTGGGCGGGCGACTTGATCGATATGGCCGGCGAGCTCACGGTCGCGCGCGACGCGGCGGCGAGCGAGTCGCAGTCGCGCGCTGCGTTGCGTGTCGGCCCGGCGCTCGATCCATAATCCCGCGCGATGCTGCTGCGATCGTCCCGAGCTTGAACCCCGAACTGCGCCGTGCCGCGCTCGAAGCGCTGCGCATCGACGACCCAGCCCGCAAGCTCGCGGCCGTCGAGTCGCTCGCGCGCATGGCACCCGAGCCTGACCCGTCGCTCGAACTGCCGGAGCCTGCGGGCGTTCCCGGCAGACCAGATCGGCCGCTGCTGGTTGCGCCGGGCGCGGTCGCGCCGCGCGACGTGGCAACCGGCGAAGGGCGCGCGGCCCTGCTGCACGCGCTGGCGCACATCGAATTCAACGCGGTCAATCTTGCGCTGGACGCCGTCTGGCGTTTTGCCTTCATGCCGCGCGCGTACTACCTGGACTGGATGCGTGTGGCGGTCGAGGAGGCGCAGCACTTTCGGCTGCTGTGTGAGCGGCTCGCGACGCTGGATCGAGCCTATGGCGACTTTCCCGCGCACGATGGCCTGTGGGAGATGGCGCGCAAGACCGCGGACGACGTGCTGGCGCGCATGGCGTTGGTGCCCCGGACCCTGGAGGCGCGCGGACTCGACGCTTCGCCGCAGATCCGGGCCAAGCTGGCCCGTGTCGGCGATTTGGCGTCCGCCGCGGTCGTCGATCGGATCCTGCGCGACGAGATCGGGCATGTGGCGATCGGCAACCGCTGGTTCAGGCATGTGTGCGCCGAACGTGGCCTGACGCCGGCGCCCGCGTACGAGCGGCTGGCCAGGATGTATGGTGCGCCGCGCTTGCGCGGGCCGTTGAACATCGCCGCGCGGCGCGCGGCGGGTTTCGACGAGGACGAACTGGCCGCGATGCGTGGAATTCGGCGGTGACCTTAACGCACCTTTGGGATCCACCCTCGTCCGGCGACGTGCATCATCCGAAAGCGTGGTTACGGAGGTTGGCATGCCGGGATTGACGGATGCAGTGCGCGATCGGCTGCGAACGATGCTGAAGATTCGCAAGCCGCGCGCGTTGCCGTGCAGAGGACCGAAGCCCGGGGTCGGTGCCAAGATCTTCAGGGACGACGTGCGCATGACCGTGCAGGCCGGCATGAGCCACGAACTCTGGCGCTGGCTGCAGGAGCAGGGCTGGCGCGAAGTGCTGTTCCGCCCCGATCGGCGCCGCTATCGCGACGTGCCGACCGCGTGGGTCACGCGCCTGATCGACTGCGCGCCCGACGAACGCGCTGCGGTGCTCGAGGCGGCGATCGGGCGTGCGACGTACCGCGGCGGAACGCAACCCGGCGCCGAGCCCACCCCGCCAATCGACTCGCCGTCGGAGTAGTGCGCAGGTTGGCGCTTCGTCGGCGCGGCATGCGCGTCATCCATTCGTCGTGACCGACGGGTGATCCCGGTTTGCGGGATCGTTTCCCGCTGATGCGCCTTGTAGATTGCTTTCCTAGTACGACGAGGAGAGCGAATGAACTGGGCCCAGCTTCTGACACGTCCCGTCGCCGGGTTTCTCTCGGGACGCAAGCAGGAGGTCCGGCGGCGGCACGCGCGCAAGCCGCAAATCGGCGCCACGATCTGCTGCGCCAACGTGCGTATGACCGTTCAAGCCGGCCTGAGCCGCGAGTTGTGGGCCTGGCTGGTCGCGCAGGGGTGGCGTGAAATCCAGCCGAACGAAAATCGGTACCGGTTTCGCGCGTTGCCCTCGAACATCGTGACCCAGCTCTTCGATGCGCAGCCCGACCGCTGGGAGCGGCTGCTCGCCGCGGCGATCAAGCAGGCAGTCCAGGACGCCAGCCCGTCTACCGTGCCCGGACGCGCCGCCGAAGCGGTCGCGCTGCGAGACTAACGCCGCCGGCACCTGCGCCACAATGCGTTCCGCCCGCAATTCGCGGGCGGGAGTCTTGGATGCCGAACTCGGCCTTGCGCGCGCCGCGCGGCCGCGCCTATACCGACGTGCACGTCGGCGACGTCTACGAGCGCGTCGTCAGGATCGAAGAGCGTCATCTGTCGCAGGGTGCCGAGCTGATCGGCGACTTCAACCCGCTGCACGTCGACGAGGCGTTTGCGCGGCGCTCGATATTCGGGTCGCGCATCCTGCACGGCGTGTTGACCTCGGCGCTGATGGCCGCCGAACTCGGCATGGTCTTCGCGGGTACCGCTCTCGGCTACCTGGAGCACAACGCGCGTTTTCTCGCCCCGGTGCGGATCGGCGATGTGCTGACGATTCGCTGGACCGTCGTCGAACTCGTGCCCAAGCCGAAGCACGGCGGCGGCATCGTCGTGGCCCACGGCGTCGCGGTCAACCAGGACGGCGTCACCGTCTGCACTGCGTCCGGCAAGATGCTCGTCGGTCGCTCGCCCGACGATCCTTGAATCCAACACCGGCACACGAGGACACGGAAAGAAGCAGAGGTTTCGAAGGCTCCTCGCGGCGTTGTCGCTGTGTCGCTGGTGCACCCGGTCTGCGGTCGCTCGCGCGCTGTCATTCGCCCGACACTGCGGTCGCGCCGGCCCGTTGCTTTTCCAGTTCGCGCAGCACGCGCCGCTGCACCTTGCCGGTCGTGGTCATCGGCAACTGCTCGATGAACTCGATCTCCTTCGGGTACTCGTAGGGGGCGAGCTTGCCGCGCACGTGCGCTTGCAGTTCCGCGACCAGGCGTTCGTCGCTGCGGCCGCGATAGGCGTCGGCCAGCACGACGAAGGCCTTGACCACCGCGCCGCGCTCCGCGTCCGGCTTCGGCACGACCGCGGCGTTGGCCACCGCCGGGTGCTTGAGCAGGCAGTTCTCGATCTCGCTCGGTCCGATGCGATAGCCGGCGGCTTTGAACATGTCGTCGGCTCGGCCCTGGTACCACAGGTAGCCGTCTTCGTCGCAGGTGGCCAGATCGCCGGTGCGGCACCAGGAGTTCGCCGGGTCGCCGGTGAACTTCCTGCGAGTCGCCTCCGGATTGCGCCAGTACTCCAGGAAAAAGACCGGGTCGGGGTCGCCGTGCATGTCGCGCCGATGGATCGCGACCTCGCCCATTTCGCCGCGCCTGACTTCGTTGCCGTCGTCGTCGATCACCGCGACCCGATGGCCGGGGTAGGGCCGGCCCATCGCGCCGGCCTTCGCCGGCCAGCGTTCGTGCGAGTTGCCCACGATGTAGTTGACCTCGGTCTGCCCGAACATCTCGTTGACGGTGACGCCGAGTTTTTCGCGCGTCCAGTCGAACACCGCCGTGCCGACGGCTTCGCCGGCGCTCATGATCGAGCGCAGCCGCAGCTTGCCGCGCGGGTTCGCCCACGCTTCGGAGCGCATCATCATCTTCAGCGCGGTGGGAAACAGGAAGGCATTGGTCACGCGGTAACGCTGCATCAGCGCAAACGCCTTGTCCGGCGCGAACCGTCCCCGGTAGCCGACGATCGGAAAGCCGAAGTACAGCGTCGGCAGCAGCGCATCCATCAACCCGCCCGTCCACGCCCAGTCGGCGGGCGACCAGAACACGTCACCCGGTCTGGGGAACCAGTCCTGCGACGCGACGAAGCCGGGAAGGTTGCCGATCAGCGCGCGATGCGGCATCAGCGCGCCCTTTGGGGGACCGGTTGTTCCGCTCGTGTAGATCAGCAGCGCCGGGTCGTCGGCGCGGGTGGCGGCGCATTCGAAGCGGTCCGACGCTTTCGCCAACAGCGCGCTCCACTCGTGCGCGCCGTCAGCGGCAAGCCCGACCGTCACCAGGTGCGCGAGCTGCGGGCACGCCGTGCGCAACGACACGAGCGTCTCGGCGCCTGCCTCGTCCGCGATGGCCGCGACCGCGCCGCTGTCCTGCAGCCGGTATTCGAGCGCGTCCGGACCGAACAGCACCGACAACGGCATCGCGATGGCGCCGAGCTGGTAGATCGCCAGGTGCGCGATCGCGGTCTCGGGCCGCTGCGGCAGCACGATCGCCACGCGGTCGCCGCGTTTGACGCCGAGTGCGGCCAGCGCATTCGACAGGCGGTTGGCGTCGGCCTGCAGCGCTGCGTAGGTGTAGGCGGCGCGCTGCCCGCCTTCGTCCTCGAAGTGCATCGCCACGCGCGTCGTCTCCGCCGCCCAGCGCCGCCCGCACACCTCCGCGATGTTGAACTCCGCCGGCACGTGCCAGCGGAAGTTTTCGTACAGTTCACGATACTGGTCGCGCTTCATGATCGTCCGGTCTGTCTCCGTGCCGCGTTGCTATCGTTGCGGCGGAAAGTTTGGCCCAGCTCGCCACCACCCGCAACGCCATGAAGCCTTCGCGCTCGCGTTTCGTCCAGGTCCGCCGCCTGCGCTATCACCTGCGCGAATGGGGGCGCGCTGGCGCGCCGATGCTTGTGATGCTGCACGGCTGGATGGACGTGTCGGCATCGTTCCAGTTCGTCGTCGATGCGCTGCGCGGCGACTGGCACGTGGTTGCGCCCGACTGGCGCGGCTACGGGCTGACCTCGTGGACAAGCGAAGACTGTTACTGGTTTCCCGACTATCTGGCCGACCTCGACTGCCTGCTCGACGCGGTCGCGCCCGCGCAGCAGGTCACGCTGGTCGGCCACAGCATGGGCGGCAATGTCGCGCTGTTGTATGCCGGCGTGCGCCCGCAACGCGTGCGTGCCGTCGTCAATCTCGAAGGCTTCGGCCTGCGCGACGGCGCGCCCGACGAGGCGCCGGGCCGCTATGCCCGTTGGATCGACGAGCTGAAGGCCGGCGCGTCGTTGCGCGACTACGGCTCGCTTGCAGAAGTCGCGGATCGGCTGCGCAAGAACAATCCGCGCCTGTCCGAGGAGCGCGCGCTGTTCCTCGCCGCGCACTGGTCGCAGCCGACCGACGAAGGCCGCTACCGCATCGCCGGCGATCCGGCCCACCGCATCGTCAATCCGGTGCTGTACCGCTGGGCCGAAGTCCAGGCGTGCTGGCGGCGCGTGGCCTGCCCGGTGCTGTGGGTGCAGGCCGACGACACCGATGCGGCCAAGTGGGCCGGCGGCCAGCACGAGATCGATCGCCGCGCGAGCGCGCTGCCGCACGTCACGCGCGCGCGTGTGACGGACGCCGGGCACATGCTGCACCATGATCAACCGCAGCAGGTCGCCGCCTTGATCGAATCGTTCCTCGCCGGCGCGCACGCTTGATCCGGCTTGCTCGGCGGTCGACTCCAAACCCGCGCCGGGCGGACTCCCACGCCGAGGACACGGACGACCCCGGTTCTCTTGGCACGCTCGGTGCCTCGTTGGTGAAGGCAACAGGCAGCGAATGCGGCGACTCTGCGACGAATCGCTGACGGAGCCGGCGGCTACAATCACGCCGTGAGTTTGGATCTGCACCGCCTCAACGCCGACCTGCACGCGCATTCCACCGTTTCCGACGGCACGATGAGCCCGCGCGCACTCATCGAGCGCGCATCGGCGCAGGGGGTCGAACTGTTCGCGCTGACCGATCACGACGAGGTCGCCGGACTGCGCGAGGCCGCGCTTGCCGCTGCCGAAGTCGGTCTGGATTTCGTGCCTGGGGTGGAGATCTCCGTCACCTGGGGCGGGCAGACGGTGCATGTCGTCGGTCTCGGCGTCGACCCCGACAATGCGGCGCTCACTCAGGGGCTGGCGCAGGTCCGTTCGGGCCGGATGCGACGCGCGCAGGCGATGGGCGACGCGCTGGCTGCGGCGGGACACGACGGTGCGTTCGAAGGCGCGCTGGCCTATGCGGGTAACGTCGATCTGATCTCGCGAACGCACTTCGCCCGCTGGCTCGTCGACACCGGTGTGTGCCACGACGTGCGCGAGGTCTTTACCAAGTATCTGGTCGCCGGCAAGCCTGGCTACGTGCCGCACCAATGGGCCGAGCTGCACCAGGCGGTCGAGTGGATCGCGGGCGCCGGCGGTGTGGCGATCGTCGCGCACCCGGGCCGCTACCGTTTGGGCGACGCCGAGCTGCGCGCGCTGTTCGCCGAGTTCCGCGACGCCGGTGGGGTCGCGGTCGAGGTCTCGACCAGCAACCACACGGCGCAGCAGGCGCGCAAGTTCGCGAGGCTCGCACGCGAGTTCGGGTTCGAAGCCTCGCGCGGAAGCGACTTTCACAGCCCGAACGAATCGCAGGTCGAACTGGGCCGCGTGCAGCCGCTGCCGGAGGCGCTCGTGCCGGTCTGGCGCCGATTCGTCGCTTAGGCGCGCGGACGAACGCCGCCGTGCCGATCGATCGAAAGCGCTCGCGCCTGCCTCGCCCCCGCTCCGCGAGCGCGGGCAGCCTGCGGCCGCGAACGCGGTTTGGCGGTTCGCGAACTGGCGGTTAGTGCGGTCATGGCGCAGGTCTTCACGGTCCATCCGCAGAATCCGCAACTGCGACTGCTGCGGCAGGCGGCGCAACTGATCGATCACGGCGCGCTGGCCGCGATCCCGACGGATTCGTGCTACGCGCTCGTCTGCCATCTCGACGACAAGGCCGCGGTCGATCGGCTGCGCCGCATCCGCCGCATCGACGAGCGGCATCACCTGTCGCTGCTGTGCCGCGACCTGTCCGAAATTGGCGCCTACGCGCAGGTCGACAACCGGCAGTACCGGCTGCTGAAGATCGCGACCCCGGGGCCTTACACGTTCATCCTCGACGCCACGCGCGAGGTGCCGCGCCGCCTGTCGCACCCGTCGCGCAAGACGATCGGCATCCGCATTCCGGACCATCCGGTCGCGCTCGCGCTGCTCGACGTGCTCGGCCAGCCGCTGATCGGCACGACCTTGATGCTGCCGGGCGACGAGCTGCCGCTGAACGACGTCGAGGACATCCGTGCGCGGCTCGCGCACGACATCGACGTGATCGTCGACGCCGGTGCCTGCGGCGTCGAACCGACGACCATCATCGATCTGACCGGCCGCGAGGCGGTCGTGCTGCGGCAGGGGCGCGGCGCGCTCGAGCCGCTCGGACTCGCGCCCGCCTAA
>JBBIQI010000091.1:0-13631 GCA_037442465.1 Burkholderiales bacterium
GCGCATTCCGGGCTGTGCGCCGGCGTGCGGTTCGAGCAGGAAAATGCCCGGGTGCTGCTTCTCGTCGGCGTGGCTGGCCGCCAGCACCATGCCTTCGCTGACGCCGAACTTCATCTTGCGCGGCGCCAGGTTGGCGACCACCACGGTGAGCTTGCCGACGAGCTGCTGCGGCGAGTACGCGCACTTGATGCCGGCGAACACGGTGCGCGTGCCGAGCGCGCCGACGTCCAGCGTCAGCTTGAGCAGCTTGTCGCTGCCGTCGACCGACTCGGCGTTGACGATGCGTGCCACTCGCAGGTCGACCTTGGCGAAATCGTCGATCGTGATGGAGGCCGCCTGTTGCGACGGCGACGCTGCCGCGGCCGGCGCCTCGAACAGCGCGTCGAGCTGTTTCGCTTCGACGCGCGTCATCAGGTGCTTGTACGCAGCGATGCGCTCAAGCGGCGTGTCCAGATCGTCCCACACGAAGGCGCGCGGCATGCCGAACAGCTCGCGCGCGACGCGCTCGGCGGTGGCGGGCAGCACCGGCGCCAGGTAGATCGTCAGCGCGCGGAAGCAGCGCATCACGTCGCTCACCACGGCGTGCAGCAGCGCGCGGCCGGCCGGGTCCTTGGCCAGCTCCCACGGCTTGTGGCGGTCGAAGTGCTCATTGGCGTAGTCGGCGATGCGCATGACCTCGCGCAGCGCCTTGCCGTATTCGCGCTGGTCCAGGTACGCGGCAATGTCCTCGCGCGAAGCGAGCGCGACCGCGAGGCTGCCCGCGGGCGCGCCGGATGGATCGGCCGAGGGTGCCAGTCGGCCGTCGAACTGGCGCGTCAGGAAGGTTGCCGCCCGGCTCGCGATGTTGACGTACTTGCCGATCAGGTCACTGTTGACGCGCTGCTGAAAGTCCTCGGGGTTGAAGTCGACGTCTTCGACATGCGCGTTGAGTTTCGCCGCTACGTAGTAGCGGAACCAATCGGGATTCATGCCGACTTTCAGATACTGCAGCGGGTCGATGCCGGTGCCGCGGCTCTTGCTCATCTTCTCGCCGCTGACGGTGATGAAGCCGTGCACGTAGATCGCGTCCGGCGTCTTGCGCCCGGAGAACTTCAGCATCGCCGGCCAGAACAGCGTGTGGAAGTACACGATGTCCTTGCCGATGAAGTGGATCTGCTCGACGTCGTTGGCGGCGATGAATTCGTCGAAACTGCGCGTCTCGCCTTTCGCGCGCGCCTTGCCCTGGTCGAAGTACGCCTTCAGCGACGCCAGATAACCGATCGGCGCGTCCAGCCAGACGTAGAAAAACTTGTCATTGGCGTCCGGAATCGGGATGCCGAAGTACGGCGCGTCGCGCGAAATGTCCCAGTCCGCGAGCCCCTTGCCACCTTCGCCGATCCACTCCTGCGTCTTCGCGTAGACCTCGGGCTGCAGGCGCGGCTCGCCGCGGCGGTTGTGGCCGGCGGTCCAGTCGCGCAGGAATGCCACGCAACGCGCGTCCGACAGGCGAAAGAAGTAGTGCTCGGAGGCGCGCAGCTCGGGCTTCGCACCGGTCAGCGCCGAGTACGGGTCCTTCAGATCCGTCGGCGCGTAGGTGGAGCCGCACACCTCGCAGTTGTCGCCGTACTGGTCCTTGGCGCCGCACTTCGGGCACGTGCCCTTGATGTAGCGGTCGGGCAGGAACATGCCCTTGACCGGGTCGTAGAACTGTTCGATACGCCGGATGTCGATCAGCTCGTTGGCGCGCAGCGCGCGGTAGATCGACTGCGACAGCTCGACGTTCTCGGGCGAGTCGGTCGTGTGCCAGTGGTCGAAACCGATGTGGAAGCCGTCCAGGTACTGCTGGCGCGCGGCCTGCATCTCGGCGATGAACTGCTGCGGCGATTTGCCGGCCTTCTCCGCCGCGATCATGATCGGCGCGCCGTGCGCGTCCTCGGCGCAGACGAAGTGCACCGCGTGCCCGCGCATGCGCTGGTAGCGCACCCAGATGTCGGCCTGGATGTACTCCATGATGTGGCCGATGTGCGGGCGGCCGTTGGCGTACGGCAGGGCGGTGGTGACGAACAGGTTGCGCTGGCTCATGGGCGAAGGTCGGGGTTCGGATCGCGGACTGCGGATTGCGCGGAGAGCGTCCGCGCGCGAGTTCCGGCACGGGCGGCCGGTCGCTAGGTCCGACGGCACATTCGCTCCGGCCGCGGGCGGCGGGCGGAGCGGGCGGCGGAGTGTGTGCGTGAGCGCATGGCCGACGGTCGAATGACCGCGAGTTTAACAAGGGCAACTAGCTCACATGGGGTGGTCGGTCTGTGGGCCCGCGGCGGGCGCGCTCGGATAGACTGCGCCGCTGATCTCCACTCCCGAACCGCGATTTCCTCATGAGCATCACCGCAGAACGCGTCAACGAAGTCCTGAAGACCGTCGTCGATCCCAACACCGGCAAGGATCTGGTGTCCTCGCGCGCCGCGCGCAACGTCAAGGTCAGCGGCGACGACGTCAGCGTCGACATCGAGTTGGGCTATCCGGCCGCCAGCCAGATCGACGGCATTCGCGGCCTTGTCGTCAGTGCCCTGAAGGCGGCTGGCGCCGGCAACGTCAGCGCCAACGTGACGATGAAGATCGTCGCGCACACGGTGCAGCGTGGGCTGAAGGTGATGCCCAACGTCAAGAACATCATCGCCGTGTCCTCGGGCAAGGGCGGCGTGGGCAAGAGTACGGTTGCGGCCAACCTCGCGCTCGCGCTCGCGGCCGAAGGCGCGCGTGTGGGTATGCTCGATGCCGACATCTACGGTCCGAGCCAGCCGACGATGCTCGGCATCGAAGGCAAGCCAGAAAGCGTGGACGGCAAGACGCTCGAGCCGCTGGAGAACTACGGCATTCAGACCAGCTCGATCGGCTTTCTGGTCGACGCCGATCAGCCGATGATCTGGCGCGGCCCGATGGTCACGCAGGCGCTGCAGCAGTTGCTCGCGCAGACCAACTGGAAGGATCTCGACTATCTGATCGTCGACATGCCGCCCGGCACCGGCGACATCCAACTGACTCTCGCGCAACAGGTGCCCGTCACCGGCGCGGTGATCGTCACCACGCCGCAGGACATTGCACTGCTGGACGCGATCAAGGGGCTGAAGATGTTCGAGAAGGTCGGGGTGCCGATCCTCGGCATCGTCGAGAACATGGCGGTGCACGTGTGCAGCAAGTGCGGGCACGCCGAGCACGTGTTCGGCGCCGGCGGCGCCGAGCGCATGTCCAAGGAGTACGGCGTCGAGGTGCTTGGATCGCTGCCGCTGGACATCCGCATCCGCGAGCAGGCCGACTCGGGCCGGCCGACCGTGGTGGCCGAACCCGACGGCGACATCGCCCGCGCCTACAAGGCGATCGCGCGTCGGGTCGCGATCAAGATCGCCGAGAAGGCCAAGGACATGTCGCTGAAGATCCCAACGATCAAGGTGTCGAACACCTGACATTCGGGACCGCGTTGCGGCCGGCGGGGCTCGGCCGGTTCGGCGCCGACGGCTGCGCTGCGGTCAACCGGCCGGCACTGAGCGCCGCATCTGATTTCCCGCTACGACGTCGAACGCGATCGAGTCCCGCCTGCTGCGTCGGCACCATCCGCGTCACGAATCCCGAGCCGTGGCGGCGCTGCGCCGCCGGCAAGCGGTCCGCCGCTGCCGGTCGGTGCGGCGAAGATGGCTCAGCGCGCACGACTCCGCCGGCCGACCGATGCGCGCGCGCCACGCGGCGAGGGCCGGTGGACTGCGCGCGGCGACCGCGCAGCCAACGCCGACCCAATCGACGAGACGCAGCGGGACAACCGCATCGGCAAGTCCGAAATCGAAGTCCGAGCGCGGGCAGCAACCCTCAGACGGCGCAGCCCGTTTCGATTGCCGCCGCCGGCGACACCGGCTGCGGCGCGGGAATCTCGTAGCCGTACTTGGCGGCGGTCAGCTCGGCGAGGATGGACACCGCGATTTCCGCCGGCGTGCGCGCGCCGTTCTTGATGCCGACCGGCCCGTGCAGCCGTTCGAGCTGCGAGTCGGTGACGCCGAACTCCTTTAACCGTTCGCGGCGCTTGGCCTGGTTCTTCTTCGAGCCGATCGCGCCGACGTAGAAGGCGTTGGACTTCAGCGCTTCCATCAGCGCGAGGTCGTCGAGCTTCGGATCGTGCGTCAGCGCCACGATCGCGGTATTCATGTCCGGCTTGAACTCGGACACCGTGTCGTCGGGCATCGTGCGCACGAGGTTCGTTCCCGGCACGAGCCAGCCGTCGGCGTATTCCTCGCGCGGATCGCAGATCGTCACCGCGTAGTCGCAGGCGAGCGCCATCTGCGCCAGATAGTGCGTCAACTGCCCCGCGCCGATCACCAGCAGCCGCAGGCGCGGCCCGTGCACGGTGATGAGTGCATCGTCGGTGGCCGACAGCACGTCGCGGCCGGTGCCTTCGGCGAGCGTCACGCGGCCGGTCTGCATGTCGAGGCGCCGCACGGTCTGCCGGCCTTCGAGCACGCGCGCGAGCAGCTCGTCGATGCGCGACTCTGTCGTGACGGGCTCGAGCACCAGCTCCAGCGTGCCGCCGCAGGGCAGCCCGAACTTGAACGCGTCCTCGGCGGTGACGCCGTACTTCACGCGCTGCGGTCTCTCGGCCGCCAGCGCGCGCGAGCGGACGCGGTCGACCAGATCGTCCTCGATGCAGCCGCCGGACACCGACCCCGCCACGAGCCCGTCGTCGCGGATCACCACCAGCGAGCCCACCGGCCGCGGCGCCGAACCCCAGGTGCGAACGATCGTTCCCATCACCGCGCGATGCCCGGCGCGCACCCATTCGTCCGCTTTCTTCAGCACCTGTACGTCGACGCTGTCCATGCGACCTCCCGACCGCGGAACGGTCCGTCGCTCGCATTCTAGTCACCGTGTGCCCGCTGTTGCGGCGCGATAGGCGGACCCTCACGCGCATGGTATGGGCGCGCTTGCCTAGCCTGATCCCGCGCGAGTAATCTGGCGGCAAGCGCCGTCGACAGCAAGAAACCACGAGGCGCGACCGGCTGTTCAATCCAGAGGAGACATCAGGATGCGCGTCCCGCTTTCCCTGCGGGTCAACGGCAAGGCCGTCACGGCCGAGGTTGAACCCGATACCCTGCTCGTCACTTTCATCCGCGAGCATCTGCGGCTGACCGGCACGCACGTCGGCTGCGACACGGCGCAGTGCGGCGCGTGCACCGTACACGTCAATGGCCGCGCGGTGAAGAGCTGCAACGTGCTCGCCGCGCAAATGCAGGGTGCGGAGGTCACGACGATCGAGGGCATCACGCCGGCGGACGGCTCGATGCACCCGATGCAGGCGGCGTTCAAGGCCTGCCACGGACTGCAGTGCGGCTTCTGCACGCCGGGCATGGTGATGAGCGCGATCGACTTGGTCACGCACTGGCCGCATGCCACCGAAGAGCAGATCCGCGAGGGGCTCGAAGGCAACTTCTGCCGCTGCACCGGCTACCAGAACATCGTCAAGGCGGTCGCGCAGGGCGCGAAGTCGATGGGCGTCTGAACCCAAGTTCGTCACCTCTTGCCCCAGCCTCGGCCGACGAGCAGGTGGAAGGTCGGGAACTTACTCTCCACGAGCCAGGGGAGCGGGCGCGGGCGAGGTGATCGGAAAGAACGAGGAGCACCGAGATGAACGATCCCAAGACAGGATTCATCGGCCGCGCGGTCGAGCGGCGCGAGGACTACCGGTTCCTGACCGGCGCCGGGCAGTACACGGACGACGTGACGCTGCCGGACCAGAGCTACGGCTACTTCCTGCGCAGCCCGCACGCGCACGCGAAGATCAAGTCGATCGACACCAGTGCGGCGAAGAAGGCGGCCGGCGTGTTGGGTGTTTTCACCGGCAAGGACGTCGCCGCCGTTGGCGGGCTGCCGTGCGGCTGGCTGATCACCTCGATCGACGGCACGCCGATGAAGGAACCGCGCCATCCGATCATCGCCGAGCACAAGGTGCTGCACGTCGGCGACCAGGTGGCGCTGGTCGTCGCCGACACGCTCGCGCAAGCCAAAGCGGCGGCTGAGTTGATCGACGTCGACTACGAGGTCCTGCCGGCGGTCGTCGACACCGCGAGCGCGGCCAAGGCGAAGACCGCCGTGCACGAGATCGCGCCGGACAACGTCTGCTACACGTGGGCGATCGGCGACAAGGCGGCGGTCGACGCCGCGTTCGCCAAGGCCGCGCATGTCACCCGGCTGGAGTTCGTCAACAACCGGCTGATCCCCAACGCGATCGAGCCCCGCGCCGCCAATGCGGCCTACAACCGCGCCGACGATTCGTACACGCTGTACGTCGCCAGCCAGAACCCGCACGTCGAGCGGCTGCTGATGGCCGCATTCGTGCTGGGAATTCCCGAACACAAGCTGCGCGTGATCGCGCCCGACGTCGGCGGCGGATTCGGCTCGAAGATCTACCTGTACGCGGAGGAAACCGCGCTGGTATGGGCGAGCAAGAAGATCGGCCGGCCGATCAAGTGGACCGCCGAGCGCAGCGAAAGCTTCCTGACGGATGCGCATGGGCGCGACCACGTGACGGTCGCGGAGCTGGCGCTGGACAAGGATGGGAAGTTCCTGGCACTGCGCGAGCACACGACCGCTAACATGGGCGCGTACCTGTCGACTTTCGCCTCGTGCATCCCGACGATCCTGCACTCGACGCTGCTGGCCGGGCAGTACACGACGCCGGCGATCTACAGCGAGATCCAGGCGGTGTTCACCAACACCACGCCGGTCGATGCGTATCGCGGTGCGGGCCGACCCGAGGCGACGTATCTGGTCGAGCGGCTGGTCGAAACCGCCGCGCGCGAGCTGAAGATGGATCCGGCCGACCTGCGGCGCAAGAACTTCATCCGCACGTTCCCCTACGCCACACCGGTCGGACTGACCTACGACACCGGCGACTACGAAGCGACGCTGAACCGCGTGCAGGAGATCGCCGACGTCAAGGGTTTCGCCAAGCGCAAGGCCGACAGCGCGAAGAAGGGGTTGCTGCGCGGACTCGGCTACGCCTGCTATATCGAAGCCTGCGGGATCGCGCCGAGCAACATCGCCGGCGCGCTCGGCGCGCGCGCCGGGCTTTTCGAGGCCGGCGAAGTGCGCGTTCATCCGACCGGCAAGGTGACCATTTACACCGGCTCGCACTCGCACGGGCAGGGGCACGAGACGACCTTCGCGCAGGTCGTCGCCGACAAACTCGGCATCGCGCTCGACGACGTCGACATCCAGCACGGCGATACGGGCAAGATCCTGTTCGGCATGGGTACCTACGGCAGCCGTTCGATCGCGGTGGGTGGCACGGCGATCGTCAAGGCGCTCGACAAGGTCATCGCCAAGGGCAAGAAGATCGCCGCGCACCTGCTCGAAGCGAGCGAGAGCGACATCGAGTTCGCCAACGGCGAGTTCCGCGTCGCCGGCACCGACCGCAAGAAGGCTTTCGCGGAAGTGGCACTCGCCGCCTACGTGCCGCACAACTACCCGCTCGACAAACTCGAGCCGGGACTGAACGAGAACGCCTTCTACGATCCGACCAACTTCACCTATCCGGCGGGCTCGTACGTGTGCGAGGTCGAAGTCGACCCCGAGACGGGTCATGTGCGCATCGATCGGTTCGCCGCGTGCGACGACTTCGGCAACGTGATCAATCCGATGATCGTCGAAGGGCAGGTGCACGGCGGACTGGCGCAGGGCATCGGGCAGGCGCTGCTCGAGGGCTGCGTCTACAACGACGACGGCCAGCTCGTCACCGGCAGCTACCAGGACTACGCGATGCCCAGGGCGGACGATCTGCCGCACTTCATGGTCGAAACCGCCAAGGGCACGGCCTGCACGCACAACCCGCTCGGCGTGAAGGGCTGCGGCGAGGCGGGCGCGATCGGTGCGCCGCCGGCGGTGATCAACGCGATCGTCGACGCGCTGGCGCACCTGGGCGTGCGCGACGTGCCGATGCCGGCCACGCCGCACAACGTGTGGAAGACGATCCAGGCGGCGCGCAAGCATTGAGGAGAACGGACATGCATCACATGCACTATCACCGCCCGACCACCGTCGCCGAAGCCGCACAGCTGCTGCAGCAGCATGCCGACGACAAGCTGCTCGCCGGCGGCCAATCGGTGCTGCCGTCGATGAAGCTCGGGCTGCTCGCGCCGGAGGGCTTCATCGATCTGGCGGGCATCGCGGATCTGAACGGCATCAAGCTGCACAACGGCGCCATCACGATCGGCGCGATGACGACCCACTCGGCCGTGGCCGCGTCCAAGGACGTCGGCAAAGCCATTCCTGCGCTCGCGCGGCTGGCCGGCGGCATCGGCGACCGCGCGGTGCGCAACCGCGGCACGATCGGCGGCTCGCTCGCGCACAGCGACCCGGCCGCCGACTATCCGGCCGCCGTGCTCGGCCTTGGCGCGACGATCCACACGAACACGCGGCAGATCGCCGCCGACGACTACTTCAAGGGCTTGTACGAAACCGCGCTGAAGGCCGGCGAGCTGATCACCGCGGTCGCCTTTCCCGTGCCCGAGAAAGCCGCCTACGTGAAGTTCCGGCAGCCCGCGTCGCGCTTCGCGCTGGTCGGGGTGTTCGTCGCCAAGACCGCTGGCGGCGTGCGCGTTGCCGTCACCGGCGCCGGCCCATGCGTGTTCCGCGTCAAGGCGCTGGAAGACGCGCTGGCGAAGAAGTTCGCGCCGGAATCGTGCGACGGCGTCAAGGTGCCGGCGTCCGGGCTGAACAGCGACATCCACGGCACGGCCGAATACCGCGCGCACCTGATTCCGGTGCTCGCCAAGCGCGCGGTGGCGGCAGCCGCGTAGGGCTGGCTCGACGCCGACGGACAACGGGCGCCCCGCGGCGCCCGTTCTTTTCTCGTCTTGCGGGCGTACTGCGGCGAGGCTAGACACCGGGCACGGCGGCTGCGTGGTAAGTTCGCGCCATGATCGCGCAGCCCGATTCGATCGATGCCACCGCCGCGTTGCTGGCGCAGCAGGACTACGTCGCCGACCGCCAGCTTGCCACGGCAGTTTTCCTCGCACTGCGGCTCGCGCGCCCCCTGTTTCTCGAGGGCGAGCCGGGCACCGGCAAGACGGAGATCGCCAAGGTGCTCGCGGTCGGGCTCGGCGCGGAGCTGATCCGGCTGCAGTGCTACGAGGGGTTGGACGTCAATGCGGCCGCCTACGAGTGGAACTATGCGCGCCAGCTGCTCGAGATCCGGCTCGCCGAAGTGGCGCACGAGTCGCGCGAGCAGGTGGCGGCCGGCCTTTTCACGGAGCGTTTCCTGATCGAGCGGCCGCTGCTGCGCGCGCTGTTGCCGCAAGCCACGCCGCCGGTGTTGCTGATCGACGAGCTGGACCGCACCGACGAGCCGTTCGAGGCCTACCTGCTCGAGGTGCTGTCTGATTTCCAGATCACGATTCCCGAGTGGAGAACGGTGCGCGCCGAGCGCCCGCCGATCGTCGTGATCACGTCCAACCGCACGCGCGAGATCCACGACGCGGTCAAGCGCCGCTGCATCTACCATTGGGTCGACTATCCGTCGGCGCAGCGCGAATTCGAGATCGTCCGCCGCAAGGCGCCGCAGGCGCGCGAGGCGCTGAGCCGCCAGATCGTCGCGTTCGTGCAGTCGCTGCGCACGATGGATCTGTACAAACTGCCGGGGGTCTCCGAAACGATCGAGTGGACGCGCGCGCTGCTAGCACTCGACGCGGTCGTGCTCGATCCGGAGACGGTCAACAACACGCTCGGCGTGCTGCTGAAGTACCAGGACGACATCGCCAAGGTGCAGGGCTCGGAAGCGGCGCGGCTGATCGAGCAGGTGCGCCAGGCAGTCGCGACGTCGGCCTGAAGCGGCGCACGGATGTTCATCGGCCACTTCGGCGTTGCGCTCGCGGCCAAGGCGTGGGCACCGCGCACCTCGCTCGGCACGCTGTTCGTCGCCGCGCAGTTCGCCGACCTGCTGTGGCCGACGCTGCTGCTCGCGCAGATCGAGCGCGTGCGAATCGATGCGATCAACGGCGGCGTCACGCCGCTCGCGTTCGTCCACTACCCGATTTCGCACAGTCTGCTCGCCGCCGCCGTCTGGGCCGTGCTGTTCGCGGGCGCGTATCTGGCGCTCGCGCGTGACCGGCGCGGTGCGCTCGTTGTCGGACTGTTCGTGCTCAGCCACTGGCTTCTCGATGCGCTCGTGCACCGACCCGACCTGCCGCTCGCGCCCTGGGGCAGCACCGTCGTCGGCCTGAACCTGTGGGCGTCGCGCGTGGCCACGCTCGCGGTCGAACTGCCGCTGTTTGCGATCGGCGTGCTGCTTTATGTGCGCGTCGCGCCCGCGCGGCGCGGCGACTGGCGTTTCTGGTCGCTGGTGGTGCTGCTGGCGGCGATCTACTTCGGCAACATCTTCGGTCCGCCGCCGCCTTCGGTGGCGGCGATCGCCTGGGTCGGGCAGGCGCAGTGGCTGCTCGTCGCGTTCGCGTACTGGATCGATCGCGAGCGCGCTGCGCGTCCGCTCGCCGCTTCCGCGTGAACACCGCGACGATGTCCGAGGACACCGGCACCGTGCGGCGCAGGCGCAAGCCGGCGAGCCGGCCCGCTGCCGCGACCCGCTCGCGGCCGGTGCGCGAGGCGATCGCGCGTTGCCGTGCGTTGATCCGCGAGCGCGG
The DNA here is from genome assembly GCA_037442465.1 of Burkholderiales bacterium. Taxonomy (GTDB): domain Bacteria; phylum Pseudomonadota; class Gammaproteobacteria; order Burkholderiales; family Burkholderiaceae_F; genus DSNY01. Next base: position 10,653 of record JBBIQI010000091.1, read on the forward strand.
CGAAGCTTCAGGGGCGGCCGCTGCGCGCGCTGCGCTCGTGGCCTTCCAGGCGCTCGACGACGCGCAGCGTCGTCGGTTCTTCGATGCCATCGCGCGCGACTTGTCGCCGGACCCCGACGCGGTGCTGCAGGCCGCACAGGCCTACCACGACGATCCTTCGCCGCAGACGCTGGCGCGGCTCGAAGACGCCGTCGAACCACCGCGGCAGGAGCTGTTCCGGCGGCTGAACATGGCGCCGGGAGGCACCGCCGCGCTCGTCGATATGCGGTTGCAGGTGCTGCTCGGGGTGGAGTCGCACCCGCACTGGCGCGTGATCGACAACGACCTGCGGCACCTGCTGCGCTCGTGGTTCAACCGCGGCTTCCTGACGCTGGCGCGGATCGACTGGCGCACCTCGGCGATCGTGCTGGAAAAGCTCATCGCCTACGAGGCCGTGCACCAGATCCAGGGCTGGGACGATCTGCGGCGGCGGCTGCAGGCCGACCGCCGCTGCTTCGCGTTCTTCCATCCGCAGCTTCCGGACGAGCCGCTGATCTTCATCGAAGTGGCGCTGACGCGCGGCATGAGCGCCAAGGTGCAACCGCTGCTCGACGTGAACTCGCCGGTGGCGGATCCGCAGCTCGCTAACTGCGCGATGTTCTACTCGATCACCAACTGCCAGGAAGGGCTGCGCGGCATCTCGTTCGGCAACTTCCTGATCAAGCAGGTCGCGGTCGAACTGCGCAACGAGTTCCCGCGCATCCGGCGCTTCGCCACGCTGTCGCCGATCCCCGGCTTCCGTTCGTGGCTGCTGGCACAGCGCGAGCGCCTGTGCGCGGGCGCGAACGCGGATGCGCTGCGCGCGCTGTTCGAGCGGCTCGAAGCGCCCGACTGGCCGACGCGTGACGGCGCGGCGGCCGACGAAGCGCTGCTGATGCCGCTCGCGGCGTATTACCTGGTGCGCGCCAAGCGCGGCGCCGAGCCGGTCGACGCGGTCGCCCGCTTCCATCTCGGCAACGGCGCGGTGCTCGAACGGCTGAACTGGCTCGGCGACACCTCGCTGCACGGCATGGCGCGCTCGTACGGGCTGATGTGCAACTACGTCTACCGTCTCGGCGAAGTCGAGCGCAATCACGAGCTCTTCGTCAACGAGCACCGCGTGCTCGCTTCGCCCGCGGTCGAACGCGCCGCCGACGCCGCGGCCGCATGGTTCGAGCCCGCCGCCCACTGATGCTGCCCGCCGCGTCGCTCGCAGGCCTGTCCGGCCACCTGGCCGACAACGTCGTGCACTTCGCACGCGTGCTGCGCGCGGCCGGCGTGCCGGTCGGCACCGATCGCGTGCTGCTCGCGCTGGATGCGCTGCGCGTGGCGGGCATCGAATCGCGCGCGGACTTCTACGCGGTGCTCGCCTCGTGTCTGATCGACCGCGCCGAGCACCGCGCGCTGTTCGACCAGGCGTTCCACATCTTCTGGAAGGATCCCGATCTGCTCGGCCAGATGCTGAGGCTGCTGCTGCCGCAGGTCAAGGAAAAGCCCGGTGCACCGCCGCCGCCCGAAAACCGTCGGCTCGGCGAAGCGCTGTTCAAGGACACCGGGCCGAGGCCGCCCGAGCCGCAGCGCGAGGAGCGCATCGAGATCGGCGCGACGCTTTCGTGGTCCGACCGCGAGCAGTTGCGCAAGGCCGACTTCGAGACGATGAGCACGGCCGAATGGAACGCCGCCAAGCGCATGCTCGCCGAGCTGCGGCCGTTCTTCGTCGAGCTCGCTACGCGACGCGACGCGCCGTCACACCGGGGCACGCGGCTCGACCTGCGCGCGCTGCTGCGCGCGGCCGCGCGGCGCGGCGGGGACATCGCCGAGCTGCCGCTGCGCCGGCGCCGCACCCGGCCCGAGCCGCTGGTCGTGCTGGTCGACATTTCCGGATCGGTCGCGCGCTACTCGCGCATGTTCCTGCACTTCGTGCACGCGTTGACCGGCCTGGCGGGCGCGGCCGACTACCGCGTGCAGGCGTTCGTGTTCGGCACGCGGCTCACGCCGGTCACGCGGCCGATGCGCGCGCGCGATCCGGACGTCGCGGTGGCCAGCGTCGTCGGTGTGGTCGAGGACTGGTCGGGCGGCACGCGCATCGCGGCGTGTCTCAAGGAATTCAACCTGCGCTGGGCGCGCCGCGTGCTCGCGGGCAATCCGACCGTGCTGCTGATGACCGACGGGCTCGAGCACGGCGACATCGCGCTGCTCGAGGCGCAGGCCGAGCGGCTCGCCAAGTCCTGCCGACGACTCGTCTGGCTCAACCCTTTGCTGCGTTACGACGCTTTCGAGCCGCGCGCGCGCGGAATTCGCGCGCTGCTGCCGTACGTCGACGCGTTTCTGCCCGTGCACAATATCGACAGCCTGACGGCGCTGGCGCGCACGCTCGCTGCGGGGAAGCGCGCGTCGCTGCGGTCGGCGGTGTCCATTACCGTCCGCGGGCAGGCGACCACGGTCGTTTGACGCGGCTCGTGTAGCGGGTCGGAGGAGCGAATCTGATGGAACTGAAGGGCGAACGGCTGCTGCCGGCCGACCGCGCAACCGCGTGGGCGGCGTTGAACGACATCGAGATCTTGAAGCAGTGCGTGCCCGGTTGCGAGGAGATCGTGCCGCTCGGCGACAACCGTTACGAGACCGTGCTGAACACGGCGATCGGTCCGGTGCGAGCGAAGTTCAAGGGCAAGCTCGAGCTTGCCGACATCGACGCGCCGAACGCTTACACGCTTAAGTTCGAGGGCTCGAGCAGCAACGCCGGTTTTGCGCGCGGCGAAGCGCGCGTGACATTGTCCGAGGTCAACGCGCGCGAAACGAAGCTCGGCTACGTCGCCAACGCGCACGTCGGCGGCAAGCTCGCGCAGATCGGCTCGCGGCTGGTCGACGCCGCTGCGGGCGCGATGGCCGACAAGTTCTTCGAGGCCTTCGGCGCGCAGCTCGCCGCGCGCGCCGCACCGGTGGCAGCGGGCGCGCCGCCGC
>JBBIQI010000092.1:0-13444 GCA_037442465.1 Burkholderiales bacterium
GGACCGCACCGGCGCGCGGCCGCTCGACGCGCACCCGGCGGTGACGGCGCTGCGCGCGTCGCCCCGGCGAAGCGCGGGGCCCGAGTCCACCGGCATCGCCGCTCGTCGCGCACCATGACCGCCCTCGCCTCGGTCGCCTTCGATGGCATCGTCTACTCGTCGTGGCTGTTCCTGATGGCCGCAGGGCTGACGCTGATCTACGGCGTGATGCGCATCCTGAACATCGCGCACGGCAGCTTCTACGCGCTCGGCGCGTACACGGCGGCCACGCTGGTCGGCGCCTGGCTCGCCGAGGGGCGCCCGGTCGCCGCCAGCTACGCGCTGTTGATCGTCGCGGCGGTTCTGGTCGGTGTGGTCGTCGGCCCGCCGCTCGAACGCGGGCTGCTCAAGCGCATGTACGGCAAGGACGAGGTCGTCCTGCTGCTGGTCACGTACGCCGTGTTCCTGATCCTCGAAGACGCGATCAAGCTCGTCTGGGGCGTCGAATCGAAGGTCGTCGCCGAGCCCTACGCCGCGCCGGGCAACTTCCAGATCGGCGAACTGGCCTATCCTGTGTACAACCTGCTGCTGATCGCCGGCGCGATCGTCACCGGCCTGCTGCTCGCGTGGGCGCTGTACCGGACGCAGCAAGGCAAGCTGCTGCTTGCGGTGATCCACGATCGCGAGATGAGCGCGGCCATGGGCATCGACGTCGGCCGCGTCTACCTGATCACCTTCACTGTCGGCACGGCGCTCGCCGCGCTCGGCGGCGCGCTGACCGCGCCGATGGTCGCCGTCAGCCCCGGGCTCGGGGTCGAGGTGATCGTGCTGTCGTTCGCGGTGGTCGTCGTCGGCGGGCTCGGCAGCCTGGGCGGCGCCGGACTCGGCGCGGTGCTCGTCGGGCTGGTGCGCGCGTTTGCGGTGCGCTACTGGCCCGAAGTGGAGCTGTTCACGATCTACGCGGTGATGGCGCTCGTGCTAATCGCGCGGCCACGCGGGCTGTTCGCCGCACCCGAGGCGCGCAAGATATGAGGCGCGATTTCACCGTCGTCGCGCTGGCGTTTGCCTGCCTCGCGCTGCTGGCTGCGGCCGCGTGGGCGCCGCAGTCGCTGGTCTTTCTGCTCGCGGTCGGGCTCGCCAAGGGGCTCGTCGTGCTCGGGCTCGTGCTGCTGATGCGCACCGGGCTCGTCTCGTTCGGTCAGGGTCTCTACTACGGACTCGGTGCCTATGCGGCGGCGATGCTCGCGAACTTCGCGGGGCTGTCCGACGGCGCGCTGATGATGCTGGCCGGCGCTGCCGCAGGCGGGCTGGTCGCGGCGGTGCTCGGGCTGCTGCTTGCGCGTTACCGGCTGATCTTCTTTTCGATGCTGACGCTCGCGTTTTCGATGATCCTGTACGGGCTGCTGGTCAAGAGCTCCGCGCTCGGCAGCACCGACGGCTTCAACCTGCACGCGAAGGGTTTCGCGGGAATGGCGCTGGCCGACGGCGCCGAGCGGCGCGTGTTCTTCGCGGCGACCGTCGCAGTCGCCTTCGCCGCGGCGCTCGCGATGCATCGCGTGCTTGGCGGCGCGTGGGGGCGGCTTTCGACGGCGATCGCCGACAACGAGCTGCGCGTCGAATACCTCGGCGCCTCCGCGTATCGGATCGTCTACGTCAACTACGTCGCTGCCGGCGTGCTTGCGGGGCTGGGCGGCGCATGCGCCGCGCTCGCCGTCGGCCACGTCGATCCGGAGATGACGTACTGGACTACCTCGGGCGAGTTCGTTTTCGTCACGATCCTGGGCGGTGTGGGCAACGTGCTCGCGCCGTTCGTCTCGGCGCTCGTCTTCGAAGCGCTGCGCACCGTGGCCAATCAGTACGCGCCGAACGTCTGGCAGATGATGCTGGGCGCGGCAATGCTGGCGATCATCCTGTTCCTGCCGGCCGGGCTTTGGTCGCTGGTGCGGCGGCTGCGGCGCACCGCATGAATCCGATCCTCGTTGCCGAGCGGGTCAACAAGACCTTCGGTGCGGTCGTCGCCGCGGCCGACATCGATCTGGCGATCGAGCGCGACAGCGTCGTCAGCCTGATCGGCGCCAACGGCGCCGGCAAGACGACGTTCCTGAACATGATCACCGGCTACCTGCAACCCAGTTCCGGGCGCATCAGCTTCGACGGGCGCGACCTGACGGGACTGGCGCCGCGGCAGGTCACGCGGCTCGGCATCTCGCGCTCCTTCCAGATCCCGCAACTGCTCGGCACGCTATCGGTGCGCGACAACCTGCGCGTCGCGGAGGGCATCGCCGGCAGCCGCGCGGTCGACGCCGCGACCGACGCGCTGCTCGCCCGCTTCGCGCTGGCGCCGTACGCGGACCGCGCCGCCGCGCTGCTGCCCGAAGGCGTGCGCAAGTTGCTCGATGTCGCGATGGCGCTGGTGACGCGCCCGCGCGTGCTGCTGCTCGACGAGCCCACCAGCGGGGTCGCCGCCGACGAGAAGTTCGACTTGATGGACCGCGTGATGGGTGCGGTGCAGGGCGTGACCGTGCTTTTCGTCGAGCACGACATGGACATCGTCGCGCGTTATTCGCAGCGCGTGATCGCGTTCTACGACGGCCGCGTGATCGCCGACGGCGCGCCGGCCGACGTGCTCGCGAGCGACAGCGTGCGGCGCTACGTGATCGGCGAGGCGATCGAGCCGGCGAGGGAACATGCTGCGGCTTGACGGCGTGTCGGTGTCGATCGGGGCGGTTGGCATCCTGCGCAAGGTCTCGCTCGAGGTGCAGCGCGGCGAGTTCGCCGGGCTGATCGGCCGCAACGGCGCCGGCAAGACGACGCTGCTGCGCACGGTGATGGGGCTGTTGCCGTTCTGGCAAGGGACGCTCGCATTCGAAAGCGAAGCGCTTGAGCGCTTGCCGACGCATGCGCGCGTCCGGCTCGGCATCGGCTACATGCCCGAGGATCGCCGTCTCGTCCCGGGGCTGACCGTCGAGGAGAACGTGCTGCTGCCCGCGTGGTCGGCGAAGTTCGCCGACGCCGACGCGCGGCTCGCTCGCGTCTACGCGTCGATTCCGGAGGTGCACGAATTCCGTACACGGCGAGCGCTGCAGTTGTCCGGCGGCCAGCAGAAGCTCGTCGCGCTGGCGCGCGCGATGATCGCGGGAACGAAGTTGCTGCTGCTCGACGAGCCGTTCGAGGGCGTGGCCCCGGTGCTCGCGCGGCGGCTCGCCGAGGTGATCGCCGGATTGCGCGCGACCGGCGCCGCCGTGATCCTCGCCGAATCGAGCCTGACGCACGCGCGCTACCTGCTCGACCGCGTGTTCGTGATCGATCGCGGCGCGGTGGCGGAAAATGTCGGCGGGATCAGGACGGGCCCTGTCCCCCAGGGAGAGGGGTCGGGCCGTGAGGAACGCACCGGGCGCGTCTCACCGAAACGTGACATGGAATGAGCAATGGACTTCGAATATTCCTCCGAAGCGCAAGCGATGCAGCAGACGCTGCGCCGTTTCATCGAACGCGAAGTGCTGCCGGCGAATGACGAGTGGCACCGGCTCGCCGAGACCGGCACGTACCCGCTGGCGGTGATCGAGCCGCTGAAGGCGAAGGCGCGGGCGGCCGGGCTGTGGAACCTGTTTCTGCCGGGGCTGAAGCCCGACGAGCCGGGCACGCGGATGTCGAACCTCGACTACGCGCCGATGGCCGAGATCATGGGCCGCATTCCTTGGTCGTCGGAGGTGTTCAACTGCAACGCGCCCGATACCGGCAACATCGAGCTGTTGCACCTCGCGGCCAATGCCGAACAGCGCGAACGGTGGTTGAAGCCACTGCTGGCAGGCGAGATCCGCTCCGCCTTCGCGATGACCGAGCCCGACGTGGCCTCGTCGGACGCGACCAACATCCGCACCAGCATCCGTCGCGACGGCGATTCGTACGTGATCAACGGCCGCAAGTGGTTCATCACGAACGCCGCGCATCCGAACTGCCGGATCGCGATCGTGCTCGGCGTCACCGACGAGCGGCCCGACGCCGACCCGCATCGCCGGCACTCGATGGTGCTGGTGCCGATGGACACGCCGGGGCTGACGGTCGTTCGCAACATCCCGATCATGCATCACCACTCGCCCGACGGGCATTGCGAGCTGCTGTTCCGCGACGTGCGCGTGCCGGTCGCGAACCTGCTCGGCGAGGAGGGGCAGGGCTTCAAGCTCGCGCAGGCGCGGTTGGGCCCCGGTCGCGTGCACCACTGCATGCGCACGATCGGCCAGTGCGAGTTGGCGCTCGAGCTGATGTGCGAGCGCGCGCTCGAGCGCCGCACGTTCGGCAAGTACCTCGCCGACTTCGCCAACGTGCAGGACTGGATCGCGACTTCGCGCATCGAGATCGACCAGGCCCGGCTGCTGGTGCTGCGCGCCGCGTGGCTGATGGACCGGCAGGGCAATGCGGCCGCGCGGGTGGACGTTTCGGCGATCAAGGTCGTCGCCGCGCAGCTTCAGACGCGGGTGGTCGACCGCGCGATGCAGGTCTTCGGCGCGATGGGGCTCACCCCCGACGTGCCGCTGTCGTACCTGTGGACCTGGGGGCGCGCGCTGCGCTTCATCGACGGTCCCGACGAAGTTCACCTGCGCACCGTCGCGCGCGCGGAACTGGCCAAGGCGAAGGCGAATCGCGGGTCGACGGCGCCGTACTACCGGGTCGCTTCAGCGGGGTGAACGCCATGCCTTCGTGGCGTGAATCGGCGCCGCCGATGCGCGTCGAAGCGCATTTCGGCGACCGGATCGTGCGCTGTTTTGCCGATCGGCCGCGCGACGTCAATGCGCTGTTCGCGGAAGCGGTGGCGCACAACGCCGACGGCGAAGCGCTGATCGACGGCGCCGACCGGCTGACCTGGCGCGCGCTCGACGACATCGCCGCCCGCGCCGCGGCGGGGCTCGCGCGGCGCGGTATCGGGCGCGGCGACCGCGTCGCGCTGCTGCTCGGCAACCGCAAGGAGTTCGTGATCAGCTGGCTCGCGGCTGCGCGACTCGGCGCGATCGTCGTGCCATTGTCGATCCGCGCGCAGGGACCCGAGCTTGCGTACATGCTCGCGCAGTGCGAAGCCTCGGCCATCGTCCACGAGCTGGAGCTGGTCGACCGGTTGCCCGCGCGTTCCGCCGCGCCGGCGCTGCGGACGCGGCTTGCGGTCGCCGAATGCGCCGGTTCGGAGCCCTTTGCCGCGTTGCTGGGCGATGAGCGCGCCGAGGCGGCCGCCGGCGAGGAAGAAGAGACCGCAGCGATCCTGTACACGTCCGGCACGACCGGACGGCCCAAGGGCGCGATGCTGACGCATCTGGGAATCGTGCACTCCGCGCTGCACTACACGTCGACGATGCGGTTGACGGAGAGCGATCGCGCGGTCGCTGCGGTGCCGCTGTCGCATGTCACGGGCGTCATTGCGCTCGTCGCGACGATGCTGCGCTGCGCCGGCACGCTGATCCTGCTGCGCGAATTCAAGGCCGTGAACTTCATCGAGCTGGCCGCGCGCGAGCGGATGACGCACACGGTGCTCGTGCCGGCGATGTACAACCTGTGTCTGCTCGCGCCCGAGTTCGACCGCTTCGATCTGTCCGCGTGGCGCATCGGCGGTTACGGCGGGGCACCGATGCCGCCGGCGACGATCGAGCGCTGCGCGCGGAAGCTGCCGCAGCTCGAACTGATGAACCTGTACGGCGCGACCGAAACGACTTCGCCGGCGACGATCATGCCGGCGCGTTTCAGCGCGACTCATGCGGACAGCGTGGGACTGGCGGTCGCGTGCGGCGACATCGTCGTGATGGACGACGCGGGCAGACAGGTCGCGCCGGGCGAAACGGGCGAGCTTTGGATCGGCGGGCCGATGGTCGTGCGCGGCTACTGGAACGATGCGCAGGCCACCGCGCGCGAATTCACCGCGGGCTATTGGCGCTCGGGCGACCTCGGCTCGATCGATGCCGAGGGCTTCGTCCGCGTGTTCGACCGCAAAAAGGACCTGATCAACCGCGGCGGCTACAAGATCTATTCGGCCGAGGTCGAGAGCGTGCTCGCCGCGCATCCGGCCGTCGTCGAAGCGGCCGTCGTCGCCAAGCCGTGCCCGGTCCTCGGCGAACGGGTGCACGCGTTCGTCTGCCTGCGCACGGGGGCGACCGCCGACGAACTGCGCGCGCACTGCGCGACGCAGCTTTCCGACTACAAGGTGCCGGAGACCTTTACGCTGAGCAGCGATCCGCTGCCGCGCAATGCCAACGGCAAGCTGCTCAAGCGCCTGCTGCGCGACCAGGTGGCCACCGGCGTAACCTCCGCTGCATGAGCGACGCATCCTCGCCGCTGATCGTCCGCCGCGATGGCGGCATCGTCCGGCTTTGCTTCAACCGCCCGCAGGTGCTCAACGCGCTGGACCGTGCGACCGCGCGCGCGTTTCTCGACCTCTGCCGCACGCTCGCCGCAGACGCTTCGGTGCGCGTGCTCGTGTTGAGCGGCGAGGGGCGCGCGTTCATGGCAGGCGGCGATCTCGCGGAGTTGAAAGCGGATCCCTTGGGTGCGGCCGAAGCGCTGATCGGTCCGATGCACGAAGCGCTGCCGCTGCTGGCGAACATGCGCGCGCCGGTCGTCGCCAGCCTGCACGGTGCGGTCGCCGGCGCGGGGCTGAGCCTGGCGCTGGCGTGCGATTTCGCGCTCGCGGCGGAAGGCACCAGGTTCACGCTCGCGTATGTCAATATCGGCGCGAGCTGCGACGTGTCGGCCTCGTGGTCGCTGCCGCGGATCGTCGGGTTGCGCCGCGCGCTCGAGATCGCGCTGCTCGGCGACGTGTTCGACGCGGCCGAGGCGCTGCGGCTCGGTCTGATCAACCGCGTCGTGCCGGCGGCCGAGTTGGAGGCGCAGACCCTGGCACTGGCACGGCGGCTGGCCGCAGGCCCGGCCGAGTCGATCGCGCAGATGAAGCGGCTGATCCGCACGTCGCTGGAACGCGACCTGCGCGGCCAGCTCGACGCCGAACGCGCCGCGTTCCTGGCGTGCGCGGCGACCGCCGACTTTGCCGAAGGGGTGGATGCGTTCATCGCGAAGCGCAGGCCGCGGTTTGGCGAGGAGTAAATGACTTTTTCACCACCGAGACGCAGAGAGCACACCGAGAAGGGCGAACGATGGTCTGCAGTTCTCTGTGTGCTCTGTGTCTCTGTGGTGAGCCCATCAGTCCTCGAACGAAGGGAGTGCATCGATGAAAACTCGCGCTGCCGTGCTCGAGAAAATGGGCGTGCCGCCGCCCTATGCGCAGACGAAACCGCTGGCGATCCAGGAGCTGGACCTCGAACCGCCCGGCATGGGCGAAGTGCTCGTGCGGATCCGCGCCGCGGGGCTGTGCCACTCGGATCTGTCGGTGATCGACGGCAACCGGCCGCGGCCCACACCGATGGCGCTCGGGCACGAGGCCGCGGGCGAGGTCGAAGCCCTCGGGCCGGGCGTGACCGATCTCGCGGTCGGCGATCACGTGGTTCTCGTGTTTGTTCCGAGCTGCGGGCACTGCCTGCCGTGCGCGGAGGGGCGCCCCGCCTTGTGCGAGCCCGCCGCGGCCGCCAACGGCGCGGGCACGCTGCTGTCGGGCGCGCGCAGGCTGTCGCGTAACGGCCAGCCGATTCACCATCACCTGGGTTGCTCGGCGTTCGCGGAACGCGCGGTCGTGTCGCGCAATTCGGTCGTCAAGATCGATCCGGCGCTACCGTTCGAAGAAGCTGCGCTGTTCGGCTGCGCGGTGCTGACCGGCGTGGGCGCTGTCGTCAACACTGCGAAGGTGCCGGCGGGCGCGACCGTCGCGGTCGTCGGGCTGGGCGGCGTTGGGCTCGCCGCGCTGATTGGCGCAGTGGCGGCCGGGGCTTCGCGCATCGTCGCGGTCGATCTGTCTGCGGAGAAGTTGCAGACCGCGCGCTCGCTCGGCGCGACCGATGTATTCGACGCAGGTACGGCCGATTGCGCCGATGCGGTGCGCGCGGCGACCGCAGGCGGTGTGGATTACGCATTCGAGTTCGCCGGCGCGGTCAAGGCGATGGAACTGGCCTACAAGATCACGCGCCGCGGCGGCATGACCGTCACCGGCGGGCTGCCGCCGCCGACCGCGACGCTCGCGTTGCCGCTGGTGAACCTCGTCGCCGAAGAACGCACGGTCAAGGGCAGCTACATCGGTACCTGCGTGCCGCTGCGCGATCTGCCGCGCTTCGTCGCGCTGCACCGGCAGGGGCGACTGCCGGTGCGCAGGCTGCTGTCGGGCACGCTGAAGCTGGAAGAAGTCAACGCGGGCTTCGACCGCCTGCGCGAAGGCCGGGCGATCCGGCAGGTGGTGCTGCTCTGAAAGCGGGGAATTGCCGAGGATTACCCAACCTCGTGACACCGCCGCTTTGCATGTTCGCTTCGCCCTCGCCGTGGTCGGGTCCGTCATCCCGAGCGGCGCGAGGGATCTCGGCACTGCGAGCGGCGGAGATTCCACGCCTTTGGCTCGGAATGACGAGGGCTCGGGGCTGCGGGCGCCGGACCGTTGGCACGCGTCACAAGGGTTTGAAACACTGAATGGGATTGGGCGTTTAGGATTCAGGTGTGCGGTGACGATGCCGGCACGGCGCGACCGGCCAAGTCCCGAATCCTCGATCCGGCCCCCTGCTTTACCGACCGAATGATCATCACCAGCCTCCTCGACACCGACCTGTACAAGTTCACGATGATGCAGGTCGTGCTGCATCACTTTCCGGGGGCGCAGGTCGAGTACCGGTTCAACTGCCGCAACAAGGGGGTGGACCTGTCGCCGTACATCGACGAGATCCGCGAGGAAATCGCCTGGCTGTGCACACTGCGCTTCCGCGAGCGCGAGCTGGACTATCTGCGGGGCTTACGCTTCATCAAGAGCGACTTCGTCGACTTCCTCGGGTTGTTCCAGCTCAACACCAAGTACATCACGGTCGAACGATCCGACCGCGAAAACGGCGGCATCGCGATCGTCGTCAAGGGCCCGTGGTTGCACACGATCCTGTTCGAGATCCCGGTGCTAGCGATCGTCAACGAGGTGTACTTCCGCAACACCCAGCCGATCCCGAATTACGCCGAGGGCCGCCGGCGGCTACGCGAGAAAATCGCGCTGGTGCGCGACGATCCGGAGATGGAGGGCGTGCACATCGCCGACTACGGCACGCGCCGGCGCTTTTCGCGGCTGTGGCACGACGAGGTGCTGCTGACGCTGAAAGAAGCGTTGAAGGACAGGCTCGCCGGCACCAGCAACGTGATGTACGCGCAGAAGCACGGGCTGACGCCGCTCGGCACGATGGCGCACGAATACCTGCAGGCGTGCCAGTCGCTGGGTCCGCGGCTACGCGACTCGCAAACCTTCGGTTTCGAGGTGTGGGCACGCGAGTATCGCGGCGATCTTGGCATCGCACTGAGCGACGTCTACGGCATGGATGCGTTCCTGCGCGACTTCGACATGTACTTCTGCAAGCTGTTCGACGGTGCGCGCCACGACTCCGGCGATCCGATCGCCTGGGGCGAGCGGCTGATCGCGCACTACGAGAAGAACCGCGTCGACCCTAAGACCAAGACGCTCGTGTTCTCCGACGCGCTGACGTTTCCGAAGGTCGTCGAGCTGTACAAGCGGTTCAAGGACCGCGCACGGGTGGCCTTCGGCGTCGGCACCAACCTGACCAACGACCTCGGCTACACGCCGCTGCAGATCGTCATCAAGATGGTCCGCTGCAACGGCCAGCCGGTCGCCAAGCTGACGGACTCGCCGGAGAAGAACATGTGCGAGGACGAAGCCTATCTCGCCTATCTGCGTCAGGTCTTTCAGATCAAGAAGCCGGAACCGGCGGCGACGCCTTGAGCCGCGACCGTGCCGCGGCCCGGCGCGGCCGGCATCGACGGAGCGCCTCGGCTCGTGGCGTGCGGGCGGCCGGCTGCCGGCGCTGAACGGCGCTTACACTGCGCGCCAACCCTTCGCTGGCGCATGACACGCGACGTCCTCGACCTGTTTCACCCCGCCGTGCGCGCGTGGTTCGCGCGCGCGTTCGCCGCGCCGACCCCGGCGCAGGTCGAAGCCTGGCCGGCGATCAAGGCGGGCCGGCACGCGCTGGTGGCGGCACCGACCGGCGCGGGCAAGACGTTGGCCGCGTTTCTGGCTGCCATCGATGCGCTGGTGCGGGAAGGGGTGGAGCGCGGACTGCGCGACGAAACGCAGGTCGTCTACGTCTCGCCGCTGAAGGCGCTGTCCAACGACATCCGCGCCAACCTCGAGGGGCCGCTCGCCGGCATCCGCGCCGAGCTGGCGGCGCTGGGGCTGCCGGACGTCGAGATCCGCACGCTGGTGCGCACGGGCGACACACCGGCCGCCGAGCGCGAAAGTATGCGCAGGCGGCCGCCGCATATCGTCGTCACCACGCCCGAGTCGCTGTACATCCTGCTGACCAGCAAGTCGGGCCGCAAGATGCTGGCGACGACGCGCACGGTGATCGTCGACGAGATCCACGCGCTGGCCCCGAACAAGCGCGGTGCGCATCTGGCGCTGTCGCTGACGCGGCTCGACGCGTTGGTCGGCCGGCCGCCGGTGCGCATCGGCCTGTCGGCGACGCAGAAGCCGATCGAGCTGATCGCGCGCTTTCTGGTCGGCGGCGACAACGCGTGCACGATCGTCGACACCGGCCACGTGCGCGAACGCGACTTGGCGCTCGAGCTGCCGTCCGCTCCGCTGGAGGCGGTGATGTCGGGCGAAGTGTGGACGCAGGTGTACGACCGGCTCGCGCAACTGGTGCAGGAGCACCGCACGACGCTCGTCTTCGTCAACACGCGCCGACTGGCCGAGCGCGTGGCGCGCCATCTTTCCGAGCGCATCGGCGACGCGTTCGTCACCGCGCACCACGGGTCGCTGGCGCGCGAGCTGCGGCTCGATGCCGAGCAGCGGCTGAAGCGCGGCGAGCTGCGCGCGCTGGTGGCCACCGCCTCGCTGGAACTGGGCATCGACATCGGCGACGTCGATCTGGTGTGCCAGATCGGCTCGCCGCGCTCGATCGCCGCGTTTCTGCAGCGCGTCGGCCGCTCGGGCCACGCGGTCGGCGGCACCCCGAAAGGAAGGCTGTTTCCGCTGTCGCGCGACGAGCTGGTCGAGTGCGCCGCGCTGCTGGACGCGGTGCGCCGCGGGGAACTGGACCGCATTGCGCTGCCGGCCAAGCCGCTCGACGTGCTGGCGCAGCAGATCGTCGCCGAAGTGGCGCTGCAGGAGTGGAACGAGGAAGCCCTGTTCGCGCTGTATGCGCGCGCCGCGCCGTATGCGCGCCTGACGCGCGACGAGTTCACCGAAGTCGCGCGCATGCTGGCCGACGGCTTTCACTCGCGGCGCGGGCGCACTCAGGCGCTGTTGCATCGTGATGCGGTCAACGGCGTGCTGCGCGGCCGGCGCGGCGCGGCGCTGGCGGCGGTGACTTCGGGCGGAACGATCCCGGACACGGCCGACTACACGGTGGTGCTGGAGCCGCAGGCGCAGACGATCGGCACCGTGAACGAAGACTTCGCGGTCGAAAGCCTGGCCGGCGACGTGTTCCAGCTCGGCAACCACTCGTACCGCATCGTGCGCGTGGAGCGCGGCACCGTGCGGGTCGAGGACGCGCAAGGCCAGCCGCCTTCCGTGCCGTTCTGGTTCGGCGAAGCGCCCGGCCGCTCGGACGAGCTGTCGCAGTCGGTGTCGCGGCTGCGCGCGACGATCGGCGAGCGGCTCGACGCCGGCGGCCGCGACGCGGCGCTCGCGTGGCTCACCGGCACGGTCGGCGTGTCGGCTGCGGCGGCCGAGCAGATCGTCGATTACCTGGCGGCGGCCAAAGCGGCGCTGGGGACGCTTCCGACGCAGCAATGCGTCGTGCTCGAACGCTTTTTCGATGAATCCGGCGGCATGCAGCTCGTCGTACATGCGCCGTTCGGCAGCCGGGTCAACCGCGCGTGGGGCCTCGCCTTGCGCAAGCGATTCTGCCGCAAGTTCGACTTCGAGCTGCAGGCGGCGGCGACCGAAGACGCGATCGTGCTGTCGCTCGCCACCGCGCACAGCTTTCCGCTGGCGGACGTCGCGCGGTATCTGAACGCCGCCACCGTGCGGCCGCTGCTGGTGCAGGCGCTGCTCGCGGCGCCGATGTTTCCGACGCGCTGGCGCTGGAACGCAATGGTGGCGCTCGCGCTGCTGCGCTTTCGCGGCGGCAAGAAGGTGGCGCCGCAATTGCAGCGCATGCTGGCCGAGGATCTGCTGGCGACGATCTTCCCCGACCAGGTGGCGTGCGGCGAGAACATCGTCGGCGACCGCGAGATCCCGGACCATCCGCTGGTGCGGCAGACGATCGACGACTGCCTGCACGAAGCGATGGACATCGAGGGCCTGGAGCGCCTGCTGGCCGCGATCGAACGCGGCGAAGTCGAGGTCGTCGCGCGCGATCTGACCGAGCCGTCGCCGCTGGCGCTGGAGATCCTGTCCGCGCGCCCGTACGCCTTCCTCGACGATGCGCCGCTGGAAGAGCGGCGCACGCAGGCGGTGCTGGGGCGCCGCTTCCTCGACGCCGAAAGCGCAGCCGACCTCGGCAAGCTCGACGCCGAAGCGATCGCGCGCGTGCGCGCCGAGGCCTGGCCCGAAGCGCGCAACGCCGACGAGCTGCACGACGCGCTGATGAGCCTCGCCTTCCTGACCGACGCCGAGATCGACGCGCGCCCGGAGTGGCGAGCGCTGCTCGACGAACTCGCCACCTCCAGTCGCGCGACCCGATTGCAGTTACCCCCCTTTGAAAAAGGGGGGCCAGGGGGGATTTTCGAAGGGGGCACAACGGCGATCTTCATCCCCGCCGAACGCCTCCCCGAGTTCGCCGCGCTCCACCCCAACGCCCAGCGCACGCCGCACATCGAAGCCCCGCCAGAGTTCCGCAAGCCGTGGACCCGCGAAGACGCGCTCGCCGAAGTCCTGCGCGATCGCCTGCAGGGCCTCGGCCCCGTGACGGCCGCCGCACTCGCCGCGTCCCTCGTCCTTCCCGAATTGCAGATCGAAGCCGCACTGGTCCGCCTCGAAGCGGAAGGCTCCGTCATGCGCGGCGCCTTCACGCCCGACAACGGATCACGGCTCGAATGGTGCGACCGGCGGCTTCTGGCGCGCATCCATCGCTACACGGTGAACCGGCTGCGGCAGGAGATCGAGCCGGTCGAGGCGCGCGACTTTCTGCGCTTCCTGTTCGAGTGGCAGCGCGTCGCACCCGGCGCGCGCGTCGAAGGGCCGGACGCGGTCGCAAACGTCGTGGCGCAGCTCGAAGGATTCGAAGCGCCGGCGGCGGCGTGGGAAACCGAGCTGCTGCCGGCGCGCGTCAACGAGTACGACCCGTCGTGGCTCGACGATCTGGCGCGCGCCGGCCGCGTGGTGTGGACACGCATCGCGCCGCTCGCCGCGAGCGGCGAGCGCGCGCCCGCGCCGGTGCGCACCACGCCGATC
>JBBIQI010000093.1:0-3293 GCA_037442465.1 Burkholderiales bacterium
GCTTGGCGGCCTCGTTGGGAATCTGCTCGCGCGCGGCGCGGTCGTCGATCTGTTGTTGCACCAGCGGCTTCAGTACCCAGCCCGGGCAGATCGCGTTGCACGTGACGCCGGTGGTCGCCGTTTCGAGCGCGACCGCCTTGGTCAGCCCGACGATGCCGTGCTTGGCGGCGACGTACGCGCTCTTCTGCGCCGACGCGACCAGCCCGTGCACCGACGCGATGTTGATGATGCGGCCCCAGTTGGCCTGCTTCATCTTCGGCAACGCGAGCCGGATCGTGTGGAAAGCCGACGACAGATTGATCGCGATGATCGCATCCCAGCGCTCGGGCGGAAAATCCTCGACGTTGGCCACGTACTGGATGCCGGCGTTGTTGACCAGCACGTCGATGCGGCCGAAAGTCTTCTCGGCGCTGCGGATCAGATCCTCGATCTCGGCCGGCCTGCTCATGTCGGCGCCGTGGTACAGCGTGCGCACACCGAGCGCCTGCAGCTCCTTTTCCACGCCGGCGATCACGCGCTCCTCGCCGAAGCCGTTGACGACGATGTTCGCGCCCTCTGCGGCCAGCGCGCGCGCGATGCCCAGCCCGATGCCGCTGGTCGATCCGGTGACCAGCGCGGTCTTGCCTTTCAGCATTCCTGTCCTCCGTCAGTCCGTGGACAAGTATGCCACTCGTACAATGGCCGACGACCGTCGAGGAACACCAACACCATGAGCGCTTTGCAGCCCCGCTTCGGATCGGTTCGCTGCCTGAGCCCGGCCGGTCTGCATTCGATGGCCTACACGGAGTGGGGCGAGCCTGCCAATCCGCGCGTGCTGATCTGCGTGCACGGATTGACCCGCGTCGGCCGCGACTTCGACCGGCTCGCACGCGCGCTCGCCGACCGCTATCGCGTCGTCTGCCCGGACGTGGTCGGGCGCGGACGCAGCGACTGGTTGCGCGATCCGCAGCACTATCACGTCGCGCAGTATGTCGCCGACATGGTGACCTTGATCGCGCGGCTCGGCGTCGACTCGGTGCACTGGGTCGGCACGTCGATGGGCGGGCTGATCGGGATCATGCTGGCCGGTCAGCCGGGGTCGCCGATCGCCAGGCTCGTGATCAACGACGTCGGGCCGACGCTCGACGCGGCGGCACTCGCCCGCATCGGCGAGTACCTCGGCAAGCCGGTGCGCTTCGCCAGCATCGAGCAGGCGGTCGACTACATCGCCGCGATCTCGGCGCCGTTCGGTCTGCGCACACGTGACGAATGGCGCGAGATCACCGAAACGGTCATTCGACCTGTCCGCGACGCCGAGGGCGACGGCTGGGTGCTGCACTACGACCCGCGCATTGCGGTGCCGTTTCGCGGGGTCACGCCGGAGTCGGCGGCGGCCGGCGAAGCGGCGATGTGGAAGCTGTACGACGCGATCGCCTGCCCCACGCTGCTGGTGCGCGGCGAGATGTCCGACCTGCTTGCGCGCGAAACCGCGCGGGCGATGACGCAGCGGGGGCCGCGCGCGCGGCTCGTGGAAATCCCCGGCGTCGGCCACGCCCCGATGTTCTTGCACGAAGGCGAGATCGCAGTCGTGCGCGACTTTCTGCTGGGAGGTGAGCGATGACGATCAGGCGACTGCACGTCGGCTCCCGCATGAGCGAGGCCGTCATCCATGACGGCGTCGTGTATCTGGCCGGCCAGATCGCGGAGGATGCCAGTCAGGACATCGGCGGACAGACGCGCCAGGTGCCGGCGGCGATCGATGCGCTTCTGGCCGAGGCGGGTACCGACAAGACGCGCTTGCTGAGCGCGCAGATCTTTCTCGCCGACATGGCCGATTTCGCCGGCATGAACGCCGTGTGGGACGTGTGGGTGCCGACCGGCCAGACCCCCGCGCGGGCGACCGTACAGGCCAAGCTTGCCAAGCCGGAGTGGAAGGTCGAGATCGTCGTGACGGCAGCGTTGCGCTGACGCTCAGAACACGCCGGCCGCGAGTCCCGCCGCCAGAGCCGCGCCGACTTCGGCGCAGCGCGCCAGATCCGTCGGTGCGATGGTTTTCGGCGCGAAGATCGCTTCCGGTGTCTGCGCACCGGTGAGCACGATCGTCGGCGGTGCGATCTCCTTCAGCCGCAGGCCAGTGGCGATCCGCTGCATTTGGCGCGCCGCGCCGGTGCCGTCGGTGCCCGCGCAGATCAGAAGGGCATAGGGGCGACCGTTGGTGCGGTCGAGCGCGGCGTAGTACACGCGCTCGAAGAAGTCCTTCATCAGGCCAGCCATCGTCGCCAGGTTTTCCGGCGTAACGAACAGATAGGCATCCGCGTCGAGCACGTCCTGCGCCGTCGTTTCGGTCGCGCGCTGCCGACGAACTTCGACGTCCGGCTGCGCGCGTGCGGCTGCGGCGGCGGCCTCGGCCATCTGCCTGGAGCCGCCGGTCAACGAATGCCAAACGATCAACAGGCGCTTCACTTCGGTTGCTGCGGCGGCTCTTCGATGCGCACGTTGGGCCCGGCTGCGTCCGCCAATGGATCCTGCTTGAAAAATAGCGCGAGCTGCCGGTACCAGGCCGGAAACGCGTGGTGCAGACGGCTGGGATCGACGAAAAAAGTCTCGCTCGACACGGCGAAGAACTCGCCTTCGTCGTGACCGGCGTAGGGATCGAGCGGCAGATGCGCGTAGTAGCGGTTTGCCGCCTCGTCGTCCGGGTCGAGACCGGGCGGCAGCTCGTACTCGATCAGCTCCAGTTCGGCGTTGAACCGCTCGAACGCCTCGACCAGCGTCGCGCTCCACTGCTGCGGGTCGAGCTCGGGGTGCGTGCTGCGCGTAAACGGGGGGATGCCGTCGGCGTCGCCGTCGAGCATGTCGATCTTGTGGGTGAACTCGTGGATGACCACGTTGTACGCGAGCCCGAGATCGCCCTCGTGCCGTTGCGCGTCGTCCCACGACAGCAGAAGCGGCCCGCCGTCCCAGGCCTCTCCGGAGATCGGTTCGACGAACTGATGCACGACGCCGTCTTCGTCGGTCAACTCGCGTGGAACCAGAAACTCGCTCGGATACACGACGATGCTCGTCCAGCCGCGGTACCAGCCGAGGCCGAGGTTCAGGATCGGCAGACACGCTTGCACGGCGATGTTGACCTGCATCGCTGCGGTCAGCTCGAGCCCGCCGGCGGCGGCCATTTCCTTCTCGCCGAGAAAGCGCTCCGCCAGCGCGCGCAGGCGTGTGCGTTCCGCCGCTCCGAGGCGCGCGACGAAAGGCAGCGATGCGAGCGTGGCCTCCCAGAGCGCGTCGGGAATCACGACCGTGGACGAGGCGCCGAG
>JBBIQI010000093.1:3393-13392 GCA_037442465.1 Burkholderiales bacterium
CGGTCGAAGCGCCGGTCGAAGCGCCGGCCGATCCGGCGCTTGCGCGCAGCGTCGTCGCCGCGCTCTACGTCGACAAGCGGCTGCGCACCGGTGAGCCGTTTCTCGATCACGCCGACGGCATGTTTGCGATCGTGCGACCGCTGCGCGCTGATCCCGACCTGCTTGCTGCGGCCTATCTGTTCGGCGTGCACGACGTGTTGCGCGACGCCGACGATTGGCTGCGCGCGCGCTTCGGTCCGACGGTCGCGCAGCTGGTGGCCGACCTGCGCCAGCTGATGCGGCTGTCGGAGCGCACGCGCCCGCGCGGCGTCGACGCGGGCGAAGATCAGGCCGAGGCACTGCGCAAGATGTTGCTGGCGATGTGCAACGACCTGCGTGTCGTGCTGTTGCGGCTGGCTTCGCGGCTGCAGACGCTGCGCTGGTTCGCGGCGACCCGCCGGGAGGGCGCCGAGGCCTTCGCGCGCGAGACGCTCGACCTGTATGCGCCGCTGGCCAATCGGCTCGGCATCTGGCAACTGAAGTGGGAACTGGAGGACTCGTCGTTCCGCTTTCTGGAGCCGGAAACCTACAAGCGCATCGCACGCTGGCTCGAGGAGAAGCGGCTCGAGCGCGAACGCTTCATCGAGCAGGCCAAGCGCGAACTGAACGCGTTGCTCGCGAAGGCCGGCATCGCCGCCGAAGTCAGCGGCCGGCCCAAGCACATCTACAGCATCTGGAACAAGATGCGCGGCAAGCAACTCGCGTTCGACGCGCTGTACGACGTGCGCGCGCTGCGCGTGATCGTCGATACGGTCGACCAGTGCTATCAAGTGCTGTCGCTGGTCCATACGCACTGGACGCCGGTCGGCAGCGAGTACGACGATTACATCGCGCGGCCGAAGCCCAACGGCTACCAGTCGCTGCACACGGTCGTTCGCGATGCGGAGGGCCGGCCGCTCGAGATCCAGATCCGCACGCGGCGGATGCACGAAGCGGCCGAGCTGGGCATGGCCGCGCACTGGCGCTACAAAGAAGGGCGCGCCGCGCGCGCATCGGCCGACGACGAGCGCATTGCGTGGCTGCGACAGCTTCTCGCATGGCGGCAGGACATCGGCACGCCGCAGCGCCCGGGTGAAGCGGCGGCGGAGGACCGCGTCTATGTGCTGACACCGCAGGGCAGGGTGGTCGAGCTGCCGGTCGGTGCCACCCCGATCGACTTCGCGTACCACGTGCATACCGAGCTCGGTCATCGCTGTCGCGGCGCCAAGGTCGACGGTGCGATGGTGCCGCTGAATACGCCGCTGAAGACGGGTCAGACGGTCGAGATCGTTGCCGCGAAGGCGGGCGGACCGAGCCGCGACTGGCTCAACCCGGAGCTGGGTTATCTCGCCAGTGCCCGTTCGCGCGCCAAGGTGCGCCAGTGGTTCAACGCGCTCGAACTCGAGCAGTCGATCGCTGCCGGCCGCGAGATCGTGGATCGGGAACTGCAGCGGCTCGGCAAGACCGCGGTGCGGCTCGAAGACCTGGCGCACCGGCTCGGCTACACGACGGTCGAGGCGCTCTGCGCGGCCGCGACGAAGGAGGAGTTCAGCCTGCGCAGCATCGAACAGGCGCTCGTCGCACCGCCGATGGAAACCGAAGCACCGCCGCCGGCGATCCTGACGGGCAAACCGAAGGTCGCACCGGCAGGCCAGGGCAAGGTGCTGGTCGTCGGTGTCGATTCGCTTCTGACTCAACTCGCGCGTTGCTGCCGCCCGGTGCCGCCGGACGAAATCGTCGGCTTCGTCACGCGCGGCCGCGGCGTGTCGATCCATCGCGCGGGCTGCGTCAACGCGCAGGCGCTGACGCGGCGACAGCCCGAGCGGGTGATCGAAGTCGCCTGGGGCCGCGCGTCCGCTGACGCCGCCTACCCGGTCGACATTCTCGTCCGCGCGCAGGACCGGCAGGGACTGCTGCGCGACGTGTCGGAGATCTTCGCGCGCGAGAAACTCAACGTCGTCGGCGTCAACACCATCACCGTGCGCGGCGAGGCGCAGATGCAGTTCACGGCCGAGGTCGGCGACACCGCGACGCTGCGGCGCGCGCTCGCGCAGATCAGCGAAGTTCCCGGCGTTCTGTCGGCGCGGCGGCGCTGAGCGCCCGCGCAGGCGTCACCGCGCCGATGCGCGTCGCGTGCATCATGCGACAGGATCCGCAGCGCCTCGTGTATCATCCCGTCCCGCTACAGGCGCGTAGCTCAGCTGGTTAGAGCACCACCTTGACATGGTGGGGGTCGGTGGTTCGAGTCCACTCGCGCCTACCAGCAACCACATGGGAATCGAAGATGCGGCTGTTCCGAACTACGTCGACCGGCAGTTGAACGGACCGGACGAGTTCGCCATTTCGACGAAGAAGTGCGGCTCGCCCGCACTTTTTTTTCGCCGGATTTTCGACGGAGAGACGAAAGATGATTTCGATTCGCCTGCCCGACGGCTCGAGCCGCTCGTTCGATAGACCGGTCAGCGTCGCCGAGGTCGCGGCGTCGATCGGGCCCGGACTCGCCAAGGCGGCCATCGCCGGCAAGGTCGACGGCAAGCTGGTCGATATGTCGTACGTGATCGATCGCGATGCGACGCTCTCGATCGTGACGGACAAGGACCCCGAGGGGCTGGAGATCCTGCGCCACTCGACCGCGCATCTGCTCGCCTACGCGGTCAAGGAGCTGTTTCCGGACGCGCAGGTGACCATCGGGCCGGTGATAGAAAACGGCTTTTACTACGACTTCTCGTACAAGCGGCCGTTTACGCCCGAGGATCTGGCGGCGATCGAAAAGAAGATGGCCGAACTCGCAGCGAAGAACGAGCCGGTCACGCGTGAAGTCTGGAGGCGCGATGACGCGGTGAAGTTCTTCGAGTCGATCGGCGAGAAGTACAAGGCCGAGATCATCGCGTCGATTCCGGCGGGCGAGGACATTTCGCTATATCGCGAAGGAAACTTCGTCGATCTGTGCCGCGGCCCGCACGTGCCGTCGACGGGCAAACTGAAGGTGTTCAAGCTGATGAAGGTCGCCGGTGCCTACTGGCGCGGCGACAGTCGCAACGAGATGCTCCAGCGCATCTACGGCACGGCCTGGGCGAAAAAGGAGGAGCAGGATGCGTATCTCAGGATGCTCGAGGAAGCCGAGCGCCGCGACCACCGTAAGCTTGGTCGCGAGCTCGACCTGTTCCACTTCCAGGACGAGGCGCCTGGGCTGATCTTCTGGCACCCCAAAGGGTGGGCGATCTGGCAGGCGGTCGAGCAGTACATGCGCAGGGTCTACCAGGACAACGGCTACCAGGAAGTGCGCGCGCCGCAGATCCTCGATCGCTCGCTGTGGGAGCGTTCCGGACACTGGGAGAAGTACCGCGAGAACATGTTCACGACCGAGTCGGAGAACCGGTACTACGCGCTAAAGCCCATGAACTGCCCGGGCCACATCCAGATCTACAACGCCAATCTGCACAGCTACCGCGAGCTGCCGTTGCGCTACGGGGAATTCGGTGCCTGCCACCGCAACGAACCGTCCGGCTCGCTGCACGGCATGTTGCGTGTACGCGGCTTTACGCAGGACGACGGCCATATCTTCTGTACGGAAGCGCAGATCCTCGACGAGTGCGTTGCCTACACGGCGCTGGTGCAGAAGGTGTACCGCGACTTCGGCTTCGACCAGATCCTGTACAAGGTGTCGACGCGGCCGGAAAAGCGTATCGGGTCGGACGAGAGCTGGGACACGGCAGAGCATGCCCTGATGGAGTCGCTGCGCCGCTCCGGCGTGCCGTTCACGATCTCGCCGGGCGAGGGCGCCTTCTACGGCCCGAAGATCGAATACACGCTGAAGGACGCGCTCGGGCGTGAATGGCAGTGCGGCACGATGCAGGTCGACTTCTCGATGCCTGGGCGGCTCGGCGCCGAGTATGTGGCCGAGGACAACTCGCGCCGGGTGCCGGTGATGCTGCACCGGGCGATCATCGGCTCGATGGAGCGGTTTATCGGCGTGCTGATCGAGACCTACGCGGGCGCGCTGCCGCCCTGGCTCGCGCCGGTGCAGGCGGGCGTGGCCAACATTTCTGAGGCGCAGGCCGGGTACGCCGCCGGTGTCGTCCAAAAGCTGAAAAAACAAGGCTTTAGGGTCGTGGCCGATTTGCGCAACGAAAAGATCACTTATAAAATCCGCGCCCTCAGTTTGCAGAAGCTCCCGTATATCCTCGTCGTTGGGGACAAGGAGATGCAAGCCGGGACGGTGGCCGTGCGGGCCCGCGGCGGGGTCGATCTGGGCGTGATGCCGATCGAAGCATTCGCTACGCGACTATCGGAGGACGTCGCGCAGCGCCGCAACGTGGGCGGCACGGTCTAGTTTTCTCTCTTTTTCGGAGCCGCAAACCATCGCACAGGATCGTTCTTCGCATCGGATCAACGGCGAAATCACTGCACCCGAGGTCCGACTGATCGGGGTCGACGGCGAACCTCTCGGGATCGTGAAGCTGGCCGAGGCTTTGCGGATTTCGGAGGAAAAGGACGTCGATCTGGTTGAAATCGCCCCGACCGCCGTGCCGCCGGTCTGTCGACTGATGGACTACGGCAAGTTCAAGTACCAGGAGCAGAAACGGGCGCACGAGGCGCGGCTCAAGCAGAAGGTTATCGAGGTCAAGGAGATCAAGTTTCGTCCCGCGACGGACGATCACGACTACCAGACCAAGGTGCGCAAGCTGCACGAGTTCCTCGAAGAGGGCGACAAGGCAAAGGTCACGATGCGCTTCCGCGGGCGCGAAATGGCGCATCAGGAACTCGGGCTCAAGCTGTTGGAGCGTGTGCGCAACGACCTCGAGGACGTCAGCCAGGTCGAAGCGATGCCCAAGCTCGAAGGCCGGCAGATGGTGATGGTGTTGGCACCGAAGAAGAAGAAGTAGTTTCAGAGGGCGTTCGTCGCCGGTCGGTCGCCGGCGGCGGGCGATACAAGTGAAGGCAGGCCGCAAGTCCCGCGAGGGCGCCTGCACTCATCGAAGAAAGGAGGGCACGATGCCCAAGATGAAGACCAAGAAGAGCGCTGCGAAGCGCTTTCTGGTCCGCAACAGCGGATCGATCAAACGGGGACAGGCGTACAAGCGCCACATCCTCACCAAGAAGACCACCAAGGCGAAGCGCCACCTGCGCGGTCCCGTGGACATCCACGAGGCGGACGCCAAGTCGGTGCGCCGCATGCTGCCATACGCGTAACGGAGGGGACGCGCCATGCCTCGAGTCAAACGTGGTGTGACCGCGCGCGCGCGGCACAAGAAGGTGCTGGCCCAGGCCAAGGGCTATACGCAGCGTCGCAAGAGCGTCTTTCGCGTCGCCAAACAGGCGGTCATGAAGGCGGGTCAGTACGCCTATCGCGATCGCCGCCAGAAAAAGCGCGTGTTCCGCGCGCTGTGGATCGCGCGGATCAACGCGGCCGTGCGCGAGCACGATCTGACCTACAGCGCGTTCGTCAACGGCCTGAAGAAGGCCGCGATCGATCTGGACCGAAAGGTCCTCGCCGATTTGGCCGTGCTCGACAAGCCGGCGTTTGCGGCCATCGTCGAGAAGGTCAAGTCCAGCCTCGCCGCATAACCGATACGCGCCCTGACCGGGCGCTTCAACCGGGAAACGGGGCCTGGCCTGGACGGCGGGTCCCGTTTTTTCGTTCATGGACACACTCGACGAACTCGTTGAACAAGCGCGCGCCGCGTTCGCCGCGGCCGCTACGCCGGCGGCGCTGGAAAACGAAAAGGCGCGCTTCCTCGGCAAGGCGGGGCGCATTACCGAACAGCTCAAAGGGCTGGCGAAACTCGCACCGGAGGAGAAGCGGGCGCAAGGCGCGCGCATCAACGCGGCCAAGGAGGCGATCGAGCGAATGCTCGCGGACCGCCGTCGCGCGCTGGCGGACGCCGAACTTGACGCGCGGCTGGCGCAGGAGTCGATCGACGTTACGCTGCCCGGTCGCAAGCGCAACGCCGGCGGCATCCACCCGGTGATACGCACGTGGATGCGCATCGAGGAGATCTTCCGCTCGATCGGCTTCGACGTCGCCGACGGGCCGGAGATCGAGACCGACTGGTACAACTTCACCGCGCTGAACAACCCGGAGAACCATCCGGCGCGCTCGATGCAGGACACGTTCTACGTCGACGTCGACGACGGCGAAGGCAGACCGCTGCTGC
The DNA here is from genome assembly GCA_037442465.1 of Burkholderiales bacterium. Lineage (GTDB taxonomy): Bacteria > Pseudomonadota > Gammaproteobacteria > Burkholderiales > Burkholderiaceae_F > DSNY01. Next base: position 9,570 of record JBBIQI010000093.1, read on the forward strand.
TGCGCACGCATACGTCGCCGATGCAGGTGCGCTACGCGCGCATGCACACGCCGCCGATCAAGGTGATTGCGCCGGGACGCACCTATCGGGTCGACTCCGACGCGACGCATTCGCCCATGTTCCATCAGGTCGAAGGTCTCTGGATCGACGAGCACATCAGCTTTGCAGACTTGAAAGGCGTCTACACGGACTTCCTGCGCCGCTTCTTCGAGAGCGACGACCTGCAGGTGCGCTTCCGCCCGTCGTACTTCCCGTTCACGGAGCCGTCGGCCGAGATCGACATGATGTTCACCAGCGGCCCGAAGAGGGGTAAGTGGCTCGAGATCTCCGGTGCCGGGCAGGTGCACCCGGCGGTCGTGCGCAACTTCGGCCTGGACGCCGAACGCTACATCGGCTTCGCATTCGGCTCCGGACTGGAGCGGCTGACGATGTTGCGCTATGGCGTCGACGATCTGCGCCTGTTCTTCGAAGGCGACCTGCGCTTCCTGCAGCAGTTCAATTGAGCATCGCTCGAGCGGAAACCCACGATGCAGTTCTCGGAACAATGGCTGCGGGCCTACGTGAACCCGCCGATCGGCAGCGACGAGCTCGCCGAACGCTTGACCATGGCAGGACTCGAGGTCGAGGAAAACGTGCCGGTGGCGCCGCCGTTCGCCGGCGTCTTGGTCGCCCAGGTGCTGGCGGTCGACAGACATCCGAATGCGGACAAGCTCACCGTGTGCCGTGTCGATGCGGGCACGGGCGAAACGCTGAGCATCGTGTGCGGTGCGCCCAACGTCGCTGTCGGCATGCGAGTGCCGTGCGCGCTGGACGGGGCGGTGCTGCCGGGCGAGTTCCACATCAAGCGCACGAAGGTGCGCGGCGTCGAGTCGCAAGGAATGCTGTGCTCGGCGCGCGAACTGGGACTGTCGGAGGACCATAGCGGCCTGCTCGCGCTGCCGGCGGATGCGCCGATCGGCGGCGATCTGCGCAAGTTCCTGTCGCTCGACGACCGCAGGTTCACGATCAAGCTGACGCCCAACCGCGGCGACTGCCTGAGCGTGCTCGGCATCGCGCGTGAAGTGGCAGCGATCACCGGCGCGCCGCTGGCGCTGCCGTCGTTCGCCCCGGTGGCGGCGACGATCACCGAGCGGCTTCCGGTGCAGGTCGATCATGCCGATCTGTGCGGGCGTTTTTCGGGCCGCGTGATTCGCGGGGTCGACGCGCGCGTGGCCACACCCGAGTGGATGAAGCGGCGGCTCGAGCGCAGCGGCCAGCGGCCGATCTCGGCGCTGGTCGACATCTCCAACTACGTGATGCTTGAACTGGGCCGGCCCTCACACGTGTTCGATCTGGACAAGGTGCGCGGCTCGCTGCGCGTGCGGTGGGGGCGCGCCGGCGAAAAGGTCGAGCTACTGAACGGCCAGACCGTCGAGGTCGACGGCTGGGTCGGCGTGATCGCCGACGATCGCGGCGTCGAGGCGCTCGCCGGCGTGATGGGCGGCGAAGCGACCGCGGTCACGCTGGACACGCGCAACATCTACGTCGAGGCGGCCTTCTGGTGGCCCGAGTCGATCCAGGGCCGAGCGCGCCGCTACAACTTTGCGACCGACGCGGCGCACCGTTTCGAGCGCGGCGTCGACTACGCCACGACGGTCGATCACATCGAGTACATCACGCGGCTGATCGTCGAGATCTGCGGAACGGCCGAAACGAAGATCGGGCCGATCGACGACCAGGTGTTGCGGCTGCCCGAGCGCAGACCCGTGCGGCTGCGCACGGATCGTTGCCGCCGCGTTCTCGGCGTGCCGGTCACGGACGACGAAATCGCCGCGGTGTTCGAGCGGCTGGGGCTGGTGGCGGAGCGCAAGGCGGGCGAGTTCCGGGTGACGCCGCCGTCGTATCGCTTCGACCTCGACATCGAAGAGGACTTGATCGAAGAGGTTGCACGGTTGTGGGGATACGAACGAATTCCGGCGCAGCCGCCGTTAGCCCCCGCCGTGATGCGCGCCCAGCCGGAGACACGACGAGCCCTGCACGCCCTGCGGCGAGAACTTGTGGATGCTGGCTACCAGGAGCTCGTGAACTTCTCGTTCGTCGATGCGGCCTGGGAGCAGGACTTCGCCGGTGGCGGCGAAGCGATCCGCGTGCTCAACCCGATCGCCAGTCAGCTCGCAGTGATGCGAACGACGCTGATCGGCGGGCTGGTCGCGGCGCTCAAGTACAACCTGAATCGCAAGGCCGCGCGCGTGCGCGTGTTCGAACTCGGTCGCGTCTATGCGAAGGACCCCACCGTCGTCGCCGGACCGCTCGCGGTGCCGGGCGTGAGGCAGCCGAATCGCATCGCCGGCCTCGCCTACGGGCTGGCCTGGGACGAGCAGTGGGGCGTATCCAAGCGCGACGTCGACTACTTCGACGTCAAGGGCGACGTCGAACGATTGCTGCGGCGGGGCGACGCGCGGTTCGTGGCGGCCGAGCATGCCGCGCTGCATCCGGGGCGCAGCGCGCGAATCGAACTCGACGGTCATGCGGTCGGCTGGATCGGCGAGCTGCATCCGCGTTGGCAGCAGAAGTACGAGCTGCCGAAGGCACCGATCGTCTTCGAACTCGACGTCGCCCCGCTGCTAGCGATGCCGCTGCCGCACTTCGAAGGCGTGCCGAAGTTCCCGGCCGTACTGCGCGACGTTGCTGTGTGGGTCGATCCGTCTATCACGCTGCAGCAGGTGTACGACGTGGTCACGCAGCTCGCACGAACGGATGAGCGCCTGCGCGTGTTGCGTGACTTCCGCCTGTTCGACGTTTACCGCCCCGGTGGCGACGATTCAAGCAGGTTCGCGGGAGCAAGCGCTAACGCGTTGTTAAATAAGGAGAAAAGCCTTGCCTTCCGCATCGTTCTGCAAGATACTGACCGCACGCTCGCGGACGCGGATGCGGACGCTGCGGTCGCGGCGATCGTCGAGGGACTGGGCGCAAGGATCGGCGCCCGCTTGCGCCAGTGACAGTCATGCAGAACGACCAACAGATGACCGCCTTCAAGTTCCCGGATCTGCCCTCTTCAGATCGCCGATCCGGCAACGCGCACGACCGCGGCGCCAAGACAGTGACCAAAGCCGAACTGGCCGACGCGTTGTTCGAGCGACTGGGCTTGAACAAGCGCGAGGCCAAAGACATGGTCGACGGATTTTTCGACGAGATCCGGGCGGCGCTGGAGCGCGGCGAGTCGGTAAAGCTTTCCGGATTCGGCAACTTCCAGCTGCGCGACAAGCCGCAGCGGCCCGGCCGCAACCCGAAGACCGGTGAAGAGATCGCGATCACCGCGCGGCGCGTCGTGACCTTCCACGCCAGCCAGAAGCTGAAGGCTGCGGTTGCCGAGGCGCAGGGAGTGCACTGATCGGCGTCCATGCGCGGCGCAGCCGCGCATGGACTGTGCCCACCTCACGCACGTGCCCATGCTGCGTACCGACGCCCAGAAGGCGCTGCCGCCGATTCCGGCGAAGCGTTACTTCACGATCGGGGAAGTCAGCGAACTGTGCGGCGTCAAGCCGCACGTGCTGCGCTACTGGGAGCAGGAATTCACGCAGCTCAGACCGATCAAGCGGCGCGGCAACCGACGCTACTACCAGCACCATGAGGTCCTGCTGATACGGCGCATCCGCGAGCTGCTGTACGAAGAGGGCTTCACGATCAGCGGCGCGCGCAACCGGCTCGATGAAAACGGTCGCTTCGGTCGAGTGCGCGGCAACGGCGACGAACCGCCGCGTCTGACGCTGGCCGCCGTTCGTGCCGAACTCGAAGCGATCCGCGCACTGCTCAAGGCCGAATGAAGCGAACGTGCATGCGCCTA
>JBBIQI010000094.1:0-13360 GCA_037442465.1 Burkholderiales bacterium
CTCAGGCAGTGCCGCGTTTGGTTTCGAACGCGATCCCGACCTTTTTCAGCAGATCGAACGGCAGTTCGCCGCCGGCGCACACGATCACCGCGTCGTTTTTCAATCGCACATCGCGCTCGCCGTGCGTCAGCGTGACCGCGTCGGGCTCGATGCGCTTGACGTTGGACTTCAGCAGTACGGTGACGCGGCGGCGCTCCTGTCGCTCCTGCAGCCGCGCGCGGTTGGCTGGTTTGACGCGCGCGAACGCCTCCGAGCGGTACGACAGCGTGACCTCGCAGCCGGGCTCGTCGGCCAGCGCGATCGCCGCTTCGAGCGCCGCGTCGCCGCCGCCGACGACCAGCACCTTCCGGCCGCGATACTGCTCCGGGTCGATCAGCCGATAGACAACCTTCGGCAACTCCTCCCCCGGCACGCCGAGTTTGCGCGGGGTGCCGCGGCGGCCGATCGCCAGCAGCACGGCGCCGGCGCGATAGCGCGCGCGCGTCGTGTGCACGACGAAGCCGTCGCCGTCGCGCTCGATGTTTTCCATCTTCTCGCCGAAGCGGATCTTCAGTCCCGCGCGCCGGGCGATGTCCTCGAACTTGCCGAGCAGCGCCTCCTTGGAGATCTCCGGGCCCATCCGTACGCGGCCGACCACGGGCAGTTTCACCGGCGCGGTCATCGTGATCTTGTTGCGCGGGTAGTGATAGACGGTGCCGCCGAGCGAATCCTCCTGTTCGACGACCACGTACTTGAGCTTGTGAGCGATCGCGCCGAGCCCGGCGGCGATTCCGGCCGGCCCGGCACCGACGATCACGACGTCGAAGTCCTTGCCGCGCCGACCGGCGCGCCGGATCGATTCGATCGCCTGCTTGCCTTGCTCGGCGGCTTTGCGCACCAGCCCCATGCCGCCGAGTTCGCCGGCGATGAAGATGCCCGGCACGTTGGTCTCGAAGTTCGGCCTGACCTCGGGGATGTCGACGCCGCGTTTTTCGGTGCCGAAGACCAGTTCGATCGCTTCGGTCGGGCAGGCCGACTTGCACGCGCCGTGGCCGATGCAGGCGGCCGCATTCACCAGCACGGCCTTGCCGTTGACGATGCCGAGCGCCTGCTCCGGGCACGAGCGCACGCACACGCCGCTGGCGATGCAGTGATCCGCGTCGACGACCGGATGCAGCGACACCGGCTCGTTCAGCCCGGCCTGGATCGATTCCTCGAGCCGGCGCGCGTGTTCGGCCTGCAGGCGCGCGTGCCGGCGCACGTACCACAGCACGATCGCGGCGGCCGGGGCGCCGTACAGCAGCAGCGGTAGCAGCCAGTCGCTCATCGACAAACGAAGCGCCGGCGCTGCAAGCTTGCGTGCCGCCTGCGGCCGAACGCGTGCGTGATCCTACGCAACATCGGGCTCGCCGATCGCACAGCGCGGCGAGTCGCCCGCACCGGTAGCGCGCGTGCGACCCCGACCCATCGCGTTTGGGTAAACGTCCTACTGCCGCGAAGGCGGCAGCAGTGATACTCATACGCGATGGCCTCGACCATCGCCACCGGACTTCGCCCGGCGCGCCTGACGCGCGCCTCGTTGGCGGCCGCTGCCCTTTTGGCCTCGCATGGGGCGCTCGCGCAGGTCTATGCCGGCGTATCGCCCACCGGGGCGGTCGTGCTGTCGGATTTTCGCAGCGAAGATGCGCCCGCGGTGCTGATTGCCGCGCCGCCCGCGCCGGCACCCGAGCCATCCGCGCCGCCCGCCCCCGCACCTGCGCGGGCCGACGTGCACGTGATCGTGCGCGAGGTCGCCGCCGCCGAGGGCGTGCCGGCGCCGTTGCTGCATGCGGTGATCGCGGTCGAGTCGGCTTACGACCCGCGCGCGGTTTCGCCCAAAGGCGCGCAGGGTCTGATGCAATTGATGCCCGAGACGGCGCGGCGCTTCGGCGTCAGCGATCCTTTCGATGCGCGGCAGAACGTGCGCGCAGGCGCGCGTTACCTCAAGGACCTGCTCGCGCTGTTCGGTGGCGATCTCGCGCTGGCGCTGGCGGCGTACAACGCCGGCGAGCAGGCGGTCCTGCGGGCGGGGCGCCGCATTCCCGCGTACGCCGAGACGCAGCGTTACGTGCCGCGAGTGCTCGCGCGACTGGCGCGCGCCGGCGGCGCGTGATCCGCCGCAGTCGTCGTTTCATTAACACCGCTTAATGTCGTTGGGTGGTTCGCCCACCCGTAGCCGTCTGCATGGAGGGTTCTCCACACCGGCTAATGCAGTCGCGCGACCCACAGACACGCGACGCCCGCATCCCAAGAATGCGCATCGTCACGGCGCGATCGGCCGCGCCGCTTACGGACGTGCAACAAGGGAGGGGCCATGGCGATTCGCCAGAGCGGAAACGGTTGGATGCGATCGGTGCGCTGGCTGCACAGCTGCGTGGCGTCCATCGCGGCGCTGCTCGCGCTGGATGCGGTTGCGATCACGATCAACGTCAAGACGCCCGACGGGGCGCCGATCACCACCGGCTTCCGCTACACGGTCGAGGAAGACCGCACCTACGACGTCATCCCGGGCTGCACCGGTGTCACGCCGCTGCCTGCCGGCTGCCCCACGACCGCCGTGCCCGACACGCTGTCGCTGGGGTTTCATCGCAGCCACATGCCGGTGGTGGCCACCGGCGAGGTCGCCAGCGGCGGGACGGCGACGACCGCGGCGCTCGATCCGACCAAGCGGTACTTCGTCTCCGTGCTGCCGCGCGCCGATGCGAGCGGCGCGGGCGTGTTCGCGATGAACGGCGCGCCGGTCGCGCGTGGCCAGGACAGCGTCGACGTGATCGTCGATCCGCTGCCGCTGCAGCCGGCGCAGATCTCGGTGTTCGTCGTCAACGACGACAACCCGATCAACAACGTCGCCGACGCCCCGCCCACGCAGGAGCGCGGGCTGTGCGGCTTCGAGATCCATCTGTACGACGCCGGCGGCACGTATGGCGCTTCCGGCGGGCGCATCTACGCCGACGTCTTCGGCAATCCGCTCGGCACCACGTACAACGCCGACGGCAGCGTCGCGCAGATGGGCAGCGCGATCCTGAAGACCGACGTCAACGGTGTGCTGCGCATCAAGAACCTCGCGCCCGCGAAGTACACGATCTTCGCGCTGCCGCCGCTGCAGCGCCCGTCGGAGGCCGAGTGCCCGGGCGTGTATCAGGCGGCCAATGGCATCGATCCGAACCGCATCCGCTGGCCGGAGCGCGACCCGAACGATCCGGCCGACAACGGCTGGTCGCAGACCTCGACGATCGAGGGCACCTGGGGCATCGACGCCTGGGTCAAGTCCGGCGAGCCGGCGTATTTCGCCGAGTTCGGCCCGCCCGGACATCACGTCACGATGGCGTTCGTGCGGCGTTTTTCCGACGTGAACGCCGGCACCGGCCCGAGCAAGGTCAGCGGCCGCATCGTCAACGTCCACATGTCGCGTCCGCCCAACTTCGCCTTCTACAACGGCGCTCCGGTCACCAAGTGTTGGGTGGGTTTGAACGAAGGGGCGGCCGGTCCCGGCGCAGGCGCGGGCCGCGGTGTGTACGCGGGTCCGTGCAACGCCGACGGCTCGTTCTCGATCGACGGGCTGAAGGCCGGCACGCGCTATCAGCTCGCAGTATGGGACACGCCGCTGGACCAGATCTTCGCGCTGTACGACTTCGTCACTCCGGCCGACGGCTCGGCGGTGGCGCTGAACGAGGTGCCGGTGTTCAACTGGTTCGGCAACTGGGAAGGCCGCGTCTGCTACGACCGCAACGGCGACGGCTTCTGCGCCGACGACGAGCCCGGCATTCCGCGGCAGGCGATCAACCTGCGCTTCCGCGACGGCTCGATCTATCAGTCGACCGTCACCGACGACAACGGCGAGTACGGGCTGAACGAGGTCTTCCCGTTCTTCAACTGGCTGGTGTCCGAAGTCGACTTCGCGCGCTTCAAGGCCACGGGGGCGACCGTGGTCGTCGACGCCGGCGGGCCGGTGCCGCTCGACAACGGCTGGACGATGCCCTCGCGCAACAAGCTCACGCCGCAGCCGCAGCCGGAAAACGGCAACCTGCCGTACCGCACCGAAGTCGGGCCCGTGCTGCTGCAGGGTCAGCAGACGTTCCTCGGCACCACCAACCTGATCGACTGGGGCAAGCAGCCGTATTCCGGCAACGACAACGGCGGCATCTCCGGCATCGTCTACTACGCCAGCACGCGCGCCGAGTCCGACCCGCGCTTTGCCACCGGCGAGAACAACGAGCCCGGCATTCCGGGCGTCACGGTGCGGCTGTATCGCGCCGATCCGGCCGACCGCCGCAAGATCATGGATGTGAACGGCGACGGCTTCATCACGCCCGACGACGCGGTGGCCGAAGTGCAGACCGACAGTTGGGACGGAGCCAACCCCACCAACTGTCCGGGCGACAACCAGATGAATGGGCTGCTCGCCGCCGACGCCTGCTTCGACGGCCTGCGCAACTACAACCAGGTGCGGCCGGCCGTGTTCGATGGCGGCTTCGCGTTCACCGATTTCATCCCGACCGGCATCAACTCGGGCGGTGCCCCGCAGCAGCTCGTGCCCGGCAACTACATCGTCGAGGTGGTGCCGCCGCCGGGCTACGAAGTGCAGAAGGAAGAAGACAAGAACGTCGACTTCGGCGAGTACTACGACGTTGCGTTGCAGGCGCTGCCGCCGGAGTGCGTGGGCGAGCGTCCGTACCCGGTGCCCGCCGAACTGACGCTGTTCCCGGGCGTGCCGATCCCCGCGCAGTACCGCGACAACCCGCCCATCGACGCGCCTGCCTATCCGTCGAACTACGTCGGCAAGAAGCGACCGCACTGCGACCGGCTGGCGGTGACGCTGTCGGCGCAACAGAACGCCGCGGCGAACTTCTATCTGTTCACCAAGGCGCCCGTGGCGGGCCACATCGTCGGCATGATCCTCGATGACCTGGCCAACGAGTTCAGCCCCTTCGCACCCACGTTCGGCGAGAAGTACGCGCCGCCGTTCATGCCGATCTCGCTGCGCGACCAGCAGGGCCGCGAGTTCTCGCGCGTGTACTCGGACCGCTTCGGCACCTACAACGCGCTGGTGCCCTCCACCTTCAGCTACAACGTTCCGATCCCGTCGGGTGTCAGCCCGAACATGGTGCAGGCGTGCCTGAACTCGCCTTACATGCCCGATCCGGCCAACCCGGGGCAGTTCAAGCTCGACCCGCACTTCAACCGCAGTTACTCGCAGTTCTGCTACACGTTCCAGTACCTGCCGGGCAAGACGACCTATCTCGACACGCCGGTGCTGCCGATCGCGGCCTTCGCCGGCCCGCAGCAGTTCCCGCTCGACTGCGAAGCGCCACAGGCCACGCCGGGCATCCGCACCGTCACGCGTTCCGACAACACCGGGCCGTGGCTGCGCGTCAACGGGCTGGGCGTGCCCGCTGCCGGCCAGCAGCTCGTCATTCGCTCGATGGGGCTGACCGAGGTGCCGAACCCGCTTTACAACCATGACAACCCGAGTGCCGTCAATCCGGTCACCAACCAGGTCGAGCCGCGCACGATCCAGCGCGACTACGGCTTCGGCACGGTGCCGGGCACGGTGAAGATCGGCGACGTGGTGATTCCCGCCGCCAACGTGGTGTGGGGCAACGACCAGATCGTCGTCAACGTGCCGTCGTCGGGCATCAACCTCGCCACCGGCACGCTGACCGTTGCGCGCGGCGACAACGGCAAGACCACGCCGCGCGGCGTGACCGTGCACATGGTTCGCCTCGCGCAGCCGGCGCCGACGGTGCTCGCGGCCGGACAGAAGATCCAGGATGCGATCGACGCCGCCGCCCCGGGCACGCTGCTGATGGTGCCGCCCGGGCTGTACGAAGAAGCGGTGATCGTCGACAAGCGGATCCGGCTGCAGGGCTTCGGCGCGCCGGCCACGCTGATCAACGCCGTGAGCCAACCGACCGAAAAGCGCGCGCTGTGGCGCACGAGGCTGTGCCAGAAGCTGTTTGCACCCAACGGCGCGCAGTTCCTGCTGCCGGGCCAGGCGATGCCCGCCACGCTCGACGCCTGCATCACCGGCGACACCGTGGACAACGCCCCGCTGCTGTTCGGCACCGAGGAAATGGCCGGCTTCTTCGTGATGATCCGCAGCGGGGATGCGCTCGGTCCGGCTCTGCAGATCGACGGCTTCACCGTCAGCGGGTCGGATACCGGCGGCGGCATCTTCGTCAACGGCAACGCCAACCGCATCGAGATCTCCAACAACCGGATCACCGGCAACCAGGGGGTCAAGAGCGGAGGCATCCGCATCGGGCACGACAACCTCGTGCAGAACTTCGCCAACAACCAGTTGCGCTACGTCGGCGCGCGCACGCCCAACGCCGAGATCCACCACAACGAGGTCGTGCAGAACGGCAACACCGCAGGCGCCTTCAGCGGCGGCGGCGGGGGCATCTCGCTGTTCAACGGTGTGGACGGCTACCACGTCGCCGACAACTTCGTCTGCGGCAACTACTCCACCGGCGACGGCGGCGGCATCGCGCACGTCGGCCTAAGCGGCGCAACACGCGCCGGGCGGCGACTGCCGACGATCGAGCGCAACACGATCGTGTTCAACCAGTCGTTCAACCAGATGACCAGCCCCAACGGCGGCGGGCTGGCGATCAGCGGGCTGCAATCGCTGGTGGCCAACAACGGGCTGTCGGCCGGCACCGGCTCGGTGATCGTCAACGCCAACACGTTCCAGGGCAACTTGGCCGGCGCGGGCGACGGCGGCGCGATCAGCCTGACCGGCATCAACGGCAGCGACGCCGGCACCGCCAACCGCCATCGCATCGACATCGTCAACAACGTGATCGAGAACAACGTGGCGGCGGTGGCCGGCGGCGGCATCGCGCTGCAGGACGCGATCGCGGTGCGCATCGTCAACAACACGATCGTGCACAACGACAGCGTGGCCACCGGTGCGCGCGCGTTCAACGCCGGCAATCTCACGCAGTCCACCCAGCAGCCGGGCGCCGGCGTGGTCGCGCGCACGCACACGCCGGCGCTGGCGACGGCGATCGGCGCCGGCCCGCTGGACGTGTTCGGCCTGTCGCAAACGGCGTTCTCCAACCCGCTGATCCTCAATTCGATCGTGCGTGAGAACCGCGTGTTCACCTGGCAGATCAACCCGAACGCGGACCAGACCAACTGCGCGCTGAACACGCCGCAGCAGACCTGCTACGGGTTGGTGCCGAACATCGCGGCCGGCGACGCCCCGGTGTACTCGGATCTGGCGGTCATCGGCGGCGCGCATCAACTGACGGCGAACTATTCGGTGCTGACGCCGACCTCGATCTCGCCGGTGCTGGGCTCCAACAACATCACCGACGACCCGCTGCTGCGCTGCTCGTACTTCAACGGCGGCCGCGACGCGGTGATCAACATGGTGGAGACCACCGCGCAGGTCAACACCGCGGCGGCGTTCGACGAAGGCGGCAACTTCATCGACGTGCGCTTCGGGCCGCTGACGCCGAATAACCCGGTTACCGGCGCGCCGTACGGCGACGCGCGCATCCTCGATGGCAGCCCGGCGAACGACAACGGTCAGATCTATCTGGGGCTGCCGCTGATTCCGCAGCTCGCCACCGACCGCATCGGCGTGCCGCGCCTGCTGGCCTGGTCACGCGGCGCCTATGAGGGCGGGCAGGGTGTCGCCGCCTGCGCACCGTAGATCCCACGGAGGACGACGAATGAAAACGCTGCACACACTTGCGTGCACCGCCGCTGCGGTCGGTCTGGCGCTGGCGTGCTCGGCCGCGTCTGCGGGCGTGTTCCCGCAGTGCCCGCCGGACGGTCAGGCGGTGACGGGCAACGCCGAGGCCACGGCCGGCCCGATGTCGCCGGCGAAGATCTGCCGTCACATGGCTGCCGGCGACGGCTGGGCGTTGCGCGCCGACGGCGGGCGCTTCTACACGTTCGGTTTCTCCGACATGACCGGCGTGCCGAACGAAGAGGTGATGGCGCGCGGCACCTTCAACGCCAAGTGGTCCGCGCCCACGCTCGCGTTCCGCGAGGGGCAGGAGGTGTATCTGGCGCTGACCAACGTCGGCATGCTGCACCGGCCGGACCTGTTCGACGCGCATTCGATCCATTTCCACGGATTCCCGCAGGCCGCACCGGTCTACGACGGCGTGCCCGAGGGGTCGGCCGTGGTCAACATGGGTTCGACGTTCACCTACTACTACAAGCTGAACGACCCCGGCACCTACATCTGGCACTGCCACGTCGAGAGCGCGGAGCACATGCACATGGGCATGCTCGGCACCCTGTACGTGCGGCCGAAGCAGGACCTGCTGCCGCCGGGCACGCTGCTCGGGTCGTTCACGCACACGGCCGGGCAGAAGTACGCCTACAACGACGGCGACGGCAGCACGCGTTACGACGTGGATTTCCCGCTGCAGTTGGGCGCCTTCGACGGCGAATTCCACGACCTGCACGAAGCGGTGCAGCCGCTGCCGTTTCACGAGATGCGCGCCACGCACACGTTCATCAACGGGCGCGGGTACCCGCATACGGTGTTCCCGGGTCCGCTGCCGCCGGTGCAGGTGGATCCGGACGACCCGGGCTCGGTGCTGCCGGAATCCTCGCAGCCCGAGTCGGCGCTGGTCACGGCCACGCGCGGCCAGCGCATCCTGCTGCGGCTGTCGAACTCGAGCGTGTCGGAGTACTTCACGGTCACCGCGCTCGGCCTGCCAATGCGGCTGGTCGGGCAGGGCGCGGCGATCGCACGTGCGCGCGACGACGCTGCGGCCGGCGTGGTCGGCCGCGACTGGTCGCACGACGTGGGCTCGGTGACGCTGGGCGGCGGCGAGAACGTCGACGTGATCATCGACACCGCCAGCGTGCAACCGGGCACCTACTTCCTGTACACGACCAACCTGAACTACCTGTCCAACGGCGACGAAGACCGTGGCGGGATCATGACCCACATCGTGATCAACCCGTGAGCCGGGAGAAACGCATGAACGAGCAACGCACTTCCTGGCTGGCGCACGGTCTGCGCGCGATCGCCGCGGCCGCGCTGGCGGCCGCGGCCGGCGGCGCCGCGGCCAAGATCGACGGTGTGGCCGGCCCGCGCTTCACGTTGGTGGCCAAGGCGGGCTACATCAGCACCGCCGACGGCGGCAGCGTCTACAACTGGGGCTACGCGCTGCGCAGCGGCACCACCGCCGGCGGCGAGCAGATGCAGTACCCGGGGCCGACGCTGATCGTCAACCAGGGCGACACCGTCGAAGTCACGCTGATCAACGAGCTGCCGACCAACGTGTCGATCGTCTTCCCCGGTCAGGAAGACGTCGTCGCCAGGGATTTCACCAACGCCACGCGGCCGGCCGGCTGCATCAGCGGCGCGAACACCGAGCGCTCGGCGCTCTGGCCTTCCGCCCAGGCGGTCGGCAATCTGGTGCGAGAGGCGCGCCCGCGCGGCTGCGTCAAGTACACCTTCGTCGCGCGGCGCCCCGGCACCTTCCAATATCACAGCGGCACGCAGATGGGCGTGCAGATCGAAATGGGGCTGTTCGGCGCGCTGATCGTGCGGCCCAACGGGGCGCCCAGCCAGGCGTACGAGCATGCCGGCAGCCGCTTCGACCGCGAGCACCTGCTGGTGCTTTCCGAGATCGACCCCGACTGGCACGAGCGTGTGCGCGCGCAGGCCGATGCGGTCGTGCTGCCGTCGATCAACGGCGGCTTTAAGTGGAGCGTGAACACTGCGGGCTGGCCGGCGCGCAACCCGCTGTACTGGTTCATCAACGGCCGCACCGGCCCCGACACGCTCGCGCCTGCTACGGTGCCGGAACTGCCCGCGCAGCCATACAACGCGCTGCCGCGCATGCATCCGGGCGAGCGCCTGCTGCTGCGCACGATCAACGCCGGCCGCGACCTGCACCCGCTGCATCACCACGGCTCCAATTCCTGGCAGATCGCCGTCGACGCTGCGCTGCTCGCCAGCGGCCCGAACACGGGCCCGGATCTGGCGCGCTCGGACAACACGCTGCGCATGATCCCGGGCCAGACGATCGACGCAATCTACGAATGGACTGGCAAGGGGCTGGGTTGGGACATCTACGGCATCAAGTGCGACAACACGCTGCCGGCGAGCAATCCGGCCAGTTGCGACGCCGTGTACGCGCAGCTCGATCCGCGCATGCTGCACCAGGATCCGAGCGATCGCGGCCGCCCGTTCCCGACGGCACTGCCGAGCCCGCTGGAACTGACTTTCGGCGACCTGTACTCGGGCAGTCCGTTCCTGGGCGCCAGCGGCAACGTGCCGGTCGGTGCCGGCAAGCTCGGCTCGGGCGGGGCGTTCTTCCACATGATGCACTCGCATAACGAGCGCGAAATCATCAACAACGGCGTGTTCCCGGGCGGCATGATGACCTTCATCGTCATCGAGCCGTGGACCACGACGATCGACTGAGCCCGGACGGAGGCTGCAGATGAGGATCCACGGCAAGGCGGCGCGGCGGGCGCTGGCGATCGGACTGGGGTTGTCGGCGTGGGCGTGGCTACCCGCGCCGGCGCAGGCCATGAACGTATGCGTGCGCGCCGCGCCATACGTCGAGACGATGCCCGACGGCGTCACCACGGTGACGATGTGGGGCTACCGGGTCGTCGTGACCGGGTCGACGTTCACGGCATGCAGCGCCGCGGCGCTGGCCAATCCCGCATCGAGCATCAACCGGCCGCCGACGTCGCCGGGTGCGGCGATCACGGTCTCGCCGGCCGACCCGACGCTGAACGTGCGGCTCGTCAACAACCTGCCGGTGCCGACTTCGTTCGTGCTGCATGGTCACAACACGACGATGGCGCCCGTGTTCAAGACCAACGCCACCGTCAACGACCCGAGCGTGACGTCCGACTGCACGCCGGGCGCATCGCTCGACTGCCGCGTGCGTTCGTTCACGCACGAGGCCGCGCCGGGCGGCGGTACCGCGACGTACACGTTTACCAACGTCAAGCCCGGAACGTACCTGTATCAGAGCGGCACGCTGCCGCAGATCCAGGTGCAGATGGGCCTGTACGGGCTGCTGCGCAGGAACGCTCCGGCCACGTCGACGGCCGCGCGGGTGGCGTATCCCGGCGCGGCGAGCGCGCCGGACCAGTACGCGTACGACAACGAGATCTCGCTGCTGCTGTCCGAGGTCGCCCCCGACCTGCACGCCGCGGTCGCCGGCGGAACGTTCAGCGGCAGCACGCTGCGCTACGACCCGCGCTTTTTCCGCGTGCATCGGTATGCGGCGACCTTACCGACGCTGCCCGCGACCGGCGCGGCGGCGGCACCGATCGAGTTCACGGACGGCCCGGCGCGCGGCGTGCTCGGCATTACGGCCGGCCAGCGCCAGCTCGTGCGGGTGGTCAACGCGGGCATCCAGTCGCGCGCGCTGACGCTGCTCGACGGTCACTGGTACCTGATCGCCCAGGATGGCAACGTGTTCCCCTACCCGCGCGAGCAGGTGACCGCGCATCTGGCCGCTGCGCAATCGGCCGATCTGTGGTTTACGCCAACGCTGCCTGCAGGCACGACCGCGCAACGGATGCTGATGTTCGACCGCAGGCTGGCGCTGTCGAACAACGACGGCAACGCCGTCGGCGGGATGCTGGTGCGGCTGAGCGTCACGTCGGGGACGACCGCGCTGGCGCTCGACGCGTCGGGCTGCGGCCCGACCGGCACGCAGGGGGCGCCGTACGCCTGCACGGTGGCGGCCGCCGGCGTTGTCGGCACGCCAAGCTTCTCGCTCGACGCCGCTCCCGCCGGGATGACGATCGACGCCTCAACCGGCGCGATCGCCTGGACGCCGAACAACGACCAGGCGTACAAGCCGCTGCTCGGCGCAACCGTCAGCAACCCGGTGCAGGTGCGCGTCACCGACACGAACGGGCGGTACGCGACGGCCAGCTTCGCCGTGGCGGTGACCAACGTCGACGATGCGCCGGTCGCGAACAACGACGCCTACGAGGTGCGCGGCGGCACGCTGACGATTCCGCTGAGCCGCTCGGTGCTGGCCAACGATGCGGATCCGGATGGCGACCCGCTTGGCGCTCCGACGCTCGTCGCCGCACCCACCAACGGCACGGTGACGCTGAACGCCGACGGCACGTTCACGTACACGGCGGCTTCGCTGCCCGCCAGCGGAACGGCGACGACGACCTTCACGTACCAGGTCAGCGCCAACGGGCAGCCGTCGAACGTGGCCACGGTGACGCTGACGCTGTACGCCAACAGCGCGCCGACCGCGGTCGACGACGTCGACGCGCTGGTGCTGACCACGCCGCCGACGGCGATGCTGATCGACGTGCTGGCCAACGACTACGACGTCGACGGCAACCTCGACGTGAACTCGCTGGCGATCGTGGGTGCGCCCAACCGCGGCGGCACCGCCAGCGTGGTCACGGCAGGCTGCCCGGTGGCCACACGTCCGTGCATCCAGTACACGCCGGCGCCCAGCTTCCGCGGCACCGACACGCTGACCTACACCGTCGGCGATACGCTCGGCGCGGTGTCGCGCGCGGCGACCGTGCGCGTGAACGTTCAGTAGCGGGGGCGCATGCGTACGAGTCTTGCGCGTCTGACGCCGGCGCTGATCGGCGCCCTGCTGGCTGCCGGCTGCGCATCGACGCCGCCGCAGCCGCCGGCCGCATCGCAGGCGGCGCCGGTCGACGCCGACCGCGCCGGGGCAACGCAACCCGCCGCGGCGGCAACCGCGCCTGCCACCCAAGCGTCGGTCGAACCGGGCGATCTCGTCGAGGCATTCGGCATTCGTCTGAAGGGGCTGCGGCTCACCGCCAACGGCTACGTGGTCGACCTGCGCTACCGCGTCGTCGATCCGGCCAAGGCGCAGCCGTTGCTGGACCGCAAGGTGCGGCCGGTGCTGGTCGACGAAGCCAGCGGCGATCGCTTCTACGTGCCGGTGCCGCCGATCGTCGGCGCGCTGCGCCAGACCGCGCGCAACCAGGGGATTCGCACCGACCGCGACTATTTCATGCTGTTCGCCAACCCGGACGGCAAGCTCAAGGCCGGCGCGCAGGTGGCGCTATATCTGGGCGAGCGCCGTGTCGGACAGTTTCGCGTGCAGGCGGCGGGCGAACCGGTGGCGGCGGGTGTCACGCCCGCGCCGCGTTAATCCCATGCTGCGGCGGATCCTGGCAGCCGGCGCGCTCGGCGCGGCATGCGCCGCCGCGCATGGCGGCAGCATCGACCCGTCGCTCGCCGCCCGCGTGGAGCGGCTCGCGCCCGCGGCCCGTGCGCGGCTTCACGACTCCGGGATCGCCGGCACGACGCTGGCCTATCCGTTCGGGCTTCCGATGGCGCGCTGGCTCGCGTCGCGCTTCCCCCGGGATGTGGAGATCG
>JBBIQI010000095.1:0-13351 GCA_037442465.1 Burkholderiales bacterium
TGGACGCACCGGCTTCCGCTGGCGCGGGCGGCGCGAGCGGCGGGTCTGCATGTCGGGGTGGTGACCAACTCGCCGGCAAGCGCTGCCAGAATAAGCGACGAGGGCTTCGAGCACTTTTGCCTTGACTTTCGCCGCGCCGGCATCCATCCGCTGCACGACTTAGGCAGCATCCGCCGACTTGCCAGGCTGTATGCGGCTTTCCAGCCCGATCTGGTGCATCACGTGGCGATGAAACCGGTGATCTACGGTTCCATCGCGGCCCGGCTCGCGCGTGTGCCGGCGACGGTCAATGCGGTGGCGGGGCTGGGCTTCGCGCTGTCCTCGGACAGCCCGATCGCGCGGCTGATCAGGCCGGTCGTGGGCGCGGGGCTGCGGTTCGCGCTCGCGCATCCCAACTCGCGGCTGATCGTCCAGAACCACGACGATGCGCGGTACTTCGTGTCCGCGCGGCTTGTCGATCGCGATAGGGTCAGGCTGGTGCGTGGTGTCGGGGTCTGCGTGGACAGGTTCGCGCCGACACCCGAGCCGGACGGCGTGCCGCTGGTCGTTGTTCCGTCCCGATTTTTGAGGGACAAAGGCGTGTACGAGTTCGTGGCTGCGGCCAGAGCCATCCGTCAGGCAGGAGTCGCCGCACGCTTTGCGCTGGTGGGATCGACGGACCCGAATCCCACTTCGCTCACGCCGTCCGAGGTCGATGCGATCGCGCGCGAAGGCGTGGTCGAAGTCTGGGGGCAGCGCGACGACATGCCAACCGTGTATCGAGCGGCGAGCATCGTTTGTCTTCCGTCGTACCGGGAGGGGCTGCCCAAGGTCCTGCTGGAGGCTGCGGCGAGCGGCCGCCCGGTGGTTGCGACCGACGTGCCGGGCTGCCGCGAGGTGGTTCGTCACGGCGAGACCGGACTGCTTGTGCCGCCGCGCGAGGTCGAGCCGTTGGTGGGCGCGTTGTTGTGTCTGATTCGGGACCGGCAGTTACGGGCGCGCTTTGGCGCCGCGGGGCGCGAGCTCGTTATGCGCGAGTTCACCGAAGACAAGGCGATCGACGACACGTTCGCCGTGTACTCGGAACTGCTTGGGGTTCAGGTTCGTCGCTTCCTTACGCCACCTTCGCGGCAGCCGGAGACGTCGCCTGCGCGGTGGCGTACTCCGGAACCCACCGCGCCAGCGCTCGCCGAACCGCTTGGTCATCGAGCCAGTCATCCGAGGTGAGCCAGGTCAACGCGCCGGCGTCCAACCGCGCGGCGAGATGCGCGGCGCTGGCGACGCGGACCTTCGGATGCGCGGTCGGGCGCGTGGCCTCGTCGTCGGCGAGCAGCTCTTCGAACAGCTTTTCGCCCGGCCGCAGGCCGGTGAACTTGATCTCGATCTGCTGCTCGGTATAGCCCGCGAGGCGAATCATGTCGCGCGCCAGATCGACGATTTTCACCGGCGCGCCCATGTCCAGCACGAAGATTTCGCCGCCTTGTCCCATCGCACCGGCCTGCAGCACGAGCTGCGCGGCCTCCGGAATCGACATGAAATAGCGGATCACGTCCGGGTGCGTGACGGTCACCGGGCCGCCGGCGGCGATCTGCTGCTGGAACTTCGGAATCACGCTGCCGCTGGAGCCGAGCACGTTGCCGAAGCGCACCATCGTGAAACGGGTGCCGCCGCGCTGGTTCAGCGACTGGCACACCATTTCGGCCAGCCGCTTGGAGGCTCCCATCACGTTGGTCGGGTTGACCGCCTTGTCGGTGGAGATCAGCACGAAGCGCTCAACCCCGGCGCGTACCGCGGCCTCGCCGACGACGTAGGTGCCGTAGGCGTTGTTGCGCACGGCCTCCCAGGCGTTCAAGTCCTCCATCAGCGGCACGTGCTTGTACGCGGCAGCGTGAAAAGTCACGGCCGGACTGTACGTCGCCAGCACCTGCTCGACGCGCGCCGCGTCCTTGACGTCGCCCACCAGCGGCACCACCCGCGTCGCCGCGCTTGTGACGGACAACTCCTCGGTGAGTTGATACAGCGCATATTCGCTGAGCTCGAACAGCACCAGCGTTGCGGGCTCGAAGCGCAGCAGTTGCCGGCACAGCTCGGCGCCGATCGAGCCGCCGGCGCCGGTGACCAGAATCACCTTGCCCGCGTAGGAGCGGCGCACCGCCTGCATGTCGAGCTGCACCGGGTCGCGGCCGAGTAGGTCGTCGATCTCGATCTGCCGCACACCGCCGCGCGCGCCGCGCATGATCTCCTCGAACGACGGCACGGTCAGGATGCGTGCACCGGCATCGGCGCAGACCTTGACGATCCGGCGTCGCACCTCGTGCGACACGCCGGGCATCGCGATGATGGCGACGTTCGTGTGGAACTGCCGCGCGATCTCCGCATATCGATCGGTCGGGCCGACCACGCGCACGCCTTCGACGATGCGGCCGAGCTTTTGCGGATCGTCGTCCAGCAGCGCCACCGGCTTGTAAAGCGAACTGCCGTTCAGCTCGCGCAGCAGTTTTGCCCCGGCATGCCCTGCGCCGAGCACGATCACCGGATCGCCCATTTCGCGCGTGACGACGGTGAGCTTGTGCTCGCGCCACATGCGGTAAGCGAGCCGGCTGCCGGCCATGAAAAAGATGAGCAGTACCGGAAAGATCACCAGCACCGAGCGCGGCACGACCACATCCAGCCGTGCGACCAGCGTCACCAGCGGGATGGCAAGCGTCGCCAACCCGGCGGCGAGCGCGATCTGGCGGATGTCGCGCAAACTGGCGTAGCGCCATAGGCCTCGATACAGGCCGCTCGCCCAAAAGGCGGCGGCCTGTACCGGAAGCAGCCACGGCAAGAGCAGCCAGGCGGACTTGAACACCGACCACGGGCCTTCGAAGTTCAGGCGAATGGCATAAGCCAGCAGCAGCGACGCAGCGGCGGCGGCAATGTCGTGCGTCCATGCCAAAGCGGCGCGCCAACTGTTGATCACGACCAAACCACGCGGCGCACTCACGCGATCCCTTTCAATGCTCGAGCGCGCTCGACCGGGCGGCAGTTACGCGCCGCGACGCCGGCCGAATTCCGGTGCGCGATCATTGTGGTGCCCATCGACCTGAGCAAACCACCTTCCGGTCGCGCGTAAGCCGTCGGCGACCGTGACCTCCGGCGACCATCCCAACAGCCGGCGCGCTTTCGTCACATCCACGCGTAGGCATGCCGTCAGCTTATCAAGCGCCTTGGCCTGACCCGCGATTCTTGCCGCTAGGGAGATCGCACCGAAAGGAAAGCGGAACAGCCGCGCCGGAGCATCGAGCCCCTCGGCGAGATACCGGATCAGTTCGGGCAGGGACACGTCCTGCCCGTCGGCGGCGAGAAAAGTGTTGCCCGCGGCGGCCGGGTGGGTCATGACGCGCTCGATCAGCGCGCACAGGTTGTCTACGCCCATCAGACTGCGCACTGAGCGGATGCCCTCCAGCGGAAGCGGTAGTCCGCGCGCGACCAGGCGAACGAGACGCGCCATGTTGCCCGGACAGCCCGGCCCGTACACGAGCGTCGGCCGTAAGATCACCAGCTCCGTGCGGGTGCCGCGGACCATCTCCTCCAGCACCCTTTCGGCTTGCAGCTTGGATCGAGCGTACGGCTCGACGGGCGATGGGGGGTCGTCCTCGGTGAGCGGGCGGGCCGACCGGTCGCCGAGCACGCCGACCGTGCTCATGAATACGAAGCGCCGCACCCCGCCATCGAGGGCTGCCCGCGCGACCTTCATCGTCGCCTGGACGTTGGCCCGCGAATACGCTGCGCCCGGGTCTGGCTCCGACTCCCGCAGGATGTGCGCGCGACCGGCCAGGTGCAAAATCACCTCGTGTCCGGCCAGCAGCGGCGAAAGATCCTTGCCTTCCGCGAGATCGCCCGTAACCACGTGGCGTGCGTCGCGCAGGGGGCGGTCGGCCCGGCGCACTGCGCGCGTCACGGTGAAACCCGCGCGCTCCAGACGAGTACAAACGTGCTGACCGATGAACCCGTCAGCGCCCGTGACGAAGACCCTGAGCGGCGCGCCTAGCATTCAGCCGACATCTCCCATGCTCTCGTTTGCCGCGATCTGATCTTGTGCGGGTTAGCGCGATCGCAGCGCGACAGTGTCCGGCCTTCAGCCGTCTTGCCGTTGCGCCGGTCGTGACGACGCGAGCGGCGGGCATCTCAAGCCTCCGCCGGCCAAGAACCCGGCTCGCGACGCGCAACACATGCGTCAATATACTCGGGGCGGTGGCCATGAGCGCCAACAACAACGGCAGACCGTTGACTGCAAACACCATCGCCGACGTTACCGCGCCATGACCGGCCAACCCGAGGACCCTAGCTACTTCGAAGTCTACTGGGCCAAGCGCTTCAGTCCCGCCGGCTTCGCACGGCGCGTGCGTAGCCTGCACAAGAACTACGCGCGGCACCTGCCGGCCTCGCGCGAAGCCCGCATCGTGGAGATCGGGCCCGGGTTCGGAGAGATGCTGCAGTACCTTGCTGATCACGGGTATACATCGGTCTCAGCGCTTGACAACGACCCGGCGGTCGTCTCGGCTCTGCGGCAGCGCGGACTGCACGGCGTGCTGCATGTCCAGGATGCGATCGCCTACCTGCGCGAGCGTCCGGCCACCTGGGACTGTGCAATCGGGTTGCACGTTCTGGAGCACTTCGATGCCGACGGCGCGCACGCTTTGCTGCGCGCGATGCATACCGCACTGGTGCCGGGCGGCTGCGCGATCCTCGAAGTCCCCAACATGGCCAACTTCATTACCGCGCCGTATGCGCGTTGGGCCGATCACACGCACCGGCATGGCTACACGACGGAGAGCCTTATCGCCACCGTCGGGGCGGCTGGCTTCACGGTGCGAACATGCTTCGGGCTGCGCAGAGCCGTCGGCTCGCTTGCAGATCTCGCGACCCTCGTAACGCAAGGCTGCACCAACGCGATCGCATGGACGCTGCTGAAGGCCAATTACCCGCGGTCCCGTCTCGTCGTGGCACCTGCGATCGCGGTCGTCGCCGTCAAGCCGTCCGGCGGCGATCGGTCGTAGCTGGGCGGCTGCGGTGCCGAACTCCCTCTCCTGGCAGGTCATTGCCTCGGTCGGCACGCGGGTCGCGATTGGGGCGTATCCGCTCGTTTTCATCGCCGCGTTCGGATGGGTGCACGGCAAGGTCGCGTTCGATGCCGCGGCGGCCGCGATCAACTGGGCCGCCTATCTGAACGTATTTCTTCTCAGCGGGTTCGCGCTCGTGCCGCCGGCGGTTGCGCGGCTGCGCGCCGATCCGTCACGAGCGCAGCCGCACGCGCAAGCGTTGGCCGACCACATCGCTTTGGCGCGATGGCTGCTAGGCGCTGCCGCATTCGCTGCGCTGCTGCTGTGGGGCATGATCGACCGCGCGTTCCCCGCGCTGTCCGACGCGGCAGAGGGTCGGCTGGCGATCTGGTATCCGCTCTTTGCGCTGCTCGGCATCGCGCAGATACCGTTGACGCTCTGGCTCGGCGTCGCGCAGGCTACGCTCAATCACTGGCTAGCGTTCGGCTGGCTGGCGGGTTCGCGGACGGCATCCGCGCTCGCTGTCGTCGCTTCGGGATGGGCCGGGCTGTCTGCGACCGCGACGATCGGGGTCGCAGTCGCGATCGTCGTTCTCGCGCAGATCGCTTTTGCGAAGACTGCCCGCGCGGCGGTGCTTGCGTTGGATTCCGGTCTGCCGTCGCTCAAGGGGCGAGTGCGCAATGTGTTACAAGCCAACGCGAGCGCCGGCTTGATCGCGCTGATTGGAACCGTGGTCACGATCGTTCCGGTCACGCTGGTGGGGCACGTGAGGCCAGCTGAAGTGGGGACGGCGCACGTCATCGTTGCGCTGTCCAATGCGTTCGGCGCGTTCGTGGTCGCCGCGTTCTTGCCTTTGAGTCTGACGTTGGCAGACCAAGCGGCAAGCGCGAGGACCCCCAAGCCCTACTGCCGTCGGGTCGCGACAGCGGTCGCTGCGTTGACATGGTTGACCATCGCGTTCGGGTGGTTGCTATACGCTCTCTGTGGTGCGGCCGCATGGCGGTGCGGCGCCGGCCTGTTTGTCGTCGGCACACTCGTGATTCTTGGGTCCGGTCTTCGGCTCGCGGCGCTCGGCGTGTACCACGTGGCGCTGTTTCGCGGGCGACCTCATGTGGCGCTGCTGTCGGCGACATGCGAAGCAGCCATAGTCCTCGGAACGATGGCTACCCTGCTGGAGGCGATGCACTTGGCCGCCCTGGGTGTCGCGTTCGCGCTGGGCGGCGCGGCGCGAGCCGGCGTCGCGTTGACGATCGAACTGCGTGTGTTGACCGCGGAGGACAGGTAGCATGCCGGTACTTCGGCCGCGGTGGTGCAGCGCCTCAAGCCGCGGCCGGCTCCAGCACAAAGATGTTCAAGTATTCCGGCACGTCGCCCAGAACGGGCCGGTCCGCGGGGATTGCACGAGCCAGCCGGGCCGGCCGATTGAACGGCGGCTTGTCGATACGGACGCACGAATGCTGGATCAGACGCGTCATCGGTGAGTGAGCCTCGAGGTCAAGATTGAAGGCGGCGACGTGTGTGTCGGGCAGGCCGTGCTCGGCGACGACCACGAGTTGCGTGCCCGAGGTTTCGGCGTTGCGCAGGATCGCTTCGATCTGCACGTTCGTCAGATGTTGCAGCACCTGCCGGATCATCACGATGTCGGCGCGGGGCAGGGGGTCGCGCGTCGCGTCGGCGACCGCGAAGCGGACGTGACGCAAGTGGGCGAAACGCGCTGCGTTGCGTTCGATGATGACGCGCGAGACATCGAGCGCCTCGTAGCGTTCGAACAGCCCGCACAGCCGGCTGCCGACATTGAAGTCCCCGCAACCGACGTCGACCGCCGTTTTGGCCCCCGTCTCCGCAACCAGATCCCCAATGAACGCGACGTACTCGCGCGCCCACGCACCGTAGCTGCCGGAGCCCGACGGTTCGTCGCCCTCTCCCCATTGCTTTTCGAGATAAATTCGATCAAAGGCCGCCTGCAGCGGCAGGCGTCCGAACTCGCGTGTCAGGTGGCGCGCCCTCCACTGACGAAAGGCGCGCAGCAGCCAGCGAGGTGCGACATGGCGGGCGAGGTCACGGGGGTTCATGCGTGCGAGTGTAAGTCGAGGCAGGCCGATGAGTAGAAGCGCGAGCGAGGCCGCAGAGCCGGCGCCGGCGTCGGTGCGCGCGACGAGGGTCGGTTTCTTCGTTCGAATCGCCGACCCCCGGCAACTAAACGTGCTGGAGTTTTATCGCAACGATCGAGCCGCGCTGCGCGAGCTGGGATTCGAGGTGCTGACCATCACGCGCGTGCGTCAGTTGCCCCGCGTGTCGCCGGATTTCTATTACTGCTGGTGGTTTGGCTTCGGTTTCTTTGCGGCGCTGTGGGCACGCCTGCGCGGAAGGGTTTGCGTGCTGATCGGCAACGTGCATACGCAGGACGGTGGCGGCCTCGACGACTGGCCTCTGGCGAAACGCCTGCCGATGAAATGGGCGATGCGGCTCGCGACGGCGACGATCTTCACGTCCCACGCGGAGGTCACGAGACTGGGCGCGACCAGGCCCCGCAATCCGCATGTCGTGTACCACGCGGTGAACCTGGCGCGCCATCAACCAGCGGACGTGGAGCGCGCTCCGCTCGTTGTCGCGATCACCCATCTGACACGCACCAATGTCGCGCGCAAGATGGTGCTGGAATCGCTGGAGGCGTTCGCGCTCTTTCGCACCGGCCACCCGGACTACAAGATGGTGCTGGTCGGCGAGCACGGCGATGCGTTGGGCGTCGTGCGCGCGAAGATTGCCGCGCTCGGCATCGAAGGCGCGGTCGAGCTGCCCGGGAGGGTGTCGTTCGAGCGCAAGTTGGCGCTGCTGCAGACGGCGACCGCGTACCTGCAGCCGTCGCGCTGCGAAGGCTTCGGCTTGGCGATCCTGGAGGCGGAGGCGTGCGGCTGCCCGGTCGTCACGAACCATGAGCCGTGCATCGTCGAGATCAGCGGCGACGCGGTGCTGTATGGCGACACCCCCTCTGAACTCGCCATGCAACTCGCGCGGCTGGCGGGCGACGCCGCGCTGTGGCGACAGATGCGCGAGCGTGGTCTGGCCAACGCGCGGCGCTACTCCTACGAGGCGCGCCGCGAGCAGTTGTGCGAGCTGCTGGCGTCGCTGGGGCTAAAGCCTGTGACGCTTGCCGCGCCGACGACACCAGGCGCGCGGGCGTGAAACGCTGCGCGTCATTGCGGGTCTTAAGCGTGCGAGGTCAGGCGCTCGCAGCGCTCGAGCCCATTGCGCCGCTGGCGCGGCGCTTGGGATGACGGGTGGCTGACGGATGTGCGGAATCGTAGGCTTCTGCGGGCGCTTCGAGCCCGCCCTGCTCGCGCGCATGAGCGCGACGGTCGCGCACCGGGGGCCGGACAGCGACGGCAGCTACTTCTCCGCGGACGGTGCGGTCGGACTGGCGCATCGGCGGCTGGCGATCATCGATCTGTCGCCCACCGGCGCGCAGCCGATGACGGACGCCGCCACCGGCGTCACCATCACCTACAACGGCGAGGTCTACAACTACCGCGAACTGCGCGCGCAACTCGAGGCCGCGGGCGCCGAGTTCTTCGGCCATTCCGATACCGAGGTGATCCTGCGCCTGTACCTGGCGCACGGACGCGCGGCGCTGCCGTTGCTCAACGGCATCTTCGCGCTGACGATCTGGGATCCGCGCGACCGCTCGCTGCTGCTGGCGCGCGACGGCGCTGGCGTGAAGCCGCTGTACTACGCGGAAACGCGTTCGGGTTTCCTGTTCGCCAGCGAACTGAAGGCGTTGCTCGAATGCGGCGAGGTCGATCGCACGATCGATGCTCGCGCGGTGTGGCTGCATCTGACCTATCTCTGGAGCCCGACGCCGTACACGATGCTGCGCGCGGTGCGCAAGCTGGAGCCGGGTAGCGCGCTGCTGGTGCGCGACGGTCGCATCGTCGAGCGCTGGCGCTTCTACGAGCTGCCGTATCCGACGTCGCGTTTCGACGGCGATGCGTCGGCCGCCGTCGACGCAGTGCGCACGGCGCTCGACGAAGCGGTTCGGCGACAGATGGTGGCCGACGTTCCGGTGGGCGCATTTCTGTCCGGGGGGCTGGATTCGAGCGCGGTCGTCGCGTTCGCGCGCCGGCACGCGCCCGATCAGCGCATCCAGTGCTTCACGATCGAAACCGCGCACTCGGCGGCGGCGGAGGGTTTCGTCGACGATCTGCCGTACGCGCGGCGCGTGGCGGCGCATCTGGACGTCGATCTGCACACGATCCGCGTGGGGCCTGAGATCGTGTCGCACTTCGAGCGCATGGTGCGGCACCTGGACGAGCCGCAGGCGGATCTGGCGCCGCTCAACGCTCTGATGATCTGCGAACTCGCCCGCGCGCACGGCATCAAGGTGTTGCTGTCCGGTGCGGGTGGCGACGACATCTTCACCGGCTACCGCCGCCACTTCGCGCTGATGCAGGAGCGCTGGTGGCGCTGGTTGCCGGCGCCGGTGCGCGTGGTGCTGGCCACGACTGCGCACGCCCTGCCGACGAGCGCCCCGTTCGTCAGGCGCGTGCGTCGCGCGTTCGGCGATGCGGGGCTGGACGGCGACGAGCGGCTGGCGAGCTACTTCGCATGGCTGCCGCAGGCGGATTCGGCGCCGCTGCTGGCACCGGAACTGCGCGCGCAGCTTGACGGCTGGTCGCCGCTCGCGCCGCTTCTTGACAGCCTGCGCGCGATCGAGGGTGAGTGCGATCCGCTGAACCGCATGCTGTTTCTGGAAGCCAAGCACTTCCTGTGCGACCACAACCTGAACTACACGGACAAGATGGGCATGGCGGTCGGGGTGGAGGTGCGGGTACCGTTCCTCGATCCCGACTTGATACGGCTGGCCGCGAGTTTGCCGGCGCGGTTCAAGCAGCGCGGCGCTGAGGGCAAATGGATCCTGAAGCGGGCGATGGAGCCGCTTTTGCCGCGCGAGGTGATCTATCGGCCAAAGACCGGTTTCGGCGTGCCGCTGCGGCGCTGGCTGCGCAACGAGTTGCGGGAAACCGTCGACGATCTGCTGTCCGAGCGCAGCCTCGCGGCGCGCGGGCTGTTCGATCCCGCGGCCGTGGCGCGGCTGCGCGCGCTGGATGCGGCCGGCCGTATCGATGCGGCGTATCCGCTGTTGGCGCTGTGCGCGATCGAGCTGTGGTGCCGCATTTTTCTGGACAATCGGCGCTGGGGAGAAGCGGGCGGATGAGATTCCTCCTCGCTGCGCTCGTCGGAATGACAACGGGGAAAGCGCTCGTCGGAATGACAAAGGGGAGGCGCTCGTCGGAATGACAAAGGGGAGGCGCTCGTCGGAATGACAGAGGAAGCGCTCGTCGGGATGACGTCCGCCTGTCATCCCGAGCGAAGCGAGGGATCTCTGCAATGGAACTGGTTTGTCGCAGCGCGCACGTCGAGGGATCTCCGCCGCAACGCCGGCCTGTCATCCCGAGCCGCAGGCGAGGGATCTCCGCGTTTCGAATGGCTGGATTCCGCGCCTTCGATGGGGGCCATATATTCGTATGGCGATCCGTGCCGGACGGGGCTAGACTGCGCCAATGCGAAAGGCCAGCTTCGAATGGGACGAACGGAAGGATGCGGAAAACCAGGCCAAGCACGGTGTTCCGTTTGCGCTCGCCCAGTACGCCTTCGCGGATCCGCGCCGGGTCATCGCCGAGGATACGGCACACAGCAAGACGGAGAAGCGGTACTTC
The DNA here is from genome assembly GCA_037442465.1 of Burkholderiales bacterium. GTDB lineage: Bacteria > Pseudomonadota > Gammaproteobacteria > Burkholderiales > Burkholderiaceae_F > DSNY01. The sequence goes on from JBBIQI010000095.1 coordinate 10,739, forward strand.
TGTTTCGGGCGCGTCGGCAACGGCATTCTGACCGTCAGGTTTACCTATCGCTCCGGCGTGATTCGAATCTTCGGGGCTGGCTACTGGCGCAAGGGGAAGGTCATCTATGAGCGGGAAAATCAAATACACGGATGAGCCGATCGGCAATCCAAGGGTCGTGCGCGATTTTCTTCCTTCGCCGGAGGAGCTCGCGTTTCGAGAACAGGACGTGAAGATCACCATCACGCTGAGCAAGAAAAGCGTGGATTTCTTTAAGGCCGAAGCGGCGAAGACCGACAGTCAGTACCAGCGAATGATCCGCAGGCTGCTGGACGCGTACGTGGACGCGCATGTGCGCACCGGGAACCGGCCCGCGACGCGATCGCGTGCGCGATCCGCGCGCGCCGGTTGACGAGTCGGTTCCAAGGCGCAGCGTGCTGCAACTCCTGCAAAACCTCGCCAGCGGCGAAACGCTGGTGGCTGACGTGCCGGCGCCGCAGGTGGCGCGCGGCACGCTGCTGATCGCCACGCGCGCGAGCCTGGTCTCCGCCGGCACCGAACGCATGCTGGTGGACTTCGGCCGCGCTTCCTGGATCGACAAGGCGCGCCAGCAGCCGGAAAAGGTGAAGCAGGTGCTGGACAAGGTGCGCACCGACGGCCTGTTCGCCACGCTCGATGCCGTGCGCAGCAAGCTCGATCAGCCGCTTGCGCTCGGTTACTGCAACGCCGGCGTGGTGGTGGAAGTGGGTGCCGGCGTCGAAGGCTTTGCGGTCGGCGACCGCGTGGTCTCCAACGGTCCGCACGCGGAGATCGTGCGCATGGGCAAGAACCTCTGTGCGCGGATCCCCGAGGGGGTGAGCGATGAAGCCGCCGCTTTCACGGTGCTGGGCGCGATCGGCCTGCAGGGGCTTCGACTCGCGGGGCCGACGTTGGGCGAATGCTTCGTCGTCACCGGCCTGGGGCTGATCGGGCTGCTGACGGTGCAACTGCTGCGCGCGCACGGCTGCCGCGTGCTGGGCATCGATCTGGACGCGGGCAAGCTGGCGCTGGCGCAGCGTTTCGGCGCCGAGGTGTGCGATCTCGCGCGCGGCGAAGATCCGGTGGCGCGGGGGCTGGCGTTTTCCGGCGGGCGCGGCGTGGACGGCGTGATCGTCACGGCGTCCACGCAATCGAGCGAGCCGATCGCGCAGGCGGCGCGCATGAGCCGCAAGCGCGGTCGCATCGTGCTGGTCGGCGTGACGGGGCTGGAGCTGAACCGCGCGGACTTCTATGAGAAGGAGCTAACGTTTCAGGTGTCATGCTCGTACGGCCCCGGCCGCTACGACCCGGCGTATGAACAGCAGGGCAACGACTATCCGTTCGACTTCGTGCGCTGGACCGAACAGCGCAATTTCGAGGCGGTGCTGGCGATGCTGGCCGAGGGCAAGCTGGACGTCGCGCCGCTGATCAGCCACCGTTTCGATGTGCGCGATGCGGCGCGCGCGTACGACGTGCTGGTCAATGACCGCTCGGCGCTCGGCATCGTGTTGCAGTACGCGGGCGCGAAGCAGGGCGAGCAGGCGCGCCGCGTGGCGCTTGGCGCGCCGTCTCCGGTTGCAGCGAGCGGCCAAGCGGTGCTGGCGGCGATCGGCGCCGGCAACTACGGCTCGCGCGTGCTGATCCCGGCCTTCAAGCGCGCCGGCGCGCAACTGGACACGATCGTTTCCAGCGCGGGCGTTACGGCGGCCCACCACGGTCGCAAAGCCGGCTTCGCGTTCGCTTCAACCGACGTGGCGGCCGACGTGCTCCGCAACGAACGCGTCAACGCGGTCGTCATCGCCACGCGCCACGACACGCACGCGCGCTTGGCGTGCGAGGCGCTGGCGGCCGGCAAGCACGTGTTCGTGGAGAAGCCGCTGGCGCTGACGCTGCAAGAAGTCGACGCGGTCGAGGCGGCCTGGCGCGCGACGAAGCAGCGTGGCGCGTCGCGGCTGCTAATGGTCGGCTTCAATCGCCGTTTCGCGCCGCTGGTGGCGAAGATGAAAGCCTTGCTGGCACCGGTGGCGGCCCCGGTGGCGATCGTCTACACGGTCAACGCGGGCGCGATTCCACCCGAACACTGGACGCAGGATCGGGCAGTCGGGGGCGGGCGCATCGTCGGCGAGGCGTGCCACTTCATCGATCTGGCGCGCTTTCTGGTCGGGCATCCGATCGTCGATGCGCAGATCACGACCATGGGCCGGCACCCGGCGCTCGCGGTGCGCGAGGACAAGGCGACGATCACGCTGTCGTTCGCCGACGGCTCCATCGCCACCGTGCATTACTTTGCCAACGGCGGCAAGCGCTTCCCGAAGGAGCGTGTCGAGGTGTTCTGCAACGACGGCGTGCTGGCGCTCGACAACTTCCGCGTACTGACCGGCTACGACTGGCGCGGCTTTTCGCGCGCGCGGCTGTGGCGGCAGGACAAGGGACAGGAGGCCTGCGCCGCGGCGTTCGTGCACGCCGTTGCCCAAGGGGGCGCGGCGCCGATTCCGGCCGAGGAGATCTTCGAGGTGGGGCGCGTGACGGTTCGGTTGGCCGAACAGCAGCTTCGTCACTCCGCGCCGCTTGCTCAAGGTCATTCCGAGCCGCTCCCTCAATCCGAGCCGCTCCCTC
>JBBIQI010000096.1:0-4308 GCA_037442465.1 Burkholderiales bacterium
TTCCTCGTCATCCCGAGCCGAAGTTCCTCGTCATCCCGAGCCGAAGTTCCTCGTCGTTCCGAGCCCAAGTTCCTCGTCATTCCGAGCCGAAGGCGAGGAATCTCACCCGCTCGCCACGCCGGGATCCCTCGGCTTCGCTCGGGATGACAACGTCGGCGCGGCGGACGGCGCCCTCGGCGCTCGGCATGACGACGTGGGCGCCGCAGACCGCACCGTCGGCGCTGGGGGTCGTCGCGTCGGCGCTTCGGTCAACGCCAGCGCGGCATTCCGGGCTTGCTCCTCGCTCCAGCGCGAGACAAGCTCGCCAATCGCGCCTTCACCCGATGGGTGAGCGAAGTCGAAGCCGCAAGCCCCGCTCGCGCAACGCACTTGCGCGAAGTTGCATCGGTGAACAGCCGGATTCAGGCTGAATCAGACGGCCGCCAGCGCCCGCTCCAGATCGGCGCTCAAGTCCTCGACATCCTCCACGCCGACCGACAGCCGCACCAGCGAGTCGCCGATGCCGAGCGCGCTGCGCACGTCGGCCGGTACCGACGCGTGCGTCATGATCGCCGGGTGCTCGATCAGGCTCTCGACCCCGCCCAGGCTTTCGGCGAGGATGAAGATCTCGCAGCGCTCCAGAAACCGGCGCGCCTCGGCCTCGCCGCCCTTGAGCACCACCGTGACCATGCCGCCGCCGGCGCGCATCTGCCGCTGCGCGAGCGCGTGCTGCGGATGGCTCGGCAGCCCCGGATAGATCACGCGCTCGACCTTCGGATGACGCTCGAGCCGGCGCGCCACCTCGAGGGCGTTGGCGCAATGCCGCTCCATGCGCAGTGCGAGCGTTTTCAGTCCGCGGTTGGCGAGAAAGCAGTCGAATGCGCTCGGGATCGATCCGACCGCGTTCTGCAGAAACGCCAGACGTTCAGCGAGCGCCGCGTCGTCGACGACCACCACGCCGTTGACGAGATCCGAGTGGCCGTTCAGATACTTGGTCGCCGAGTGCAGCACGATGTCGAAGCCGAACGACAACGGCCGCTGCACCCACGGCGATGCGAAGGTGTTGTCGGCGACGGTCAGGATGCCGCGGCTGCGCGCGATGGCTGCGACCTCGGCGAGATCGACGAGTTTGAGCAGCGGATTGCTCGGGGACTCGACCCAGATCATTCGTGTGTCGGGCGCAAGCTGCGCTTCGATCTCGGCGCGCGAGGCGAAGGTCGAATACGAAAAACGCAGGTTCGCCGACCGCCGGCGCACGCGCTCGAACAGGCGTCGCGTTCCGCCGTACAGATCGTCGAGCGCGAGCACGTGGCTGCCGGCCTCCAGCAGCTCGAGCACGGTCGCCGCCGCCGCCATGCCCGAGGAGAACGCAAACGCCGCCCGCCCGCCTTCGAGCGCGGCGACCGCCTTTTCGTAGGCCCAGCGCGTCGGGTTGTGCGTGCGCGCGTAGTCGAGCCCCTTGTGCACGCCTGGACTCGTCTGCGCGTAGGTCGAGGTCGCGTAGATCGGCGGGATCACCGCGCCGGTCGAGGGATCGGGTTCCTGGCCGGCGTGGATCGCCAGCGTGGCGAAGCGCAGATCTTTTCGGGTCATCTCAGTGTTTCAGCCGCCGGCGCAGATAGTTCAGCAGATCGATGCGCGTGATCAAGCCGATGAACTGCTCGCCGCGCATCACGATCGGCACCAACCCCTTGTCGAGGATCTCGGTGACGCGCGCCAGCGGTGCATCCGGCGGGAGCGTCACCAGCACCGTGCTCATCACGCTCGCCACCGGGTCGCCGAAACGCTGCGGATCCTTGATCACCGCGTGCAGCAGGTCCTCCTCGTCGACGATGCCGACGACGCGGTCGCCGTCGAGCACCGGAAGCTGCGACACGTCGTACAGCTTGCAGCGGCCGAACGCGGCGAGCAGCGTGTCGTCCGGCCGCACCGTGATCACCGTGCCTTCGGCGTAGCGGCGCGTCATCAGGTCGGTCAGATCGCCCGTGCGCTGCGACTCGATGAACCCCTGGTCGCGCATCCAGAAGTCGTTGTACATCTTCGACAGGTACTTCGCACCGGTATCGCACACGAGCGTGACCACGCGCTCGGGCGCGCTGCGGCTGCGGCAATAGCGCAACGCCGCAGCGAGCAGCGTTCCCGACGACGAACCCGCAAGGATCCCTTCCTTGCGCAGCAGTTCGCGCGCGGCGGCGAAGCTCTCGGCGTCGGGAATCGAATACGCCTCGGCCACACCCGACAGGTCCGCGATCGGCGGAATGAAGTCCTCGCCGATGCCTTCGACGAGCCACGAGCCCGCCGTGCCGATCTTTCCGGTCTTGACGAAGTCGACAAGCACCGAGCCCTGAGGATCCGCGAGCACCATCTTCACGTTCGGCGCGTGCGCGCGGAAGTAGCGCGTCAACCCGGTCAGCGTGCCTCCGCTGCCGACGCCGCAGACGACGGCGTCGAGCCGGCCGTGCATCTGCTCGAGGATTTCGGGGCCGGTCGTGCGTTCGTGCGCAAGCGGATTCGCCGGGTTGCCGAACTGGTTGATGTAGACCGCATTCGGGGTCTTCGCCGCGATCGCCTCGGCCATGTCCTGGTAGTACTGCGGGTGCCCTTTGCCCACGTCCGAACGCGTCATCACGATCTCGGCACCGAGCGCGCGCAGATGGAAGATCTTCTCCTGGCTCATCTTGTCCGGGATCACGAACAGCGTCCGGTACCCCTTTGCGAGCCCCACCAGCGCGAGCGCAAGCCCGGTGTTGCCGGCGGTGGCTTCGACGATCGTCCCGCCGGGCTTGAGCCGACCTTCCCGCTCGGCCGCGTCGATCATCGACACGGCGATGCGGTCCTTGATCGAGCCGCCGGGGTTCTGGTTCTCGAGCTTGACGAACAGTTCGCACCGGCCGGTGTCGAGTCGCGTGATCGGAACCAGCGGCGTGTTGCCGATCAACTGCAGCAGCATTGACAGCGGCATGGCTTCCTCCTCGCGCGGCCAGCCGTAGTTTGCCACCGCTTCAGCGCCGGCCCGCCAGATGGATACCGGCGACGATCAGCAGCAAGCCGACCACGTGATACATGCGCGGCAGCTCGCCGAGCACCAGCACGGACAGCACGCCGGCGAACACCGGCGTCAGGTTGGCGAAGTACACGGGAACGACGGCACCGACGCGCGCGACACCGTGGTCCCACACGCTGTAGGCGACGATCGACGGCAGCACGGCGACGTACAGCATGACCGCGATCACCGTCGGGCTCCAGTGGATCGCCGCCGGGCTCAGCGCGCTTTCGGCGACCGCGAACGGCGCGATCGCAAGCACGCCGAAGGCCATCTGCGCAGTAAGAAATGGAGCGAACGGCAGCTCTGGCCGGCGCTTGCGCAACAGCCATGTGTACAGCGTCCAGGTCAGGTTCGCCGCCAGCATGACCAGATCGCCGGCGACGAACGAGAGCCGCAGCAGGTTGGCCGGATCGCCGCGCGCGAGAACCATCAGCACGCCGACGAGCGAGACGCCCGCGCCGATCCATTGCGCGCGGCGCGTCGGCTCGCCGAAAAACAGCGTTCCGGTCGCCAGCACGAATACCGGCGTGGACGCGGCGATCAGCGTGACGTTGACCGCGGTCGAGGTCTGCACCGCGAGGTACTGGAACGAGTTGTAGCAGCCGACGCCGAGCACGCCGATCAGCGCGACGTCCTTCCACTGCGCGCGCAGCGCCGACGCGTGCGTGCGCAGCGCGGACCACGCAAACGGCAGAAAGATCGCGAGTGCGATCACCCAGCGCGCCAGCGAAAGCGCCAGCGGCGGCACCTGTCCCACCAGCAGCCGCGCGAACACCGCGTTACCGGCCCAAAACAGCGGCGGCAAAGTCAGCAAGAGCGCGGTGCGAAAGTCGATGCGTTGCACGCGAAAGTGCCGCTCGCGGCTCGCGTCGTGCTAGCGACAAGCGGAAAGCGGAGAGCGCACGCAGCATACCCAAGCCGCCGGAGCATTGCGCCGGATTCCTCAGCGCAGAGACACGGAAGCACGGAGACAGCCCAGACATCACGTCACTGCTCGCATGCCCCGCCGGGTGAGCGAGCCGATTCGCGCCGCCGTTGGTTCTTCGTCTGTGTTCTCTGCGTCTCCGTGGTTCAGATGCGGCTTTCAGGATTGCTCATCCTCGTGACACGTGCCAGCCGCCCGGCGTCCGCATCCCTCTCGCCGGCCGTCGCTCCGGGTCAGTCGCCCCTTGTGATGCGACGCGGACCACCCTTCATCACCGCACACCGACCGCCCCTGTCATGTTGCGCCAACCACCCCTCTTCACGGCGCACCGACCGCCGCTTGTGATTCCGAGCCAACC
>JBBIQI010000096.1:4408-13268 GCA_037442465.1 Burkholderiales bacterium
CGAACTCGCAAGGCGGCGGCATCACGAGATTGGGCAATCCTCCATAGAATCCACCCGATGCGCGACCTGTACGACATCTCGCCGAGCGTGGCGCCGGGCTTTCCGGTCTTCCCGGGCGATACGCCGTTCGGCTTTCGCTGGACCTGGAAGCTCGGCCCGGGCTGTCCGGTCAACGTCTCGGAGCTGACGATGTCGCCGCACACGGGCGCGCACGCCGACGCGCCGCTGCACTACGACGACAGCGGCGCGTCGATCGGCGAGGTTGCCCTGGAGCCTTATCTCGGTCCCTGCCGCGTGATCCACGCGATCCGCGCGGGCAGCCTGGTTGAGCCGCACCACGTCGAGCCTCGACTGCGCGATGCGCCGCCGCGAGTGCTGCTGCGAACGTACAAGCGCGTGCCGGTCGGCTCCTGGGACGCTGCCTTCACCGCGGTCGCCCCGGCGACGATCGACCTTCTGCACGCGCACGGCGTGAAGCTCGTCGGCATCGACACCCCATCGCTCGACCCGGAGACGAGCAAGACGCTCGCGAGCCATCAGCGGGTGCGCGCCCACGGCATGGCGGTGCTCGAAGGCATCGTGCTCGACGCGGTGCCCGAAGGCGATTACGAGCTGATCGCGCTGCCGCTGAAGTGGAAGGGGCTCGACGCTTCGCCGGTGCGCGCGGTGCTACGCGCGTTCTAGCCTTGGCCACAGAGTGAAGGATCGATTTCATCAGGACGGGGACACGGAGAGCGCGGAGAACTGCCGGCGGTCGCGCTCGGCGTTCCCGCTGTCGCGGCGATGGAAACCATGATTCCGACAAGGCAAGAGTGCATCGCGCGCGACGCCGCCGACCCGCTGGCGCCGCATCGCAATGCGTTCGCTTTGCCGGACGGCGTGATCTATCTGGACGGCAACTCGCTCGGTCCGTTGCCGCGCGCCACACCGGCGCGTCTGCGTGAAGTGGCCGAGCGCGAGTGGGGCGAAGGGTTGATCCGCTCGTGGAACACGGCCGGCTGGATCGAGGCACCGCGGCGCGTCGGCGCCAAGATCGCGCGGCTGGTCGGTGCCCGGCCCGACGAGCTGATCTGCGCGGATTCGACTTCGATCAACCTGTTCAAGGTGCTCGCCGCCGCCCTCGCGCTGCAAGCCGCACGCCCGCAGGTATCGACGAACGCGCGGCGCGTGATCCTGTCCGAACGCGGCAACTTCCCGACCGATCTGTATGTCGCGCAGGGGCTGGCGCGCCTGCTCGGCGATCGCTACGAGCTGAAGCTCGTCGAGTTCGGCGACGTCGCCGCAGCGATCGACGAGCGCGTGGCCGTGCTGTTGCTGACGCACGTGAACTACCGCAGCGGCGCAATGCACGACATGGCCGCACTCACCCGACGCGCGCACGACGCGGGGGCGCTGGCGATCTGGGACCTCGCACACTCGGCCGGCGCAGTTCAGGTCGATCTGAACGTGGCGGACGCCGACTTTGCGGTGGGCTGCGGCTACAAGTACCTCAATGGCGGCCCCGGTGCGCCGGCGTTCGTGTTCGTCGCCAGGCGCCACCTCGCCGCGCTCGCCGACGAGCAATTCGCGCAGCCGCTGGCGGGCTGGATCGGCCATCGCGCGCCGTTCGAGTTCGCTCCGGCCTACGCGCCGGCGCCGGGAATCGATCGCTTCGCGGTCGGCACGCCGTCGATCCTTGCGCTCGCCGCGCTCGACTGCGGCGTAGACACCGTGCTCGCCGCAGGCGTCGACGCGCTGCGCGCCAAGTCGGTCGCGCTGACCGAGCTGTTCATCACGCTGGTCGAGCAGCGCTGCGCCGGACACGGACTGGCGCTCGTCACGCCGCGCGAAGCGCGGGCACGCGGCAGCCAGGTCTCGTTCGCGCACGAGCACGCGTGGCCGGTCGTGCAGGCGCTCATCGCCCGCCCTGGGCGCAGCGTGATCGGCGACTTTCGCGCGCCCGACGTCCTGCGTTTCGGCTTCGCGCCGCTGTACGTGCGTTTCGTCGACGTCTGGGATGCGGTCGAAGCGCTGCGCGAGGTCCTCGCCGCGCGCGCGTGGGATCGGCCCGAGTTCAAGCAGCGCAAGACGGTGACATGAGATTCGCGTTCACCACGCAGGCACGGAGGCGCAGAGGACATTGCGGATCGCCTTTCTCCGTGCCTCTGTGTCTCCGTGGTCGATGAACCCACTTCCCGCACACATGACCGACCGCGACACCCCACCCGACCCCGCCGACTTCGGCGCGCGGGTCGACTACGCCGGCAGCATGACCTACGGCGACTATCTGCAGCTCGACGCGATCCTGTCGGCGCAGCGGCCGCTGTCACCGGATCCGAACGAATGGCTGTTCATCATCCAGCACCAGACGAGCGAGCTGTGGATGAAGCTGATGCTGATCGAGCTGGCCGGCGCGCGCGCAGCGATCCGCGCCGACCAGCTTGCGCCGGCCTTCAAGATGCTCGCGCGGGTGTCGCGCATCATGGAGCAGCTCGTGCACGCGTGGGACGTGCTGACGACGCTGACGCCGTCCGAGTACAGCGCGATTCGGCCGTTTCTCGGCTCCAGTTCGGGCTTTCAGTCGTGGCAGTACCGCCAGATCGAGTTCCTGCTGGGCAACAAGAACGCCGCGCTCCTCAAGCCGCACGCACATCGCGCCGATATCCATGCTGAGCTGGAGCGGGCGCTGGCCGAGCCGTCGCTGTACGACGAGGCGATCCGGCTGCTCGCGCGCAGCGGCTTCGCGATCGACGCGGCGGTGCTCGGCCGGGATGCACGCGAGCCGCACGCGTTTTCGGCGTCGGTCGAGCGTGCCTGGCTCGCGGTCTACCGCGCGCCGCGCGAGCACTGGGCGCTGTACGAGCTGGCCGAGGAGCTGGTCGATCTGGAGGACGCGTTCCGCCAGTGGCGCTTCCGCCACGTGACGACGGTCGAGCGCATCATCGGCTTCAAGCGCGGCACCGGCGGCACCAGCGGCGTGGCGTACCTGCGGCGCATGCTCGACGTGGTGCTGTTTCCGGAGCTGTGGAAGGTGAGGACGGATCTTTGAGGATTGCGGGGAGGCGACGATGACGTTCATCAAGCCCTACATCATCCGGCTGTCGCACTGCGACCCGACCGGGTACGTGTTCTATCCGCACTACTTCCACATCTTCAACGCGCTCGTCGAGGACTGGTTCTACGAGGCGATCGAGGTCCCTTTCGACAGCTTCCTGATGGAGCGCGGACTCGCGCTGCCCACGGTCAAGCTGGAGACGACCTTTCTTGTACCGACCAGGATGGGCGAGACGGTCGACTTCTGGCTGACGGTCTCTCACCTCGGCCGCTCGTCGATCCGCTTCACGATGGGCGTTAGCAAGGACGGCGAGGACCGCGTGAAGATGAACCGCGTCGCCGTCTGTGTCAGCCAGAAGTCGCACCGCCCGATCGAGTTCCCAGCCGACGTGCGCGAGAAGGTGTTGGAGTTCATGCGCGGGTAGTTCTGCAGTTGCCGCAGCCACTCGTCCGGGCATCTCACCTCGCGAGGGCGGCCCATACGCCCCATCTTATGACCTGCGACGGGCGCTTGCGCCGTGCGAGACAAAGTGCGCTTTGCACGGGCGGTTTGCGCAGTTCATCCGGCAATCGAGCCTGACGGCAGCCAACCTCGCCCGCGCCCCAATCGAAATCCTCATCCCGGCTGACCGACCGGCTCCGCCGCAAGCGGCCCGACCACCGTCGTCCACTTGCGCACGCGCCAGCGCGTTACGAGGCCGTTGTTCACGTACGGGTCCGCCTGCGCGAAGGATTCCGCTGCGGCGGGTGAATCGCCCTGGAACAGCAGCACGCCGGTGTCGACCGGATCGGCGAGCGCGCCGCCGGCCAACAGTTCGCCGCGGTCGGCGGCCGCGCGCGCGAGCCGCAAGTGTTCGGCGCGATACGCGGCGCGCCTTTCGAGGTAGTCTGGTACGACGTCGTAGAACAGCAGGTAATGCATGGCGCCTCCTTGTCCGACAGCCGCCCAAGGATAGACCGGCCGACCGCCGGTCGGCTGACCGCCCCGGTTCGCGGCACCGTCCTTGACAGCCCGTCCCGTTTCTATCACAGTGATATCAGTTCGAAAGCAATGCGGGGAACAACCCGTTGGGAGGGCGACATGTCGATGCATCCGCTGCCGCGCAGACGCGAGATCGCGCGGCGCACCGCCAACGGCTACCTGTGGCTCGTGCTCGGGCTCGTGCCGCTGGCGGCGAGCGTGTACCTGTTCGTCAACGTGCCGGCTTTCGGTCCGCGTGGGCTGATCGTCGCGATCGGGCTCGTGCTCGTCGGCGCGTTCATCCTCGCCGGGCTGTACATGCTGCAGCCGAACGAGGCGGCGATCCTGCTGCTGTTCGGCGAATACAAGGGCACCGACCGCGCCGAAGGGCTGCGCTGGGCCAATCCGTTTTTCAAGAAGCAGAAGATCAGCCTGCGCGCGCACAACCTGGCGAGCGAGCGGCTGAAGGTCAACGACAAGCGAGGCAACCCGATCGAAATCGCCGCCGCGATCGTCTGGCGCGTGCGCGACACCGCGCAGGCAAGCTTCGACGTCGAGGACTACGAGCAATACGTGAAGGTCCAGGCCGAAGCCGCCGTGCGGCACCTCGCCTCCAGCTACGCGTACGACGTGGGCGAGGACCTGCACATAGGCGAGATCACGTTGCGCGCCGGCCAGGACAAGGTCGCGCAGTCGCTGATCCGCGAACTGACCGAGCGCTTCGACCAGGCCGGCATCGTCGTCGAGGACGCCAAGCTCACGCACCTGGCGTACGCGCCGGAAATCGCGCAGGTGATGCTGCGCCGGCAGCAGGCCGAGGCGATCATTGCCGCGCGCAGCAAGATCGTGCACGGCGCGGTCAGCATGGTCGAGATGGCGCTCAAGGGCCTGTCCGAGCGCGACATCGTGCAGCTCGACGACGAACGGCGCGCGGCGATGGTCAGCAACCTGCTGGTGGTGCTGTGCTCGGAGGGCGAGGCGCAGCCGGTGATCAACACCGGCACCCTGTATCAGTGAGCCGGCGATGAACCCGGCACCGGCGCTGGTGATGGCGGTGGCCGGCGGCGCACTGATGGCCGCCGCTGCGCTCGGCTACGTACTCGGCTGGTTCGCCATGAGCGTGGCGGTCGCGGTCGGCGTGCTCGGCTGCGTCGTCGACACCGTTGGTGCGCTGCTGTTCGTCGCGGCACGGCGCGGCGAGCGCGCGCGCCGCTGACGGGTTGCGCGCGATGGGTCACACCATGCGACCGCGCTACGAACACCGCCAGGGCGGCGGCTTCACGCGACTCACCTTCGCGCTGGGCGTCGCACTGATGCCGGCGCTGTACCTGCTCGACCCGAAGGTCGGGCCGGCGCTGCTGATCGCCACGCCGTTGCTGCTGATCGCCTTCGCCGCGTTCGACGGCCTCACCATCCGCATCGACGGGCAGGCGCTGTCGTGGCGCTTCGGTCACCTGGGCTATCCGCGCGGCCGCGTGGCACTGGCCGACATCGCCGCGGCCGCGGTGACGCGCACGACCTTCTGGGAGGGCTGGGGCATCCGCTACACGCGGCGCGGCTGGCTGTTCAATGTCTCCGGCTTCGACGCCGTGCTGATCCGCAAGACCGACGGCAAGACGTTCCTGCTCGGCACCGACGAGCCGCGCAGGCTCGTCGCCGCGATCGCAGACGCGAAACGCAACCTGTAGTCACGTGGCCAGCGCGGACAAGAAGGCCTTCCTGCTGCGCATCGACCCGGAGCTGTGGGCCGAACTGGAGCGGCTCGCGGCGCAGGAGCTGCGCAGCGTCAACGGCCAGATCGAGTACCTGCTGCGCGAGGCGCTCGCGCAGCGCGGCCGCCTGCCCAAGCCGGCTGCCCGCGGCAGGCCGCGCCGCTGAACCCCGCGTCCCACGCCGATGTCCGAAAACGGCGAGCGCGCGCCGCCGCTTTCGTTCATATTGGCGCCATGCAGCTCGATCCCGACATCTGCTACCGCGCACACCGCGCGCGCGATGCGCGCTTCGACGGCCACTTCTTCACCGCGGTCGGCACCACGCGCATCTACTGCCGGCCGGTGTGCACCGCGCCGCTGCCGAAGCGCGCGAACTGCCGCTTCTACGCGACCGCGGCGGCGGCCGAACAGGCCGGCTATCGCCCCTGCCTTCGCTGCCGGCCCGAACTGGCGCCGGGACTGGCGAGCGTGGACGCGTCGGCACGGCTGGCGCGCGCGGCCGCGAGCCTGATCGACGACGGCGCGCTGACCGACGCCAATCTGGCGTCGCTGGCGCAGCGTCTCGGCGTGACCGATCGGCATCTGCGGCGCGTGTTCGAAGCGGAGTTCGGCGTGACACCGATCGCGTATGCGCAGACCGCGCGGCTGCTGCTCGCCAAGCGGCTTCTGACCGACACCGCGATGCCGGTGACCGAGGTGGCGATGGCGGCCGGCTTCGGCAGCCTGCGGCGGCTGAACACGCTGTTCGCGCAGCGCTACCGGATGAGCCCGTCGGCGCTGCGCAGCGAGCGCGCGTTGCGGCCGCTCGATCACCATGCGTTTCGGCTGCACACGCGTCTGCCGTTCGATTTCGCCGCGCTGCTGCGTTTCCATGGCGACCGCGCGGTTGCGGGTGTCGAGACCGCCGACACGAGGACGTACCGCCGCACGCTCGCGCTACCGGTCGCTGCGGAGCGCACGGCCGCCGGCTGGATCGAGGTCCGTCGCGCCGCGCGCGGCGCCGGCATCGAAGTGCGTATCGACGCGCGCCTGGCGGCGGCGATTCCGCGCGCGCTCGCCGCGTGCAAGCATGCCTTCGACCTGGACTGCCGGCCCGACGAAGTGCTCGCGGCGCTCGGCGATCTCGCGCAAGCGCGCCCTGGCTTGCGGCTGCCCGGCGCATTCGACGCATTCGAGGCGGGCGTGCGCGCGATCCTCGGCCAGCAGGTCACCGTGCAGGCGGCGCGTACGCTCGCGCAGCGGCTGGCGCAGCGCTTCGGCGCACCGATCGAGACCCCGTTTGCGGGACTCGACCGCGTGTTCCCGGACGCGGACCGACTCGCAGCGGCGCAACCGGCGCAGATCGCCGAGCTCGGCATCGTCGCGCAGCGCGCGCGTGCGCTGGTGGCTTTCGCGCAGGCGGTGGCCGACGGCCGCGTGCGGCTCGATGCGGCAGCCGACGTCGAAAGCACGCTCGCCGCACTGAGCGCGCTTCCCGGCATCGGCGAGTGGACCGCGCAATACATCGCGATGCGCGCGCTGCATTGGCCCGACGCGTTTCCGCCGGGCGATGTCGCCGTGCTCAAGGCGCTGGGCTGCAGCCGCGCGCAGTCGCTCGCGCGGGCCGAACGCTGGCGGCCGTGGCGCGCCTACGCGGTGATTCACCTCTGGAAGTCGCTGGAGAAACCTCGATGACGATCTACACGCTGCTCGACAGTCCGCTCGGCAAGCTCGCGCTCACGTCCGACGGCAAACATCTAACCGGCATTCACTTCCCGCGCCGCGACGGTCGACCCGCCATCGAGCGCGCCTGGCAGCGCGGCGATGCCGCGCCGGTTCTCGTGCAGGCGCGCGCTCAGCTCGCCGAGTATTTCGCCGGACGGCGCACGCGCTTCGATCTGCCGCTGCAACCTGAAGGCACGCCGTTCCAACAAAGCGTCTGGCGCGCATTGTCGAAGGTGCCGTTCGGCAGGACGTCGACCTACGGTGCGCTGGCGGCCGCGATCGGCCGGCCCACCGCCGCGCGCGCGGTCGGCGCCGCGGCTGGCGCCAACCCGCTCGCCATTGTCGTGCCGTGCCATCGCATTATCGGCGCCGACGGCACGCTGACCGGCTACGCGGGCGGGCTCGCGCGCAAGACCAAGTTGCTCGCGCTGGAAGGAATGCGCGAAGTGAAGAAAACCCGATGAGCACCGCGCTGCGCTTCATCGCCCTGCCGACCGAGATCGTCCGCGCTTACCAGTCCGGCGCGCCGGATGCGCACGGGCACAAGCCCGAACTGCGGATCTCCGACGGCAATTACGTTCCGTGCCGCCACTGCCTGACCGAGATCGCCGTCGGCGAACCCTACCTCGTGCTCGCGCACCGGCCGTTTCCGACGTTGCAGCCGTATGCCGAATGCGGTCCGATCTTTCTGCACGCCGCACCTTGCGCGCGCTACGCGCACGAAAGCGCGCCGCCGCGCATGTTCCGCAACTGGCTGCACCTGCTGATCCGCGGCTACGGCGCCGACGACCGCATCGTGTACGGCACCGGCGGGCAGATCCGCGCCGACGAGCTCGAGGAGGCAGCTGCCGACATCCTGGCGCATCCTGCGGTCGCCTACGTGCACGTCCGCACGGCGCAGTACAACTGCTACCAGTGCCGCATCGAGCGTGCCGGATGAGGCCGCGCGACCTCACGGACTTTCTGCTGCTCGCCGCGTTGTGGGGCGCGAGCTTCCTGTTCATGTGCGTGGCGGCACCCGCGTTCGGTGCGTTCGCTCTGGTCGAGGTGCGCGTCGCCATTGCCGCGGTCTTTCTGCTGCCGCTGCTCGCGTGGCGCGGCGGCCTGGCCGCGCTGCGCGCACGCGCGCCGACGCTCGCCATCGTCGGCGTGCTGAACTCGGCGATCCCGTTCGTGCTGTTCACGTATTCGACGCTGACGATCACCGCCGGCTTGGCGTCGATCGTCAACGCCACGGTCCCGCTGTGGGCCGCGCTGGTCGCGTGGCTGTGGCTGCGCGAGCGGATTCGTGCAGCGCAATCGCTGGGGCTGGCGATCGGACTGGTGGGCGTGGTGCTGCTCGTCCGCGGCAGGGTCGAATTCGATCCGGGCGGCACGCAGTGGTCGACCACGCTTTAGCCCGGATATTTCACGAGGTCGCCCCCGCGGGCGTACTTTCTTCTCCTTCGGC
>JBBIQI010000097.1:0-13256 GCA_037442465.1 Burkholderiales bacterium
CTGAGCGCTCGGCACCCCCTCGTCCATTTCCAGCAGCGGCATGCCCATCAGATCGGCCGGTGTATTCAGTACGACGGCGGACGACTCGAGCAGACGCGGGCTGACCGCGGGCGCGACTTCTTCTTCGCCGAGTAGCAGGGCGTCGGCGTCGACGTGCGATCCCGGCCGCAACCAGCGAATCGCGATGTCGATCTCTTCGTCTTGGAGATCGACCAGTCGGTCGGCCGCGTCGATGCGGATCTCGATCTCGGGATGCGCCTTCTGGAAGGCGGCCAGCCGCGGTACCAGCCACAGCGATGCGAACGAGGCGTAGGTCGCCACCGCCACACGCGGCGGCCCGCCGACGCCGCGGATCTCGTCCACGCAGCGATCGAGCGCGCCGATGCTCTGACGAACGGCCGCGTACAACCGCTCGCCCGCAGGCGTCAGCTCGAGCGCGCGCGTGCGGCGGACGAACAGCGGCTTGCCAACCTGGCGCTCGAGCGAAGCGATCTGCCGGCTGATCGACGACTGCGTCAGGTTCAGCTCGGCGGCCGCCAGCGTGAAGGACAGGTGGCGCGCCGCGCTCTCGAAGCCGCGCAATGCGGTCAGCCCGATCGGGCGCGCGCCGCGCCGCGCGGCCGCGGGTCTCGTCGGCATCGGTCGTTCGTCGCGTCGGCTCACGGATCAGGGCGTCGACCATACATGCGGCGCGTGCATCCATCAACTGCGATCTTTTCGTTTGTTCTGTCTGCGCTGTGAGCATCTAATGCCATCGTCACGGCGTATCCATGCGCCGAACGAATGGAGGCCATCAATGAGCCGGGAACTGACGGTGGTGCGCACGATCGATCTGGGCTACGAGCAGATGCTGTTGTTCGAATCGCACCCGGGCGCGAAAGTGCACGTGCTGTACGGCAGCGTCTGGCTGACCGAAGAGGGCATGCCGCACGACGCGATCGTCGGCAGCGGTGAGGAGGTCGCGCTGCGTGCGCGCGGCACCGCGTTGCTGGAAAGCCTGGGGCCGGCGTGCGTCGAAATCGTCGAGCGCGCATCGCGCGCGCCGCGTTGGTGGCGCCGCGCGGTTGCCGCCGCCGCCCGCTTTGCGCGCGCGGTGCGGCGCTGGCGCACTCGGTCGCAATGGGCCGGCGCGCAGCCCGGTTTCTGAACAAGTGCGAACACTTCCTGGCGAGCGGACCGCTGGCCGGGCGCGCGCAACCGCTGGGCCGAGACGGATCAGGTCGATGGGCGAGGCCCGCGCACCGCGCAACGACGCCAGTGGGCCGTGCCGCGCAGGAGGTTCGACACGTACCGCACCCCGCCGGGTGCGGCAGGCTCGTGGTCGAGGCAACGAGGTTGCCATGAACGGAGGGAAGCTCGATTCGCTGTGGACTTGGCTGCTCGTGCTGGGCGCGGCGGCGGTGCTCGGTGGTGCCGTGCTCGAGCTCGGCACGGCGTGGATCGACGGTGCCGCGCGGTCGTTTGCGGGTGCTGCGCCGAGCGCTGCGCACGCGCGCGCAGACCCGCACGCGACTGACGCGCTTGCCTCGCTGATTTGAAGCCGCGCCGGCGGTTCAGCCGACCGGCAACCCGAGCCGCTGCCAGATCGCGAGCGTCGGTTCGGCCTGGTTCATCGTGTAGAAGTGCAGCCCGGGGGCGTCGACCGCGAGCAACTGTTCGCACAGGTCGGCGACGACGTCCAGGCCAAACGCGCGGATCGACTCGCGGTCGTCGCCGAAGCTTTCGAGCCGCTTGCGGATCCAGCGCGGGATCTCAGCGCCGCATGCGTCGGAAAAGCGCGCGAGTTGCGCGTAGTTGGTGATCGGCATGATGCCCGGCACGATCGGAACCGTGCAGCCGAGCGCGGCCACGTCGTCGACGAAGCGAAAGTACGCGTCGGAGTTGTAGAAGTACTGCGTGATCGCCGAGTTTGCGCCGGCACGCACCTTGCGAACGAAGTTGGCGAGATCGTCCGCGGGCGAACGCGCCTGCGGGTGGTACTCGGGATAGGCGGCTACCTCGATGTGAAACCAGTCGCCGGTCTCGGCGCGAATGAACTCCACGAGCTCGTTCGCATAGCGAAAGTCGCCGGCGCCGCCGGCCGCGCCCGACGGCAAGTCGCCGCGCAGCGCGACCAGCCGGCGGATGCCGACGTCGCGATATCGCTGCAACAGTTCGCGCACCGCGGCCCGGGTCGAACCGATGCACGAGATATGGGGCGCGACGGCATGCCCCTCGCCGTGGATCTCCAGCACCGTCGCCAGCGTGCCCTCGCGCGTCGAGCCGCCGGCGCCGAACGTGACGGAGAAAAACGCCGGATTCACCGTCGCCAGCCGCGCACGCACAGCGCGCAGCTTGTCGGCACCTTCCGGCGTCTTGGGCGGAAAGAACTCGAAGCTGAACGTGCGTCGACTCATCGCGGCAGCCCATGCGGGCGGATCATCGGGCGTCGCGCCGCGGCAGCAACGCAGAAAACGCCCACGAGAACAGGCTGAACAGCAGCGCGCCGGCCACACCCCACCAGAAGCCGGCGACGTGAAAGCCCGGCAGCAGCGCCGCCACGGCCCAGAAGAGCAGTCCGTTCAGAACGAACAGGAACAGCCCCATCGTGACGACCGTGACCGGCAGGGTCAGGATCACCAGCACCGGCTTGATCAGCGCATTGACCAGCCCCAGAACGATCGCCGCAGCGAATGCGTGCACGGGATCCCGGACCTGGACCCCGGGCAAGACCAGCGTGACCAACCACAACGCGACGGCGTTGAGGATCCAGACGAGAAGGATGCGCATGCTGACTCCGTCGGACTTCGGCCGTGACACGCGGATGCGGTCGCGACGATCGAGCGCCGCGCCGGGTGGCGCCGGCAAGGGACGCCCGCGTTCAGTACCGGTAGTGATCCGGCTTGTAAGGCCCTTCCTTTGCCACACCGATGTAACGCGCCTGCGCGTCGGTCAGCTCCGTCAACTGCGCGCCGAGCTTCTTCAACTGCAGCCGCGCGACCTTCTCGTCGAGGTGCTTGGGCAGCGTGTACACGCCGACCGGGTACTTCGCGGTGTTGGTGAACAGTTCGATCTGCGCGATCACCTGGTTGGCGAACGAGCTGGACATCACGTAGCTCGGGTGCCCGGTCGCGCAGCCGAGGTTCACGAGCCGCCCCTTGGCGAGCAGGATGATGCGCTTGCCGTCGGGAAAGATCACGTGATCGACCTGCGGCTTGATCTCCTCCCACTGGTATTGGGCGAGCGAGGCGACGTCGATTTCGTTGTCGAAGTGGCCGATGTTGCACACGATCGCCTGGTCCTTCATGCGCCGCATGTGATCGTGGGTGATCACATGGAAGTTGCCGGTCGCGGTGACGAAGATGTCGGCTTTGTCGCAGGCGTAGTCCATCGTCACGACGCGGTAGCCTTCCATCGCCGCCTGCAGCGCGCAGATCGGATCGATCTCGGTCACCCAGACCTGCGCGGACAGCGCGCGCAGCGCCTGCGCCGAGCCTTTGCCGACGTCGCCGTAGCCGGCCACCACGGCGATCTTGCCGGCGATCATCACGTCGGTCGCGCGTTTGATGCCGTCGACCAGCGACTCGCGGCAGCCGTACAGGTTGTCGAACTTGCTCTTCGTGACCGAATCGTTGACGTTGATCGCTGGAAACGCCAGGCGGCCTTCCTTGGCCATCTGGTACAGGCGCTTGACCCCGGTGGTCGTTTCCTCGGTCACGCCTTTCACGTGCGCGAGCCGCGTCGAATACCAGGTCGGATCCTGCGCGAGCTTGGCCCTGATCGAGGCGTACAGATGCGTCTCTTCCTCGCTGGTCGGATGGGCGATGACCGACGCATCCTGCTCCGCCTTCGCTCCCAGGTGCAGCAGCAGCGTGGCGTCGCCACCGTCGTCGAGGATCATGTTGGTGTAGCCGCCGTCGGGCCACTCGAAGATGCGGTGCGTGTAGTCCCAGTAGTCGGCGAGCGACTCGCCCTTGATGGCGAACACCGGTGTGCCCTTGACCGCGATCGCCGCCGCGGCATGGTCCTGCGTCGAGAAGATGTTGCAGCTCGCCCAGCGCACTTGCGCGCCGAGCGCCTGCAGCGTTTCGATCAGCACCGCGGTCTGGATCGTCATGTGCAAAGAGCCGGTGATGCGCGCGCCGGCGAGCGGCTGGCGGGCGGCGAACTCCTCGCGGATCGCCATCAATCCCGGCATCTCGGTTTCGGCGATGCGGATTTCCTTGCGGCCCCAGTCGGCCAGCCGCAAGTCGGCGACGACGAAGTCGTTCTTGGTTGAAGTCGTGGACTTGAGTACGGCGCTCATCTCGCGCCCTCCTTTCGAAAAAGAAGTTTGCGAGCGCCGTTCGCACGTGCCGCCTCGCGTGCCGGGGCGGCGTCTTCGAGCCTGGCGGAGTCCGACGGACGCGGCTCCGTTGCAACGCTCCTCGAAGGGACGTGAATCATAGCCGAATCGGTTCCCGCCGGTAGCGGCGCAGGTGCCGCAACCGGATCGCCGACGCGGGGGATGGCAATGCGGTCACGATTTCGTCACCATCACGTCACAACAAGCTGCCCCGCGCGCGCTTCCGCGCAGCAAAGGGGCGCAAACGGGGGATCCAAGCGTGATTCCGCTGGGACGGGGTGAGGTGAGCGACCGGCTGGCTGCAGTGGCTTCGGTCGTCATTTTCATCGCCGTGTACGCAGCGTGTTTCCACGCTTTCGGCGTCGTCCTGACGCTCGCGCTCGGCTGGCTGCCGGCCGCACTCGGCGCCTTCCTGGGTGCGCATGCGATCCGGTATTGCGGTCGCGCGCTCGCGCAGCAACGGGCGCCCACGGCGCGCCGTTTCTAGCCGCTGGCGTTCGAGCTTCCGCCGGCGCCGGCGCGCGCGACTCAGGCGCGCCGCGCCGCCGCCTCGCCGGCCCAGATCTCGTGGACGCGCGCCAGCCCCCAGCGCTGCGCATCCTCGCGGCCGACGATGCGATCGTGCGTGCCCGGCCGCGAGAGGTCGATCGTCTCGGGCGGGATGTGCAACTGCGACTTCGTCAAGAAGAACAGCTTGACCTTCGGTGCGAGCGGCGCGCCTTCGGTCTGCTCGACGACGACACCGAGGCGTCCCCATTCCATCCGCACCAGCGAGCCGACCAGATCGATGCCGACCGTCCTGACGAACGCATGGAATACCGCCTCGTCGAAGTGATGCCTACTCCACTCGGCCATCCGGCGGATCGACTCGGCTGGGTTCCAGCCGCGCCTGTAGGGCCGATTCGACGTGATTGCGTCGTCGACGTCGCACACCGCGCCCATCTTCGCGTACAGGCTGATCGCGCCGCCGGGGAGCCGGTGCGGGTAGCCGGTGCCGTCGATCTTCTCGTGGTGGTGCAGGCAGACGTCGAGCGCTATCGCCCCGGCCGCCCCGCCCGCGGTCAGGATCGCGTGCCCGTGCTCGGGATGCGACTTCACCGTTTCGAACCCGGCGTCGGTCAGTTTGCCGGGCTTGTTCAGGATCTCGATCGGGACCTTGGCCTTGCCGATGTCCTGCAGCAGCCCGGGGAGCCCCAGCTCGCGCGTCAGCTCCTCGTCCAGCCCGAGCTGGCGCGCCAGCGCGATCATCAGCGCGCTGACGGCGACCGAGTGCATGTACGTGTACTCGTCCCTCTCTTTCAGGCGCGCGATGCTGATCAGCGCGCCCCATGCGCGCTTCGGCGAACATCGCGATCACCGCGGGTTTGGCCTCGCGGCAGATGCGAGCAGCGCGCGTCAGTTCTTCGTCGATCGGCGCGCGCGCCAGCGCCGTTTGCGGCCGCGCGATCGCGCGCGCCAGCTCGCGCTCGATTTCGCTGTCGACGCGCTCGCGCGTCGCCGCCACGCGGTCGTTAAGCTCGACGTCGAGGCCCTTGGACGTGTCGATCCATACCTCGTTGATGCCGCTGGCGCGGATGCGTTCGAGGTCCTGCGGGTCGGTCAGCTTGAAGCGCGTGCGCCAAGAGGGGTGCTCCATCCAGGAGCCGCACAGTTCTTCGATGTGCATTCCCAAGCGCGGCGCGGATACCGGGACGCGTTTGAGCATGATGGCGCAGGGCGGACGACGCGCCGATCGTGTCTCGCTACGCGCCGCTTTTATTCGGCCGAATTGCGGCCCGGCGCCTGCCCATAGCAGACGCGGGCGGCGAGACCGCAAAGGTCGCCGCACCGCCCGCAGCCGTGCACCGGCCGCGTGAGTGTCGCTTCGGTTTTGCAGCCCGCTGCCGGGGGCGCCGCTACGCGGCTTTCGCCGCCGCCTTCAGCCCCGCCGCATCCGCGAGCACCGCGGCCTTGTCGGTACGCTCCCAAGTGAACTCGGGCTCGTCGCGACCGAAGTGGCCGTAGGCGGCGGTTTTCTCGTAAATCGGCCGCAGCAGGTCGAGCATCTGCACGATACCCTTCGGGCGCAGGTCGAAATGCTCGGTCACCAGCTTGGCGATCTTGTCGTCGCTGATCTTGCCGGTGCCTTCGGTGTACACGGTGATGTTGATCGGCTTCGAATAGCCGATCGCGTAGCTCACCTGCACCTGGCACTGGCGCGCCAGGCCCGCCGCCACGACGTTCTTCGCCACGTAGCGCGCCGCGTACGCGGCCGAGCGGTCGACCTTGGACGGGTCCTTGCCGGAGAAGGCGCCGCCGCCGTGCGGGCAGGCGCCGCCATAGGTGTCGACGATGATCTTGCGACCGGTCAGTCCGCAGTCGCCGTGCGGCCCGCCGATCACGAAGCGGCCGGTCGGGTTGATCAGGTACTTGGTGCCGTTGAGCCACTCCTTCGGCAGCACCGGCTTGATGATCGTCTCGATCACCGCCTCCTTCAGCGTCTCGTAGGCGACGTCCGGATCGTGTTGCGTGGACAGCACCACGGTGTCGACCGAGTGCGGCTTGCCGTCGACATAGCGCATCGTGATCTGCGACTTCGCGTCGGGGCGCAGCCAGGGCAGGCGGCCATCGCGCCGCACGTCGGCCTGGCGCTCGACCAGCCGGTGCGAGTAGTAGATCGGCGCCGGCATCAGCTCGGGCGTTTCGTCGCACGCATAGCCGAACATCAGCCCCTGGTCGCCGGCACCCTGATTGAGGTCCAGGCCCTTGCCTTCGTCGACGCCCTGCGCGATGTCCGGGCTCTGCCTGTCGTAGCAGACCATCACCGCGCAGCCCTTGTAGTCGATGCCGTACTCGGTGTTGTCGTAGCCGATCCGCTTGATCACATGGCGAGCGATCGCCGGATAGTCGACGACCGCTTTCGTCGTGATCTCGCCGGCGAGCACCACGAGCCCGGTGGTCACGAGTGTCTCGGCGGCGACGCGCGAGTGCTTGTCTTGCGCGAGGATCGCGTCGAGGATCGCGTCGGAGATCTGATCGGCCACCTTGTCGGGATGGCCCTCGGAGACGGATTCGGAGGTGAAAAGAAAGTCGTTGGCCACGTTGCCACTCCTGTTCGAAGGTCTTGACCGCGTTGCCCTCGACAAGAGCGGCGACGCTTTAGCGGTATTTGCCGCGCCGGGCCCGAAGCGTTCGCCCGCGCAGGGTGCGATGCGACAATGCGCGCCGCGGCTCGCCCCGCAATTGGTCATAAATCGGCGAGTGACGAATTCTAAGGACGCGCCGGAGACGGGTCAAACCCTTGGCCGAACCCGGAAGCCGGCGGCGGCGCGCCTGCCATCACGATGTTGACGCTGCTGTTCAAGTTGATCGCGCGGCTGCCGCTGGCCGCCGTACACGCGCTCGGTGCGGCCGCCGGCTGGCTCGCCTTTGCGCTGGCGCCGACCTATCGCGCGTGCCTGCGCGCCAATCTTGCGCAGGCCGGTCTCGACGACGGCGCCACGCGCCGCGCGGCGATCGCAGAGGCGGGCAAGCAGGCGCTCGAGAGCGCCTGGGTCTGGATGCGCCCGCCGCGCGACCTGCTCGGCAAGATCCACCCGGCCGATCTGCAACGCATGAAGGCCGCGCAGACCGAAGGCCGGCCGGTGGTCTTTCTGACGCCGCATCTCGGCTGCTTCGAAATCATCTCCAAGACCTACGCGCTGCACGCGGATCCGCGCACCCGCACGATGACCGTGCTGTACCGCGTGCCGCACAAGTCGGCGCTGCGCCCGCTGATGGAGGGCGGCCGCGCGGCAGACGGTCTCGTGCTGGCGCCGGCCGACACGCGCGGCGTGCGAATGCTGATGCGCGCGATGAAGTCCGGGCAGGCGGCCGGCATCCTGCCCGACCAGGTGCCTTCGCAGGGCGAGGGCGTGTGGGCGCCGTTTTTCGGGCGGCCGGCGTACACGATGACCCTGCCGGCGCGGCTCGCGGTCGCGCACGGCGCCGACGTCGTGTTCGTATACGGCGAGCGCCTGCCGCGCGGGCGCGGCTACCGGATCCACGTGGCACCGCTGACGGAGCCGCTGACCGGCGATGCGGCCCAGGATGCAAAGGTGCTGAACCGCGCGCTCGAACGGCTCATCCGCGCCTGTCCCGCGCAGTATCTGTGGGGCTACAACCGCTACAAGGTACCGGCCGGTGCGCAGCCGCCCGGTGCCGGGGCATGAAGCGGCTCGCCGCGCGCGCGCTGGTCGCGCTGATGGAGTGGACGGCACGCTGGTCGCCGCGCGCACGCGCGCGGCTCGGCAACGTCCTCGGGGATCTGTTGTGGTGGCTGGCGTGGCCGCGCCGGCGCATCGCGCTCGTCAATCTCGCGCTGTGCTTTCCGGAGAAAAGCGCGGCGCAGCGCGCGGCGATCGGCCGCCGCACGCTGCGCAATCTGGCGCGCGCTTTCGTCGACCACGGCGTGTTGGCGCGCGCCTCGCGCCAGGACATGGAGCGCTTCGTACGCGTCGAGGGAGCCGAACATCTGACCGACCCTGCCAACCGCCCGCTGATCGCGGTGGCGCCGCACTTCGCGGGGCTGGATGCCGGCGGCGTGCGTCTGAACACGCTGGTGCGCGGCGTGTCGATCTATGCCCGCAACCGCAACGCCGAGTGGGACCGCTGGCTGCTCGCGATCCGCAACCGTTTCAACGAGCCGCTGCTGATCGCGCGCGAGGGCTTCGATCTGCGCGCAGCCGTGCGCGCGCTGAGGGACGGCCTGCCCTTTTACTATCTGCCCGATCAGGACCCGGGCGAACGCAACGGCGTGTTCGCGCCGTTTTTCGGCGTCGACGCTGCTACGCTGCCGATGGTCGCGCGGCTGGCGAAGCTGACGAATGCCAAGGTGGTCACTTGCGTGACCGAGATGACGCCCGACGGCTACGTGCTGCACGTGGAGCCGCCGTGGCGCGACTATCCGAGCGGCGACGTGCTCGCCGACACCGCGCGCATGAACGCCGAGATCGAGCGCTGGGTACGGCGCCTGCCGGATCAGTATCTTTGGACGCACAAGCGCTTCAAGACGCGGCCTGCCGGCGCCCCTTCGTTGTACTGATGCGTTCGCGTGCCTGGTCGCGCCGCCGGCTTTGCAAGGTGCGCGCGAGCGCTGCGCGATAATCCCCGCATGAAGTTGCGGTTTACCAAGATGCAGGGCGCGGGCAACGACTTCGTGATGCTCAACGGCATCGTGCAGCGCATCGAGTTGTCACCCGCGCTGGTGCGCGCGCTTGCCGATCGTCGCTTCGGCATCGGTGCGGACCAGATCCTGCTCGTCGAGCCGCCGCCGCAACCGGGCGCGGACTTCGGCTACCGGATCTTCAATGCCGACGGCGGCGAAGTCGAACAGTGCGGCAACGGTGCGCGCTGTTTCGTCAAGTTCGTGCACGACCAGGGCCTGACGGCCAAGCGCGCGATCCGCGTGGCGACGAAAAGCGGCGTCATCGAGCCGCGCTTGGAGGACGACGGCGAGGTGACCGTCGACATGGGCCCGCCCACGTTCGATCCGCCGCGCGTGCCGTTCGATGCCAACGGGCTGGTTGCGCGCGCCGAGCATCGCGCGCAGCTGTGGCCGCTGACGGTGCACGGGCGCGAGCTGTGGTTTTCCGTGCTGTCGATGGGCAATCCGCACGCCGTGCAGGTGATCGACGACGTCGATGCCGCGCCGGTGGTGCGCGACGGCCCGGCGATCGAGCACCACGCGCGTTTTCCGAACCGCGTCAACGCCGGCTACATGCAGGTCGTCGATCGGCGCACGATCCGCCTGCGCGTCTGGGAACGCGGCGTCGGCGAGACGCTCGCGTGCGGTACCGGCGCATGCGCGGCCGCGGTGGCCGGCATCCAGCGCGGGTTGCTCGACTCGCCGGTGGCGGTGCATGTGCGCGGCGGCCGGCTGCGCGTTGCCTGGGGCGGCGCGCATGACGGCGCTTCGCACTCGGTGTGGCTCACGGGTCCGGCGGTGAAGGTTTTCGACGGGGAGATCGAGATTTGAAGGGCGACGACGTGGCGCGGTATCTCGCCGAGCATCCGGATTTCTTCGAGCAGCATCCGGAGGTGCTAGGCGTCATCAGCATCCCGCATCCGCAGAACGGCCAGGCGATCTCGCTGGTCGAGCGTCAATCGCTGCTGCTGCGCGAGCGCATCCGCGCGCTGGAGACGCGTATCGCCGAGATGTTGCGGCATGGCGAGGAAAACGACGTCATTGCCGACAAGCTCGTGCAATGGGCGCGCGCCCTGCTGCGGCAGACCGATGCCGCGCAGCTGCCGTCGACGGCGGTCGAGGAGTTGCGGCGCCTGTTTGCGGTGCCATTCGGCGCGATCCGCGTGTGGGACGTGCAGCCGGCGTTTGCCGGACTCGCTTGCGCGGAAGCGGTGAGCGACGACGTCAAGCGGCTGGCGTCGAGCATGCAGGCGCCGTTTTGCGGCGCCAACGTCGGTTTCGAAGCGGCGCGCTGGATGTCCGCCGACGATAGCGCTGTGGCCAGCCTTGCGATGCTGCCGCTGCGCATCGGGGCCAGTCCCGACGCATTCGGGCTGCTCGTGCTCGGCTCGCCCGACAGGGATCGGTTCCAGATCACGATGGGAACGACCTTTCTCGCGCGCATCGCGGAGCTGGCCAGCGCCGCGCTCGCGCGGCTGCGCGGCGGATGAGCGAAGGCGCGGCACCGGTACTGCCGCCGCTGGCGGCGCGCTACCTGCACGAGATTGCGACGCAGCGCCGGCTTGCGGCGCTGACCGTGGAAGCGTATCGGCGCGATCTGGCCGTGCTCGCTGCGCTCGCCGGCGCGACGCCGCTGGAGCGCCTGGCGGTGGCCGACTTGCGCCGCTTCGTCGCACGGCTGCACGGCGCGGGGCGCGGCGCCGCATCGCTGGCGCGCACCTTGTCGGCGTGGCGCAGCTTCTATCGCTGGCTGGGCGAGCAGGGACTGATCGGCGCCAATCCGGCCGTCGGCATTCGCGCGCCGAAGCGCGCGCGCCGCCTGCCGAAAGCGCTCGCGCCCGACCAGGCGGTGCAACTGGCCGCGCACGAAACCGACGGCTCTGCGCTGGCGCTGCGCGACCGCGCGCTCGTCGAGCTGGTGTACTCGAGCGGACTGCGGCTCGCGGAGCTCGTGAGTCTCGACTGGCGCCACTTTCCCGCCGTGGCCGGCCGGCCGGCGTCGGCGAGCTGGATCGACCTCGACTCGAACGAAGTCAGCGTCACCGGCAAGGGCGGCCGGATGCGCACGGTACCGGTCGGCGCCGCCGCCGCGCAGGCGTTGCGCGGCTGGCTTGCGGCGCGCGCGACGCTGCCGAGCGTCGACGAGCGCGCGCTATTCGTCTCCGCGCGCGGCGCGCGCATTGCGCCACGTAGCGTGCAGGCGCGGCTGGCGCAGCTGGCGCGCCGGCTCGGTCTTGGAGTGCACGTGCATCCGCATGTGCTGCGGCACTCGATGGCCTCGCACGTGCTGCAGTCCAGCGGTGACCTGCGCGCCGTGCAGGAGCTGCTCGGCCACGCCAACATCGCAACCACGCAGATCTACACAAAGCTCGACTGGCAGCATCTGGCCAAGACCTACGACGCCGCACATCCGCGCGCGAAAGCCAAGAGCGGCAAGCCGTGAACGTCGACGGCGAGCTGATCCTGAAGCCCGGCAAGGAGCGCTCGCTCGCGCGCCGGCACCCCTGGGTCTACGCGACGGCGGTCGCGCGCGTGGCTGGCAAGCCCGCGGCGGGCGCGACGATCGCCGTGCGCGCCGCCGACGGCACCTGGCTGGCGTGGGCCGCGTACTCGCCGGCGGCGTCGATCCGCGCGCGCTGCTGGAGTTTCGTCGAAACCGATGCGATCGACGCGGCGTGGTTTGCCGCGCGCGTGCGAGCAGCCGTGGCGCGACGCGCGGCGCTGGCCGACGCCACCGACGCGGTACGGCTGGTCTTCGGCGAAGCGGACTGCTTGCCCGGCTTCGTCGCCGACCGCTACGCCGATCAGCTCGTCGTGCAATTGCAGGCCGCCGGCGTCGAAGCGCAGCGCGACGTGCTGCTCGACGCGCTGGTCGCGGCCACGGGCATTGCGAACGTGTACGACCGCTCCGACGGCGCGACGCGGCAGCGGGAGGGCCTGCCGCCGTCGACGGGCGTGGTGCGCGGCGGGCCGCCGCCGGAACGGGTCGAGGTGCGCGAACACGGCATCGGCTATTTCGTCGACGTGCGGCGCGGCCACAAGACCGGCTTTTACATCGACCAGCGCGACAACCGGCGACTCGCCGGCGAGCTGGCTGCACGTTTCGTGCGCGCGCAGGGGCGGGCGCCGGCGATGCTGAACTGCTTCTGCTACACGGGCGGCTTCTCGATCGCGGCGGCGCGCGGCGGCGCGCGCCCGGTGCTGTCGATCGACTCGTCAGCCGACGCGTTGGCGCTGGCACGGTGCAACTGGGCGCTCAACGGCCTGGACGATGCGGCGGGGCAGTGGCACGCCGCCGATGTGTTCGATGCGCTGCGGGCGCTGCGCGACGAGGGGCGCGGCTTCGACCTGATCGTGCTCGATCCGCCCAAGTTCGCGGCGAGCCACCATCACGTCGAACGCGCCGCGCGCGCGTACAAGGACATCAATCTGTCGGCGTTGCGGTTGCTCGCGCCTGGCGGCTACCTGCTGACCTTCTCGTGCTCGGGTGCGATCGACGTGGATCTGTTCCAGAAGATCGTCGCCGGCGCGGTCATCGACGCGCGCGTCGACTGTCAGATGCTCGCACGGCTGGCCGCCGGCACCGACCATCCGCTGCTGATGACGCACCCTGAGGGCGAGTACCTGAAGGGGTTGCTGCTGACGCGCATTGGTTGAACATTGCTCGTCCTCGTGACACGCGCCAACCGCCTGCCGCCCGTATCTGTCACGCATCGCGATTCCGAGGTACCGACACCTCGTCACTCCGAGCCAACCACGCCCTGTCAT
>JBBIQI010000098.1:0-3682 GCA_037442465.1 Burkholderiales bacterium
CAGTTCGCCGCGCGCCCCGTCTCGACTGTGGCGGACGGCCAGGCCGCGCCGCGCGGCGCGGCCACAGGCGCCGAGCTGGAGGCGCACGTCGCGCGCTCGCCCAAGGACGCGCGCGCATGGGTGATGCTCGGCCGGCTGCGCATGCAGGCGGATCTGTTCGCGGCGGCTGCGGACGCGTACGCGACAGCGATCGAAGCATCGCCGAAGGTCGCCGCCGATCCGGGCGTGTGGTGCGAGTACGCCGATGCGCTCGGCATGGCACAAGGCGGCTCGCTCGCCGGCCGCCCGCGCGAGGCGATCGATCGCGCGCTGGCTCTCGACGCCGCGTATCCGCGCGCGCTCGAGATGGCGGGCAGCGCCGCGTACGAGGCGCGCGACTTCCGCGCCGCGGCCGGCTACTGGCAGCGGCTGCTCGCGCAACTTGTGCCCGGAACGCCGGAGCACGCGCAGCTCGTCGCCGCGATCGAGCGCGCCGAACGTCGAGCGCGGTTCACGCTACCGTCGTCGCGCGCAGCGTCGCCCGGCGACGGGGCGCGCGCGGCTCCATCGGTTTGATCCGGCGCAAGGATCGCATGCACCGTCGGCACAGCGCGCACGATCGCGACGCTGCTTGATCGAAGGCACATCGTCGCGCCGCCGATGCGATCTGATCGTGCTTGCAGGGCCATCGATGAGGAGCGAACCGATGACGCTGGACGACGCCGACGTAATCGTCGCCGGCGCGGGACTGTCCGGTCTGACGACGGCATTTCTGCTGGCACGCCGTGGCCGGCGCGTGCGGCTGCTCGAAGCCGCGCCGCGGCCGGGCGGCGTGATCGGCTCGCGGCGCCAGGAAGGCGTGCTGTACGAGCTGGGGCCGAACAGCGGACTCGACACCACGCCGTTAATCGGCGAACTGCTCGACGCCGCCGGCATCCGCGACGAGCGGCTCGACGCCAGCGCGGCGGCGGCCAAGCGCTACATCCTGCGCGGCGGCGCGCTGGTCGCGCTGCCGACTTCGCCCGGCGCGTTCCTGCGTACACCGCTGTTTTCATGGCGTGCCAAGCTTGCGCTGCTGCGCGAACCGTTCGTCGCACCGGCGCCGCCGGAGGCCGAGGAAACGGTCGCGGATTTCGTTCGTCGCCGGCTCGGTACCGAGTTCCTCGACTATGCGATCGAACCTTTCGTCGCCGGCATCTACGCCGGTGATCCGGAGACGCTTAGCGTGCCGGCCGCGTTTCCGCGGCTCGCCGCGCTCGAGCGGAAGTACGGAAGCCTGATTCGCGGCCAGATCCTCGGCGCGCGCGAGCGCAAGACGAGTGCCGAGAAGGCGAAGAACATGGCCGTGAGCTTTTCCTTCCGCGACGGCATGCAGACGCTGACCGATGCGCTCGCGCGCGCGCTGCCGATCGAGTGCGGCGTGCGGGTCGCCGCCGTGCGGCGCGCCCCCGACAACTTCGTCCTCGAGTGCGAGCGCGACGACGCGGGCGGGCGCGAGCGCTTCGAACGGCGTGCGCGCGCCGTCGTACTCGCCGTGCCCGCGTATGCCGCCGCACCCATCGTCGCCTCGCTCGACGCTGCCGCCGCGCAGGCGCTGCGGCAGATCGTCTATCCGCCGGTCGCGGTCGTCGCGGCCGCGTACCGCCGCAGCGACGTTGCGCATCCGCTCGACGGCTTCGGCTTTCTCGCGCCGAAGAAGGAGAATCCGCCCATCCTCGGGTCGCTGTTTTCCAGCACGATGTTCGCGCACCGCGCACCGAAAGACACGGTGGTGTTGACGACCTTCGTCGGCGGCCGGCGTAATCCCGAGCTGGCGCAGGCGCCCGAAGCCGACATCGCGGCAAGCGTGCGGCGCGCGCTCGCGCAGTACGTCGGCGCGGCGACGCCGCTGTGGAGCGCGGTGACGCGCTGGCAGCAGGCGATCCCGCAGTACACGCTCGGTCATCGCGAGCGCATCGCCGCGCTCGAGCGCGCCGAGGCCGCCGCGCCCGGTCTGTACTTCTGCGCGAACTACCGGGGCGGCGTCTCGATCGGCGACTGCATCAAGTCGGGCCATGCGATGGCCGAACGCATCGACCGCGAACTCGGCGCGTTGTGCGCGCCCCGCCATTGAACGACGCATTTTCCCGACAGGCGCCAACCGCCCGGCGCTCGCATCCCTGACCCATCGTCGTTCCGTGCCGCACTCTCCTCGTCATTCCGCGCCGAACCCTCGCGTCATTCCGAGCTGAAGGCCAGGAATCTCTGCCGCTCGCAACGCCAAGATCCTTCGCGCCGCTCGGGATGACGGAACCGGCGTCCGCGAGAGCCAAATGAACGCACACGGTGGCGGTGTCACGAAACTATTTAGCCTTACGAATCTTTGCGACGCGTAGCAACCGCCCGGCGCCCGCAACCCTCGTCATACCGAGCTGCTTCTTGCCTCGTCATGCCGAGCTGCTTCTTGCCTCGTCATTCCGAGCCACCGGCGAGGAATCTCGGCCGTCTGCAAACACGAGCTCCCTTGCTTGCAGCCCGCCTGATCCGCCAGCGCCGACTTTCCGCGACCCTTGTCAGACACGGAGAACACGGAGAAAGACTTGAAACCGCAAGCCCCGTCCTCCGTGTCCTCCGTGTGAAAGACTCAGAAGCCGTCCGAGCACCCGAGATCCCTCGCGTGCGCACGGGATGACGGAACCGGTGCGTTCGGACCCGAAAAAACTCGCAAGCTGGGGGTGGCACGAGGTTAGGTAATCATCAATAGGCAATCCTCGATAGCCCGCATCCGGCTCCGGCGAAGGCGCCGCTGACACGCCGTATCCGCCGTTCGGACGATGCGTGCGGCGCTCCGACAACCGCCGCTTACCGCGGTTGCAATTTCTTACCGCGTTCGACGTCGACGTCGGCGCCCCGCTGTCGTTAACGTGCGCATGGGGTTGTCCCATGAACGAACCAAGGGAGTCGAGATGAAACGTCATTTGCTGGCCGCGCTGATCGCCGCCGCGTTCGCACCCGCTTTCGCGCAAACCGGCGCACCGGGCTACACGCAACGCGACGTCAACCAGGAAAAGCGCATCGAACAAGGGCTGCAGTCCGGACAGCTCACGACGCGCGAGGCCGCCCGTCTTCAGGCCGAGCAGGCGCGCATTGACAGGATGGAGGCGAACGCGCTGCGCGACGGACAGCTGACGGCGGCCGAACGCGCGCGCATCAACGCCGCGCAGAACAAGGCGAGCGCCGACATCTATCGGCAGAAGCACGACGCCCAGACCGGCGATCCGAACTCGCCTTCGTCGCGTCGGATGCAGGCCGACGTCCAGCGCAGCATCAACCAGGAAAAACGCATCCAGCAGGGCATGGCCTCGGGCGAGCTGACCAACCGCGAGGCCGCGCGGCTTGAAACCGGCCAAGCGCGTGTCGGCCGCAGCCAGGCCCGTGCCGGTGCCGACGGCCACGTCGGTCCGCGCGAGCAGGCCGGCATCCAGCACCGTCAGAACGTGCAGAGCAAGCGCATCTATCGGCAGAAGCACGACGGGCAAAGGAAGTAAGCGCCAGGCGGCGGGCGCGGATCACCCCCCGCCGCGCCCGCGCCGACGCAGCTTGTTGGGTCACGCGCTCGCAACCCCGCTTTTCTTGACGATGGCCCGATGTCGTGACGCCGCCACCGCGCGGGTCCGTCTCGCCGTCGCGGGCCGGTTCCGTCATGCCGAGCAGCGCAAGGGAT
>JBBIQI010000098.1:3782-13217 GCA_037442465.1 Burkholderiales bacterium
CCGGTTCCGTCATGCCGAGCAGCGCA
The DNA here is from genome assembly GCA_037442465.1 of Burkholderiales bacterium. GTDB lineage: Bacteria > Pseudomonadota > Gammaproteobacteria > Burkholderiales > Burkholderiaceae_F > DSNY01. Next base: position 3,809 of record JBBIQI010000098.1, read on the forward strand.
AGGGATCTCGGCGTGGCGCGGGGGAGCCGTTCATCGCCCTCGGCTCGAAACGACAGGCGTTGGTTGTCCTCACCCCGATTCGTGAGGACGGGCAGGGGGATCGCAACGGTGCCCGACCAGTGACGCTGCGGCGATGCGCCGCAGCGATGCCTACGTCTCCCGCAACGATCTTCGATACTGAATTGCCTCGGCCACGTGCGCCGTGGCCAACTCGTCCACGCCTTCCAGATCGGCGATCGTGCGCGAGACCTTCAGCACGCGGTGGTAGGCGCGCGCAGACCAGCCGAGTCGCACGCTTGCGGCGTGCAGCAGTTGTTTGACGGCGCCTTCGGGCTTGCACACGCGTTCGATCTCGGCGGCGGTCAGCGCGTCGTTCGGCTTGCCCTGGCGTTCGAGCGCGCGATCGTGCGCCCGCGCCACACGTTCGGCGATGTAGCGCGTCGGCTCGCCGTCGGGCATCTCGACCAGCTCATCCTCGGTCAGCGACGACACCTCGACGCGCATGTCGATGCGGTCGAGCAGCGGACCGCTGATGCGGTCCTGGTAGCGGGCGATCATGTCGGGCGTGCAGCGGCACGCGATCGTCTTGTGGCCGTAGTAGCCGCAAGGGCACGGGTTCATCGCCGCGATCAACTGGAACTTCGCCGGAAAGTCGACCTGGCGCGCTGCGCGCGAGATCGTGATGCGGCCGCTCTCCAGCGGCTCGCGCATCACTTCGAGCACGCGGCGGTCGAACTCGGGCAGCTCGTCGAGGAACAGCACGCCGTGGTGCGCGAGCGAAATTTCGCCCGGCATCGGGCTGCTGCCGCCGCCGACCAGCGCGACCGCGCTCGCCGTGTGGTGCGGCGCGCGGAACATGCGCGTCGCCCAGCGCTGCGTGGCGAACTGTCCGACCAGCGACAGCACGGCGGCGGACTCGAGCGCCTCGTCGGTGGTCATCGGCGGCAGGATGCCCGGGAACCGCTGCGCGAGCATCGTCTTTCCCGTCCCCGGCGGGCCGACCATCAGCACGCTGTGTCCGCCGGCCGCGGCCACTTCGAGCGCGCGCTTGGCGGGCTTTTGTCCCTTGACGTCGAAGAAATCCGGGTACGCCGGCGGCGTCAGGCGAACCGCCGCGTGATGGGGCGCGATGCGCCGCGCCTGAACGTTGCCCGCTTCGGCCTCCAGGTGCGCGACGACCTGCAGCAGATCCTTCGCTGGATAGACGGCGATGCCGCTGACGAGCGCGGCTTCGTCGGCGTTCTCCGCGGGCAGCACGAAGCCGCGCGGCGTCTGCGCGTGCGGCACTTTCGACACCGCGTAGGTCATCGCCAGCGTGCCGCGCACCGGCCGCAGTTCGCCGGTCAGCGACAGCTCGCCGACGAACTCGTAGCGGTCGAGCACGCGCTGCGTCAGTTGCCCGCTCGCGGCGAGGATGCCGAGTGCGATCGGCAGGTCGAAGCGGCCCGATTCCTTCGGCAGATCGGCCGGCGCCATGTTCACCGTGATCCGCCGCATCGGAAATTCGAACCTGCAGTTCTGGATCGCGGCGCGCACGCGCTCGCGCGACTCCTTGACCTCGGTGTCGGGCAGACCGACCAGCGTGAACGAAGGCAGACCGTTGGCGAGATGGACCTCGACGGTGACCTCCGGCGCGAACATGCCGGACAAGCCGCGGCTGCGAACGACGGCGAGGGTCATTGTCTGCAACAGGGGGGAGTGCGCGGCATTCTATCGATCGCACCCGGCGCTACGCGTTCCGCTGCAGCATGAACGTGTGGTACTCGAGCTGCTCGAACACGCGGTCGAGCACGATCAGGCCGGCCACGCAGACGACGAGCAGCGCACCGGCGTAGCCGTAGCCGAACCACGCCGGGCCGAGCGCGAGCGTGATGCCGGTGAACAGCGTGTTCAGCCCCAGGAACGCGGCGACGAGATAAAGCGCGATGCGCCGGCGGTCGAGGTAGAAGAAGATGTTCAGGATGCCGAGGAGTACCACCTGCATGCCGGCGCCGATCACCATCACGTGCAGCAGCGTCTCGTACAGCTCCGAGATGCCGAGCGCGCGCAGCAACCCGCTGCCGGCGACGATGACCAGCAGCGCGGCGATCGTCTGGATCTTGACGATCTCGAAGATGCCGATGCGCGCGCTTTCGACCATGCCGTTGCGGTAACGCTCGATCAGCGCCAGCGAACCGCCGCTGCGCACCGCGTCGTAGTAGGCGTCGTAGTAGTCGACGAAGTCGGTTTCGAGCCGCAGCAGGAACACCGCCATGCCCGGGATGATCGACAGGTACGCCAGGAAGATCGGCAGGTCGTAGATCAGCGACGCGTTCAGCGGGCCGACCACGTTCTGCCCGGTGGCCGGCCAGTACCAGAACATGAACTTGTCGATCCAGATCGCCAGGTTGTACGCCAGGCCGATCCACATCAGGCTCTTGAAGTGCAGCTCGCGCCGGAAAAACTCGAACGACATGAAGCGGTCGGACGGGAACTCGCGGATCACCAGCCCCAGCATGCCCATCAGCAACACCGCCTGCCCGAGTACGAAGCCGCCGAGCAGTCCGGCGAGGCTGAAGCGCGCCAGCGCGATCGCCGCCGCTACCGAGATGCCGTAGCCCAGGCCGTACAGCGCGACGACCGCCTTGTGCTGCTTCAGCCCCGACAGCAGCACGGTCGCGATCCAGATATTCGACATCAGCACCAGCCCCGCAACCATCAGCAGTCGGTAGGCGGGCGACTCGTTCGGAAACAGGAATATCGCCGCCGCCAGTCCCGCCAGCCCGGAGATCCAGGTAACGGTCGCGAGCACCGCGTGAAAGTTGGGCAGCACCAGATCGTTGCGCTTCTCGAACATGCGGTCGGCGACGAAGCGCGTGTACGACAGCTGGAACGGTCCGGTGATGATCAGCGACAGCGCGATCAGATAGGTGACCGACACCTGGAACTGCGTGACCGCGAACTTGGGTATCACGGTGGCCACCGTCAGCAGGCCGACCGCGAGGATGCCGACGATCGACAGCACCCACGGGCCGGAGCCGATCACGCCGGCATAGCCGTACGCGCCCAGCAGGCTGAGCAGCGTGCCGCGCTTCAGTATCCGGCGCAGTTCGAATCCGATGCCGGCCATGGGGCGCGTCAGTCCTTTAGGGTCGCGGGTGCGGGCCGCTGTGCGTGCACGGGGCAGCCCTCGCCGTCGTCCCTTCGGCCTGTCTCCGGGCCGGGCTGTCCGCGCAAGCGCAGCGGGGAGGCTTCGCGGTCGTCTGCCGGGACACGGCAGGAGCGTTGGGGTGAGGGGCTTGCGGCGCCCGTCGCCATCGCCTCCTCGTATAGCGCCCGATAAGCGTCGAACATCTGCGTCTGCGTGTAGTAGCGCTCGACGCGCGCGATGCCGGCGGCCGCCGCCCGCTGCCAGCGCTCGCGATCGGCGAGCAGACGCACGATGGCGTCGGCGAGCGCCTGCGGGTCGGCGATCTGCACCACTTCGCCGGCGGCGCCGAGCGCCTCGTCCTCCGCGCCGAGTCCGTGCACGAGCTGGCGGCACGAGCCGACGTCGGTCGCCACGCACGGCACCCCAGCGGCAAAGCCCTCGAGCAGCACCAGCGGCAGCGCCTCGCTGATCGAGCTCAACACCACGAGCCCGATCTTCGGCAGCAGCTCGGGCACCTTCTGGAAGCCGAGAAACTTGACGTGTTCCTCGAGCTGCAGGCTCTCGACGACGAGCCGGCACTCGCGCGCGTATTCGGCATCCTCGTCCTCGGGCCCCGCGATCCACGCCAGCGCGTCCGGAATGCGCGCGACCACGCTGCGCATCGCGCGGATGAAGGTCTTGACGTCCTTGATCGGAACGACGCGCCCGATCAGGCACGCGACCTTCGGCGGCTCGGCCGGGCGCTGGGCGCGCAGCCGCGCGAAGCGCGCCAGATCGATGCCGTTCGGGATGGCGAGCGTGCGCTCGGGCGGCGCGCCGTCGGCGATCTGGCGTTGCCGGTTGGCCTCGTATAGCGCGACGATGCGGCTCGCCGCCGCGTAACAACTGCGCCCGAGCGCCTCGAAGAAGCGGATCCACAGGTCCTTGAAGTAGGCGACTTCGCCGCCGCGTCGCTCGAACACGCCGCGGTTGTCGCGGATCCACGTGCTCTGGAACAGATCGATCTTGCGTTCCTTCGTGTAGATGCCGTGCTCGGACAGCAGCAGCGGCGCGCCCTGCACGTGCCGCAGCAGCGCGCCGAGGAAGCCCGCGTAACCGGTCGAGATCGTGTGCAGCACGCGCGCGGCGGGCGCGGCATCGGCGATCGCCAGCAGCCGCCACACCGGCGCGTGCATGATGCGCACTGTCCAGAAGTAGTCGACGAACGACGGATCGGTGCAGCGCGCGCGGTAGTTGTCGGCGATCTGCTTCCACGATGCGCGGCTGTGCAGGAACGCGCGCTCGTCGAGCGCACCGCCGGCGCGCATCTGCGGCAGCAGCGCGGCGAACTCGCGCTCGATCGCCGCACCAGCGGCGACGGCATCGCCGCCGGCGGCGCGCGCCTGCCGGTAGCGCTCGTGCAGCGACGCCACGCGCGCAAACGCGTCGGCATCGCCGTCGCTGGCGGCAGGCTGGTAATCCTCGCTCGCGTGCTCGTGCAGATAGTGGCACTCGAGGTGCACCAGGTTGTCCGGCAGCGCGTACTTCATCTCGCCGTAGTCGCTGCGGCGGCTGCCGAGAAAGATCCCGCCGAAGCGCAACTGCGGAAAGCCGCGGATGATCTGGTTGACCCAGCTCGACACGCCGCCGGCGACGTACGGGAACGTGCCTTCGAGCAGCAGCAGCACGTCGACGTTCGGCGCGGTCGGCAGGGTGCGGGTCGGCTCGCCTTGCATCGGTCGCTCGCCCACTACGCGGCCCAGAACTGCTGCAGCGCTGAAAGCTGCCCGGACGCCGGCTGCGCGCCCAGCTCGTACATCAGCTTGCGCACGTCGGCATAGCGGCGCTGATGAAAGCGCAGCTCCGCCAGATAGGGAATGACATTGCGGCGCGGCAGGCCATGCTGCAAGGCCGCTTCGAGCGCGGCGCGTGCGGGCTGGATCTCGCCGCGCCGGAGGTGAATGCGCCCGATCAGCAGCCAGCGAGCGCCGTCGGCGCTGCTGCCATCGAGCGCCTGCTCGATATGGATCAAGGCTTGCTCGAGCGCGTAACGCTGCATGTCGCCCTGCACCAGCGCCTGGTACACCAGCTCCCAGTAAAGCTGTCCGATCCGGTGATGGACGACACGCGCGGTGTCGCGATCGCCGATCTCCTCCGCGGCGGCGAGCACGCTGCGCTCGCGCACGAGCTGCTCGGAGATCGCCTTCTCGCTGCGATCGAGCAGCCCGTAGGCGAGCAGCCGGATGTCGTCGGACGGGTCGGCCAGCATTTCGCGCAGCACCGCACCGCTGGCGGGGGTGGCGGCCGCGCCGATTGCCAGCAATGCCTCGGCGCGCGCCGTCGCCGGCACGTTCTGCTCGCGCAGCCGCGCGCGCACTGCGGCTCCGCGCAGCCGCGTCAGGTCGTAGTCGCGCGTGGCCGTGTAGTCGGGGGCGGCCACACGCGTGAACACCGTGGGCTTGAGCAACTGCGGAAACAGCGTGCCGGCCACAACACCGACGAAACTCACCACGAGCCCGATCACCGGCACGAAGAAGTTCAGCCCGAACAGCGTGGCCCAGACCCAGCGCCGCGGGCGCCGATACGCCGGTGGAAACAGCAGGCCGACCGCGACCGCGATCAACGCGCTGGCCGCGCCGTGCAGCGCCAGAAAGGCGATCAGCGTTTCGAGCGCCGCGCTGCCGCGCGCGATCAGCAGCAGCGCGGTCGACTCCGCCGTGAGCGCCGGGATCCACAACTTAAGCACGGCAACGCTCCAGAAGGGCCGCCAGTTGCTCCGGCAGCGGCGCTTCGCCGACTTCGGTCGTATGCACCGCAAGCCCTGCGGCGTCGAGGTCCACACCGTGCTGCTCGCGCAGCGCGCGGCCAACCCGCTCCAGGTAGCCGGACAGCCCCGACTGCGCGGTCAGCGGCAGCAGCATCAGCAGCGCGCGCAGCTCGCCGTCGGCATGCGACCACGCCACGTCGACGTTGCGGCGCAGCCGGTCGATGCGGGCGAACCACTCGGCGGCCGCCTGCGCATCGCGGGCCACGAAGGCGACCAGCGACGAGCGGATCGCCGCGGTCGCGAGCAACCGCTGCATGCGCACCAGTTCCAGCGCGAAGTCGCCCGGGCAGCGCGGGTACGCGGCGAGTACCGGCTGCGTGGCGTCGGCGTGGTCGATGCTGTCGGCGTAGTAGGCGAGCAGCACCGTGATGAGCTGCAGCGTCTCCAGCGTCAGCGCCGTAAACGGCATGCGCTCGGCGACCAGCACGCCGAGCAGCCGCCCGCCGCTGGTCACCGCCGGCGCGCAGATGACATATCGGCTCGGCCGGTCGTCTTCGACGAAAGGTTCGCTCTGCACGTGTGTCAGCTGCCCGCTTTCCAGCGCGGCGACGAGCATCGGGTCCGACTCGTCGAGCGCGCCGAAGTCGCCGATCGCGGCGACCGCCTGCGGCCGCAACTGCGCGTCGTCGATCGCGAACAGTGCGGCGCATTCGAGGCGGCAGGTCTGCGCCAGCAACTGCAGCAGCCACGCGGCGGCCGGCAGCGTCTCGGCGCGCGCGTCTTCGCGCAACACGCGCCCGCGCAGCGCGGCGAACATCTCGCGCAGCGTGAACGGACGCGCGATCAGCTCCTGCTCGAGCCGCTCGTGCGATACCGACAGCAGAAAATGGTTATGCGTCAGCGCGTGCAGCCGCTCGTCGATGTAGGCGTTGACTGCCTGCGCCTGCGCCAGCCGCGCGTTCCACACGTCGGAGAACTCGCCGGCGATCAGCGCCAGGATCAGCCCGCCGAGAAAGCTCGCGCGCGGAAACTCTCCGGCGAGACCGGCGTAGGTCTGCAGCAGGAACCAGCCCGCCAGCGCGCAGCCCATCGCCAGCACGCCGATCACCGAGCCGTAGCGCAGCGCCAGGATCGCCGCCGGCAGCCACAGCCAGGGAAAGCCGCCGTCGATCCAGAAGGGGTCGCGCGGGTTAAGCCACCAGCTCACCGCGAGCGCCGCCCCCATGAACAGCAGCGCTTCCGCAACCGCGATGCGCCAGTCGGCGCTCGGCTTCCACAGCGTGACCGTGCGCGGCAGCAGTCGCCGCGCGGCGCGCTCGGCAGCCGATTGCTTGAGGCGGATCGCGGCGGGAATGCGCATCGCGCGCCTACCTCGCAAGCGGCTGGGTCAGATCGCGCACCAGCTTCTGCGCGACGGCCGACAGCGCCTCGCGGCTGAAGCCGCTGCGCGCGCCGGTGGCAGTCCACACGACCTTGCCCGCGGACACGTCGACGACCTGCAGCGTCAGGCCGACGGCCGGCTCGCCATCCACGCCGACCTTGTAGCGCCATTCGGAGACGCTGCCTGTGACCGCGTAGCGCACCCCGCTGCTGCGCGCCCACGCGAGCGCCTTGTCGAGCGCCTGCGCGTCCTGCGGCTCGAGCAGCGACTCCGCACCCAGCTCGCCCGGCGCGCGCACGAGTTCGGCGATGCCGCGCGCCCGCAGCACGCCTTCGACGATCGCCGCCGCGCGGCTGCCGGCCTGCGGCGTTTCGGTGTGATTGGCCAGCGGCAGCATGGCCCAGCGCGCGCCGCGGTCGAACTCGGCGCGCGGCGCCACGTCGATCGTGCTGCACGCCGCGAGCGCCAGGCTGGCAGCGAGCAGAAGTGACCGGAAGGCGCTTCGCGGCGATCGCGCGTTCGGTTTGACGTGCAGCTTGGTTTGCATCATGGCTTTCTCCATTGACGTGACCATCGTATCCACGCAGCCGCGGGCACGGGTGCGGTCCCTCGCTCCGGGCCCGCATCGACGCCGCCCTGCGGCGTGCGTTGCCCCCTTCGTGCCGAGTTGCGCCCGGCATCCCGACGGGTCCTCGCGGCGCCCCGAGTGCTCGTCCCGACGTCCCGAGTGGTCGTGCCGACGTCTCGGGTCGTCCTCCACATCTCGAACCGCCCTCGTCATCCCGAGCAAAGCGAGGGGGCCCGGCGTTTCGGCCGCCGAGCTGTTTCGCCGTCGGCCCGTGGCGACCCACGCATCTTCCACGAAGGGCGGCACGATCGGTGTCATCGGGATTCGGGCTTGCGCGCAACTCATCAGAACAACCATCGGTAGCGAACGTTGAATTGCCGGTACGGCGCCGCATCCGCGCCGCGCGCCGAGCCGCCGGTTGCGCCGAGCTCGAGGCGGTCGGCGCCGAGCACGCTGCCGGCGATGCCGAGGTGCCACTCGGTGTTGGTGCCGCTGTTGCGGGCGGACAGCAGCGTGGCGCTCGCCCACGGCCGCCAGGCGCGGGTGTAACCGCTGCGTGCGCTGTCGCCCACCGCAACGCCGATGCCGAGCTGCGTGGTCGATGCCGGCAGCAGCGCCGCATTGGTGGCACCCGCGCGCGCCGCCGGCGGCAGCAAGGTTGCGAGCCGCGCGTCCAGCCCCGCCCGCGGCACGTAACGCAGATCGGACGCGGTCGCGCGCAGTGTCAGGTCGGGATACTCGGTTCGCACGAGATGACCCGCCTCGAGGCGCACGATCCGCCCGTGACCGAGGGCGCCGCCGTCGAGCGCGTCGTAGCGGTTCGCCTCGATCGCGAGCGCGACGAACTCGCGCTGGCTTAACCGCGCGAACGCGCTGGCGGCGAGCGCATCGCGCGCGCCGCCGATGCGCAGCAAGGCGTTGTCGGTGGCCAGATCGTGCAGACCGAGCCGCAGTCCGAGCCGCAGCCTTGGGGCGACGTCGCGCTCGCCTTGCAGCACGACGCCGACGGCCGAGCCGAACCCGTCGCGCGCCGTGACCTGCGCGCGCAACTCGCCGTTGCCGGGGAGCGCCACGCGCGCCGCGAGCGACTGCATCCGCTCGGTCGCGGGCACATTGATCAGTTGCGCGGCGTCGGTCGATTCGCGCGCGACCTCATACACCGCTGCGCCGAGCTGCAACCGCTGCGACAGGTCGAGCGCGCCGTCGACGAGCCACGTGCGCTCGCGCAGCGGGCGCTGCGTCAGCGCCTGCCAGCCGGCACCCGCATACGGCGGCTGCGCGGTCGTCGCCGCGACCAGTCGCTGGTGCAGTTCGTCGTGGGCCGGATTGAGCGCCAGCCGCTCGAACGCGAGCGTCTGCGCCTCAACGACACGCCCGCTGCGCTGCGCGGCTTCGATGCGGTCGGCTGCCGGCAGCCAGTCGGCCAGCGTGTCGAGCAGCGTATGCAACTCGGCGCGATCGTCGTTGGCGAGCGCGACCGAAAGCCGCGCCCACGCGGGGCGTTCGAGCGCGCTCGCGCAGCTCGCCAGCAGCCAGGCTTGGGCCAACTCGGGCGCGCCGCGGCCGATCCAGTAGCCGAGCGCG